>CAKNLF010000170.1 GCA_930989305.1 uncultured Roseburia sp. | reverse complement strand
GATCCCATTTTTATTTTCGGGCTTAATATGGGCGTGGCCGGGGCCGCGCTGGCGACAATACTGTCTCAGGCTATGTCCTGCGTATGGGTACTGGTTTTCCTGTGCGGGAAGAAAACACATCTGAAGCTCCGCACAAAAAACTTCAGGTTAAAAGGGAAGATCGTTCTCCCCAGCCTTGCCCTGGGGCTTTCCACTTTTATCATGCAGGCCAGTGAGAGCGTCATCTCCGTCTGCTTTAACGCATCTCTGCAGAATTATGGCGGAGATATCGCCGTAGGCGCAA
The DNA here is from genome assembly GCA_930989305.1 of uncultured Roseburia sp. GTDB lineage: Bacteria > Bacillota > Clostridia > Lachnospirales > Lachnospiraceae > Brotonthovivens > Brotonthovivens avistercoris. The sequence continues at coordinate 2,528 of CAKNLF010000170.1, read as the reverse complement.
TGACTATTCTGACCAGTGTTATGCAGTTTGCCATGCTGCCGCTGCAGGGACTGGGGCAGGGAGCGCAGCCGATCATCAGCTATAACTACGGTGCCGGCAATCCGGATCGGGTAAAGGGGGCGTTCAGGCTGCTGCTCAAGGCCAGCATGGTTTATTCTACGCTGCTCTGGGCTTTTGTTATGCTGTTTCCGCAGGGCTTTGCGGCTATGTTTACCAATTCCGGGGCCCTGATTGACTTTACGAAAACCGCGCTGCGGATCTATATGGCCTGCCTGCTTCTGTTCGGCATCCAGGTTTCCTGCCAGATGACATTTACGGCGCTGGGGAACGCCAAAGCTTCGATCCTGGTGGCAGTCATGCGAAAATTTATCCTGCTGATACCGCTTATTTATATCATGCCTCTGATTTTCCCGGCGGACAGGACGACGGCTGTTTATATGGCGGAACCGGTGGCGGATTTTATCGCGGTATCTTTTACGGCGGTCTTTTTCTCGTTTCAGTTCAGAAAATCTCTCCGGCAGCTTTCAGGGAGAATAACGAAAAAATGATCTGAAGCTGTTCTGGCGAGAAATATATTATAAATCCGGGAACCTTGAGCGCGGGCGAAACAGCCAGACAGATCGTTTTTTGTGCGGCTCTTATCCGCTGCGATTTCTGCCAATAACATAAAAGGATGGCAGTTCATTAATTTTCGCCAAAGTTCAAATGCTGTCCGATCCGCCACAGGCTGGCAGGATCAAAGCTGTTGCCAACAATAATGAACTGATCACACTTCTCTTCATAATACCATTTTCTCCTGAACAGCCATTCTTTTTAAGCCTTTTTCTTTTTTAATATTTTTGCATAATTGTCCGTGATATAGTAAATGATTGCATACAGTATCAGACTGAAAATGATGCCGATGGCTGGAAGTGACCGGTTCAAAGATTTCAGGACATTATAGGCCCAGATCCAGTCAATGATTCGCAAAAGCATCCCTAATGCGGCTATTAAGGAAACTGTTTCCCCTTTTTCTATATTTTTGTAAAACACAGCCGCGCAAATTCCGGTAATCAGGGCATACAAAGAAACCGCAAGCAGTTCATAGATCGCGATGGCGCTATATCCTGCTGCCATCATCACAGAAAGCGTTTGGATGGATTGGAAAAGCCCCGGCAGGGCACAGACAGCCAGAATGATGCCGCATACCAGAAGCGCAATCTTACCGGGAAGTTTTGCAGGCGGGTTTTCCTGTTTTGGCTGGGTTGTTTTCTGTTTATTTGTAGCCTGGCCAGAAGCTTTTTTCATGGCCTGCTGCCGGGCAGAATCTGATTGGATGTTCTGCGCTGTGGATTCACCACAATAGGTACAGAACTGGGCATCGTCCGGCAGCTGTCTTCCACAATGCTGACAAAACATAGCTTGTTTTTCCTTTCTTTCACGAATTCCATATTATTATACTCTGTAAACTGTACCTTGGCAAGCTCCGCCCTCCGTCCGTATCGGTCATGCCCCGTTATGGACTCATGAGAATTTTTCAGATGATGGACTGCGCTTTTGAAATAAGCCGCATTAGTCCTGTTTGACAACCCACAGCCTTATATAGTAAAATTTGTACAGATTAGTAATTTCTCCATTGTCAATGCCCATTGAAGGCGCTATATGGAGAATAATTTACAATTTATCAATGATAGTTGGGGATATGTAAGCAAATCAGTAAATCTTAACAATTTTACATTCTCCTGCACATTAAAAGGTAGGGAGGTTTTTCATCTGAAGAAAAAGCAGAAAAAGAAGCAGATGACGAAAAAAGCATTCGCCCTGGAAACGAGGAGAAAACGGGGAAAATCATTTATGTAGAAGGGAAATTGAAATTGTGTGAATTGCACAATAAAAAGGTTGTTTAACATGAGAAAACTTGCTTTAAACGATGAAATTTTATTACAAATAGACAAACCCGCCCGGTATATTGGGGGCGAGGTCAATGCAGTCATGAAGGACCCGGAAAAGGTGGATGTACGCTTTGCGATGGCCTTTCCGGACGTCTATGAGATAGGCATGTCCCATCTTGGAATTCAGATCCTCTATGACATGTTTAACCGGAGATCCGATGTCTGGTGTGAGCGGGTCTATTCGCCGTGGAGCGACCTGGAGCAGATTATGAGAGAACAGCAGATTCCTCTGTTTGCGCTGGAATCCCAGAGCCCTGTCCGGGATTTTGATTTTCTGGGGATAACGCTTCAATATGAAATGTGTTATACCAATGTCCTGCAGCTTCTGGACCTGGCAGGTATTCCTTTCCATACTTCAGAGCGGACGGAAAAAGATCCTATTGTTATTGGCGGCGGCCCCTGCGCGTACAATCCGGAGCCGCTGGCGGAGTTTTTTGATCTGTTTTATATCGGTGAAGGCGAAGTGGTTTATGATTCGCTGCTGGATCTGTACAAAGAAATGAAGCATGCCGGAGCATCCAGACAGGATTTTCTGCGGAAGGCTGCTTCTGTGCCGGGAATATATGTTCCGTCACTCTATCGGGCGGAGTACCGGGA
>CAKNLF010000169.1 GCA_930989305.1 uncultured Roseburia sp. | reverse complement strand
AGCAAGACCACTATGTCTGCTCCAATTACAAGAGCAATACAGGAACTTGTTCTGCGCATTTTATCCGGGAAGAAACGCTGAAACTGTTTGTCTTGCAGCGAATTTTCGATGTGACGGCGCTGTTCTTTGACGATGCTATGGCGTTTGAGGAAGCCGCGAAAAAGCAGCACTTCCAAGAAGCCGAAAAAGAGGCCAAGAAGCGCAAGCGTGAAATCGCTCAAGCGGAAAAGCGCATTGCCGAACTTGACCGTATTTTCAAACGCACCTATGAGGACGACATCAGCGGCGTAATCAGCCATGAGCGGTTCTTGAAACTCTCCGTTGATTATGAGGCAGAAAAAAAAGAACTGACAGAGCAGGTCAAGATATGGCGGGAAGCGGTAGAAACCTTTGAACAGGATAAAGCCGACTTTGACAGCTTTGCAGCCATTGTACGGAAATATGTGGGCGTTCGTGAACTGACGCCTACCATCGTCAATGAGTTTGTAAAGAAGATTATTGTCCATGCGCCGGACAAATCCAGCGGACACCGCAGGCAGAAAATTGAACTGGTCTGGAACTTTATCGGAGAAGTCAATCTACCGGGCGACGATCAGGCCGTGGAACGGCAAAGAAAAGGCGGGACGGCATGACCTTTCAGCTATGCCGCCCTGCGACAATTAAATTACTTCCTTATGAGCGTGCGCGTTTAGTGGGAGCTTTTTTGATTCTGGGATTCAGATCTTATGCATCAGGTCAACAATTACAGTAGTCCTTTCCGCACAAAAAAGGAACTGCCGTTGGGATGTGATATGTTCCTTGCGGGTAGTTCCTTTTTCAGATAATGCTCATATTTTAAAGGGTCTGTAATTCTTTTTGTTTCTGTTCTTCATAGAAGCGGTCTGCAATATATCCTGCTGATTCCGCCCAGAGTGTATTTTCTGTATCCTGCAGTGTTTTATAGGTCTGGGAGTGGTAAAAAGCCCCGGCTGCATCCGGAAAAGCTAGATTACTTTTCTTTTTGATGATATCGATCACATCCCGGATCTGAATACACATATTCATCGTAATATCTTTACTGTTAAAGAAATATTTGCCTTCCATAGATCATGAAACCTCCTTCCGGGATTCAAAATTCAGGTGTTCCAAAGCAAGCGGAGTATGGAATGAAACTTGATTATTTACCTTATTATAACGCAACCTTTCTATAGTTTCATCAGGGCGGGTTTAAATTGACTTTTCGAATATACTTGCTATAATATACTTAACAAGGGAGCCGGAAGGTGAATGCCAGTCACCCGACCCGGCGAAATTTAAAAATGTACCATCAAGAGATAGCCGTTCCTAAACTTTGACGAGAGCAGGACGGCTATTTCCTATGCGTAAAATTTAGAATGGCTATGATCAGCAGAGCAACACATACGATCAAGCTTAACTCTTCATATGTACTCATAATAATCACCACCCTCCGTAAGGTCTCGGATTGGGCGAGAGCACGTCCCCCAGCTCCCTGGGTAAAGATATTATTCTGTTTTGAGACCCTGGCGATTTTGGAGAGCGCCGAGGGATGTTTACCGGATTTTCTTCTGATAAGTTATGTTTTTGGCATAATATTCCAAATCTTGAATTGGCAGTATTTTGGCATCTGATTGAACATTTATAATTCTTGTTTCCTTTATTTTTCCCTATTATATCAGAAAGATATATGTATTCAAACGATTTTATACGAAGGAGTTTCATTGATTTTTCGTTATTTCTGCCTTGCAGCATCGAAAAAGGATACATACATAATTTTTCCCCGTTTTCTTACAATAAAAGAGCAGGCGGTCTGGTACAGGCGCAGGCTGCAGGCAGAATGTAAAAGAAGGAAGGGATGAATATGATGAAAGCGCAAAAAGATCCGAAAACCGGGAAATGGCTGGTGCAGTATCGCTATACGGACTGGCAGGGCAAAAGACATAAATCAACGAAACGAGGTTTCTCATCGAAAAAAGACGCGGAAGACTGGCTGTGCGGTTTTCTGCTGAAAGCGCGGGCGGATCTTAATATGAAATTTTCGGATTTTCTGCAGATTTATTATGAAGATATGGAGCTCAGGCTCCGGGAATACACGATGAAGATAAAAAGAAATATTATTGATTCCAAAATACTGCCTTATTTTGGAGAAAAGAAAATGGCGGATATTACCCCGGCAGATATCCGACGCTGGCAGAGTATTCTTATGAAGCAAGATTACGCGCAGACGTATTTGAAAACGATCCACAATCAGCTGGCAGCAGTTTTTCACTATGCGGAAAAGTATTACAACCTGTCTGACAATCCCTGCGCCAAAGCGGGAAGCATCGGCAAAAGCCGGTCCGAGAACGTTGATTTTTGGACGATACAGGAATTTACCTGCTTTTTGGAAGCAATCCCTGGGAGCGGACAGTCATATATGATCTTTTTGTTATTATACTGGACCGGTATGCGGATCGGTGAAATCCTGGCGCTTACCGGATCGGATGTTGATCTGGAGCGGCATACGATTTCTGTGACCAAATCCTACCAGCGGCTCGGGAAAAGAGACATTATCACCCCGCCGAAAACAAAAAAAAGCTACAGAGAAATCAAAATACCGGAGTTTCTGACGCAAAAACTGGAACAGTATCTGGGCTACAAAGCCCGTGGGGATGCACAGGAAAGATTGTTTACGATATCCAGATACGCTTTGCAGAATGATATGCTGGAAGGAATCAAAAAGAGCGGCGTGAAGCGTATCAGGATTCATGATCTGCGTCACAGCCATGCCAGCCTGCTGGTGGAAATGGGATTTTCTCCGCTGGAAATCTCGGAACGTCTG
>CAKNLF010000168.1 GCA_930989305.1 uncultured Roseburia sp. | reverse complement strand
TTTCCTCCCCGCTGGTGCGGATCATCAGATCCGGATCCGGCACATCCGCCGTATCCAGGTATGAGGCAAATTTTTCCTCATTCAGTTCTTCTTCCTTAAAATCGCCTTTTTTGTAATCCGTCAGCATTTTTTTCATGGCCCGGATCATTTCATTGCGGCTGCCGTAGTTAATAGCGATCAGGAACTGCAGCCCTGTGTTGTTTTTGGTCAGTTCCTCAATATCGTCAATAGCCCGGCGTATGTCATCGGAAAGTCCTTCCCGGTCTCCAATGATACGCATGCGCATATTATTTTTCATTGCCTTTTTTCCGATGGTCTTCAGATAAAAATTCAAAAGACGCATCAGCGCGGCCACTTCCGAGGAAGGCCGGTTCCAGTTTTCCGTGGAAAAGGCATACACGGTGAGATATTTGATCCCGATATCATCTGCGTCCATACAGATCTGCTCTATATTTTTGGCTCCCATTGTATGTCCGTATGTTCTTGGCATCCCCTTGCTTTTGGCCCATCTGCCGTTTCCGTCCAGGATGATGGACACATGCTGAGGAATCTTTAATCCGTCTAATTCACTCATAGAATATTCTCCTTATCCTTCTTCTGTCCCCGGATATTCGAAAAGGAGGACATAGCCCGGTTGCATGTCCCCCTGAAATTTCTAAACAGTCATGATCTCTTTTGTCTTTTCTTCTACTGCTTTGTCAATCTCTGCAATATGCTTGTCTGTCATTTTCTGGATCTGAGTTTCCAGATCTTTTACTTCGTCTTCGGAAACTTCATTGCTCTTTCCCAGTTTTTTCATGGCGTCATTGGCATCCCGGCGGATATTTCGAACTGCTACTTTTGCGCTCTCACCTTTTTTCTTTACGTCTTTTGCAAGTTCTTTACGCCGTTCCTCTGTCAGTTCCGGAAATACAAGACGGATACATTTGCCGTCATTAGTAGGATTAATTCCAAGATCAGACATATTAATGGCTTTTTCTATCTCCTTTACCATGGAGCCTTCCCAGGGCTGGATCATGATCATACGGGGTTCCGGAACGGAAATATTCGCTACGGACTGAAGCGGTGTAGGCGCTCCATAATAATCCACTTTAATCTGGTCCAGCACATGAGGGTTTGCTCTTCCCGCACGAATGGAACCGAATTCCTCCAGCAGATTGTTATAAGATTTTGTCATTTTTATATCATAAGGCTGTATTCTCTCATTCATAATATATACTATCCTCCAAGTGTTATTTTATTAATCAAATTTCGGGACGGTCGCATTTTGTTCCCTGCCAAATCAATCACACAGTCACTTTTGTACCGTCGATCTGGCCTTTCATTGCTTTTACAATGCTGTTTTCTTCATTCAGCCCGAACACAAGCATAGGCATTTTGTTTTCCATACATAAGATAGACGCTGTCATATCCACAACGGCCAGCTGTTTGTCGATCACTTCCTGGATAGACACCTGGTCATATTTAACCGCATTGGGATTTACCTTCGGATCGCTGTCATAGACTCCGTCAATTGCTTTTGCCAGCAGGATGCAGTCAGCCTCGATTTCTACTGCCCGAAGCACTGTAGCCGTATCTGTGGAAAAATACGGATGGCCGGTCCCTCCCGCAAAGAAAACAACCTTTCCATGTGCAAAGGCACGGTTTGCGGCGTCCTTGGAAAACAGCTCTGTGAAAGAGCCGCATAAAAAGGGAGTAAAAACGGATGTCTTCATTCCCTGTGAACGGAAAATCTCCGAAACGTAGATACAGTTCATGATCGTAGCAAGCATGCCGATCTGATCTGCCTTTGTACGATCTATGGTCTCGCTGGTACGGCCTCTCCAGAAGTTGCCTCCGCCGATCACGATCCCTACCTGTACGCCTTCATCCGTAAGCTGTTTTACCTGTTTTGCCACAGCGGTAACTGTAGGTTCATCGAAACCGGTCTTTTTATCGCCAGCCAGCGCCTCACCACTTAATTTCAGTAATACTCTGCTCATAATTCCCCTTCCCGGAAACAAAATTACCCAATCCTGTTTCCCTGCAAAATATATACCGTTATTGTAACACATTTTACAGGGCTCTTACTATACCTAAATAATTTTTTAAATAAATTTTACCATTATTTTTTCTTGTCTTTTTTCAGCATTTTGTGTCCGGTATAAATACAGAAGAAAATACAGACGACTGCCGCCCCGTTCAGCAGTCTGACCGGCAAAAGCCCCAGAGGGAAAAAGGTTGTTCCCAGGCAGACAAGAGCTGCAATAGTCCATATTCCGTGCAATTTTCTGCTTTTTTTATAACTTACCATGTTTTTCATACCTCATCTAGCAGTTTCCCGTTAATGTTTTGTTATGAAACGGTAAAAGGAACCGCCTGTTTTTATATATCCAAAGCAGCGTGATAACCCTGATAAACAGCTGCGGTAATTGTTCCAGGCGCCACGCAGTCTCCAATCTGCGCCACCCAGGGAGCGGTATCCAGCAAAGCCTCTGTTTCTTTTCTTCTGGACCTTTGCCCCAGCGCGCAGACAACCGTCTCGCCCTCTATCAGCTGTTCTCTGCCCTGGAAATCCTGACAGCGTACGCCGTCTTTTGTTACTTCTGTCCCCCGCAGTCCTGTGTATATTTCTACTCTGCCTTCCAGCTGTTCCATCAGGATCGGTTTTTGACGTACGTTGGCGTCCGCTGCCACTTCCCGCCGCATTTCCACCAGGGACACTTTCTTCCCCTGATCTGCCAGATGAACAGCCAGCTCGCTTCCTGCCAGTCCGCCGCCCAGGATCACAACGGAATCTCTGACCTGATCTTTTTTCCTGTAATATTCATTGACCAGGATCACATTTTCCCCATGGATTCCCGGCATCTCCGGAAGGAAGGGCTCGGAACCGAGAGCCAGGATTACCGCGTCAGGATGCTCCATTTCAATAGTCCGGACATCTGCCGGAGTATTCAGACGGATCTCAACCTCGGCTTTTCGGGCAGCCAGTTCCAGCGTTCTGGTAAGATCATACATTTCATACTTAAATGGGATTGCCTGCTCGCTCTTTAGGATTCCTCCCAGCTCCTTCTCTTTTTCAAAGAGGAGCACCTGGTGTCCTCGTTTCGCCGCTGTTTCCGCGGCCTTCAGTCCGCCGGGTCCTCCGCCCACTACGATTACCTTTTTCCGCACCGGGGCAGGCTGGATTTCTATGCCGTCAAGTTCCCTCCCGATCAAA
>CAKNLF010000167.1 GCA_930989305.1 uncultured Roseburia sp. | reverse complement strand
TTCCTTACTGGCTGTAAGGGTTATTAACCATAAATATATTGTAGTAGGAGGTATTTTTTATGTCACGTTTATTTACAGACGAAGAACTTCAGGAAATGATCGTTCCCACATCTACCCGTATCCGGAATCTGTTTCAGTCCGGAGATAAGGAAGAAGCAAAAAAATTGTGGAATAAGCTGGTAGATGATTATATGTATGCTTTTGATCTGCGTGTGGACTGGGACAGAGCTTTTACCGATTATATTTATAATAATCTGGGCGGAGATGCTCTTTATGAAGTCTGGAGATACCGGGGCTGGACGGAAGATGATATCGCTCCAATGAAGATTACAGAAGAAAGAAGAGAAAAAGGGCTGAAACTTCTGGACGGAGACGACTACGAAGCTTTGGATCAGTTTATGGATCGCGAATATTTCCTTTTCCGCCACTCTCATGATAAAAGGATTGAGTGGGAAACAAGGATTATGGGGTATGTTTATGAACATGCAGGCCCGAAAGCACTGTGGGAAACCATGTCTTCCGTTACTCCCCATTACTGGCAGCATATGATCGATGTTACAGTAAACGGAACATTTAAAGATGCTGTTTTGGAACAGATCGGCGGTCTTGAGACTCACGGAGAACCCCTTGAGATTATGGAAGATGATGAAAAGGTAGTGGTATGGATGCGTCCCTGCGGTTCCGGTCAGTTCCTGGTAGAACAGGGCGTATATGAAGCCCCGTCAAACTGCGTGCGCTGTAAAGCATGTCCGGAAACATGGAATATTGATAATTTTCCTGTATATTGCGTGCATGCGCCTCAGCAGGAGATTCTGTCTATTAAGCAGATCGGATGGCCGGTAATGGTAAATAATCCGCTGCCGGAAGAGAGAAATGCACCCGGGTATGAATTTGCACGTCAAAGCTGCGGATTCGCGGTTTACAAAGATCCCAATGATATTCCGGCTTTTGTATACGAAACCCTTGGATTTAAGAAACCGGATCATGTTGAAAAGCCTGCAAAATGGAAATAAATACAAAAAAGAAATAGAGCCTTTATGCCGGCACAGCGCAATACGCTGTGCCGGCTGTTTTGGCATATGGGTAAAAAGGAAAAGCAGAAAAAAGACAAAAAAAAGAAAATGTCAATATTGAGACAATCCGATGGAAATAGCATATTTTTGGACTGCGGAAAGGTTTTATAAATTCAAAAGATACAGCCTTTTCATTAAAATAAAAGTATCAATTGATGCGCGTCAATGAAGAATCAGTCTTAAGCGGAAATGCCGGGAAAAATATTTTCCGGTAACTCAATACAAGACAGGAAAGAGAGGGTTTTTATTATGGAAATGAAAGCTGCGGTAACGGAAGTATTAAAGGAAAATCCGGAGTTCAAGATTACAACAGTAAATATCCGGGAACCAAAAGAAGGAGAGGTAAGAGTGAAAATGGCAGGAACGGGTATCTGCCATACAGATGTAGCATACGCTACAGATGAGTTCGGACTTCCGCTGGCACTTCCCATGGTAATGGGACATGAGGGATCAGGTATAGTGGAGAGTGTAGGAAAAGGCGTGACAAAAGTAAAACCCGGGGACCATGTTGTGATCGCGGATCCTTCCTGCGGACAGTGTAAAGCTTGTAAGTCTGGAAAACCATGGCTGTGTGAGAAAAAAGTTGATATGTCGATTCTGATCAGCGGAAAAGACGCCTTCGGGGGATCCTATCTCACTACAACCGATGGAAAGCCTATCGCTACTATGTTTTCCCAGGGATCTTTTGCGGAGTATGTTCTTACCAGCGAAAGATCTATCACAAAAATTCCGGATGATATGGATCTGAAGATTGCCGGACCTCTTGGCTGCGGATTGAGAACCGGATCTGGGGCAATAAAAAGTACGATCAAACCGGAACCGGGCGAATGGGTGATCGTAAACGGCGGAGGTACAGTAGGTCTCTCCGCATTGTGGATGGGCAAAGCTGTGGGAGCAAAAGTCGCCGTAGTTGATATTCAGGACGGAAGATTGGAAATGGCAAAAGAAACCGGGGCTGACGCTGTGATCAATGCGGCCGGTATGTCAGAAGAAGAAGAAACAAAAGCGATCATTGACGCCATGGGCGGAGAACTTGCCGTAGGACTTGTGGAGTGCAGCGGTTACGCTCCCGGGATCAAGGCTTCAATGTCAGCGGTAGGAGCCGGAGGCAGAGTGGCTCAGATCGGCGTTGGCGGAGAGATCACATTTGACAGCTGGTTTTTCGGACCTGTCAATTATAAAAAAATTACGTTTATTGCCATGGGAGATATTTCAAATGATGATATTATCCCGGAACTGTGCAAGCTTTATAAAGAAGGGAAATTCCCATATGACAGGCTGATAACAACCTATAAATTCCAGGATATCCAGCAGGCCATTGATGACAATATAGCCGGCAAGAATATTAAACCGGTACTGTTATTCGAAGACTAAATAAGGAATATATTTCAGAATTGAAGGAGGAGAAATGGAAGCAGCAAAAACTTATCCAAAATTAAAGAAAGCGCCGAAATACAGGTTTGTGGCCTTTATTCTTATGACGCTTGTATATATTCTTACATATGCTGGCCTGCAGGTATTTAACTCAGCCGGCACCCAGATCATGAACGATTTCGGCATCAGAGAATCTTTCCTTTCCGTATTGTCATCCTGCGGTCTTGCTACAATGGCAGTGTGTTCCCTGATCGTATTTCCGGCACTGTCAAAAAAGATCGGCGATAAACCGGCCTGCCTGGTAGGATTGATCGTGATCGTGGCATCAGGTCTTTTGTATCTGGTGATTCCAAGCAGTCTGGCGGCACTGGTTTTTGTACGTCTGCTCCAAGGTGCGGGCATGGGCATTATCAATCCCGCCTCCATGGGAATGGAAGCTGTATGGTTCCCGGTTAAGGAAAGATCGTTATCAGCGGGCATTATGAGCGCCTGCTACGGGCTGTCCTGTACGCTGGTTACCCAGTACACCTATTATACCGGTCTGGCTCAGTGGTCTGTAGGAAAAGCCTGCGGCGTTATGCTGACTGCCTTTGGTGCGGCAATGTTTCTTCTGGTGCTGTTCGTTTACAAAGATATTAAGAAAAAGTACGGGGTAAGCATTATTGATGAAGCAATTGAAGGGTATGTTCCGCAGGATGCCATGACTGATGAGCAGAGAACACAGTGGGCAAAAGGAGACCGTTTCAAGTTTTGTGTAAACTCAAAAAAACTGATATAAGATGTGTTGT
>CAKNLF010000166.1 GCA_930989305.1 uncultured Roseburia sp. | reverse complement strand
CAATCTTCTGGATGTTCCAGGGGCGATCCGGCTCAGCAGACGTGTATTACGCAACATTCATGAAAATCTGTTTTGGGCTTTTATTTATAATATTATCGGCATTCCGCTGGCAGCAGGTGTGTGGTATCATTTGCTGGGATGGAAGCTGAATCCTATGTTTGGGGCAGCAGCCATGAGCCTTTCCAGTTTTTGCGTGGTTATGAATGCCCTGCGTCTGAATTTGGTAAAAGTCCAGAGCACACACCGGGATAAACCGAAAAAGCACTCTATAAGAAAAGAAGATTTTCTGGCAAAAATTGCCGCTATCACAAACAAAGCTTCCTCTGGCCAGAGCTGTTCTATCAAGAAGGCAGCCTGCCCCTGTGACAGCCGGTCTGTTCACTCTGACCATAGAGATATAAATTCAGAAAAGGAGACAGAGATCATGGAGAAAACAATTGAAATCAAAGGAATGATGTGTGGAAATTGCGAAAAGCATGTAAAGAAAGCGCTGGAAGCAGTTGAAGGTGTAATATCTGCCGAGGCCAGCCATGAGAAAGGAATTGCAGTTGTGCAGCTTAAAACAGACGTAGCAGATGATGTGCTGAAAAAAGCAGTGGAAGATGCTGATTATGAGGTAACTGCAATTCACTGATGAGATTTTTCGTTTTTTGCAATATTTTTTGTAGTCACGCGCATATGAATGACGACATCTGAAAAAGATGGCAATAAGGCTGAACCAGAACGGTTTGGCCTTTTTTGTTATTGAAGGAGCGGTCTATATCAGAGACATGAAAAAGGTCACATCGTTATAAACTTAATCGATGTGACCTTTTAAACTATACTATCCAATGGACTACGTTCTCCTTTCGTATTACTCTATTCAGTTGTCCTTTCACTTCTCAAATATCATAACCGACTCGTATAGATTTTCGTATTACCCATTCATAACTTAATCAGTTGAACAATGATACCGAAGAACTCTATATGAAATTCTGCCTTTTGATCGATCCATTTTTATCCTGCTTTTTCCTCTGCCATAAAAATCCCAAAATCTTTTCGACTAAATTCTCAAAAATATTAATCTTCCAAATCTTAAAATCTTTCTTCTTTTCTACCGGTGCAGGTTTTCTACCAGTTGGACCGTTAACAGAACGCCTAATGATAAAACATCTGTCCTTCTGTCATATGTCGTATAATGTAAATGAAATTATACTTTTCTGCCGACGGATATTTTTTGAAGCTAATTTGATTGGATTGTACACCTTTTAATCTGATCTTAAAAGCTTTAAATGAAGATTGGATTGTACCTTCCTTTCATAAAATCCTGTTTGAAAAACTTAAATGCAGATTGGACCGTACCTCCTGTTCTTAGATTTTCTTTTTTAAAACAGTTTAAATGCAGATTGGTCTGTACCTTCCTTTCATAAAATCCTGTTTGTAAAATTTAAATGTAGATTGGACCGTACCTCCTGTTCTTTAGATTTGTTTTATTTCTTTTGTTGAACTTATTGTATATCCAAAAAAAGAAAAAGTCAATACCAAAACTGAAAATATTTAAAAAAATATTTAAAAAACAGTTTTGGATAAAAATAAAGTAAAATAAACTGAAAATTCAGACAAATTAAAAAGGGATCAGGAGAAGCTGACAGAGGGAAAATACAGTTTGCCATTGATAAAAAGGGAATATTAATAAATCCGTAAGATTTACTGCAAAAGATAATTAAAAAAAGAATGATAAAATTTTTATAAGAAATAAGGCAGGGAGGTGGGGGCATGGCAGGAAAAAGAAAACAGGTATGGAGATGGTTCCTGATATCTGTGATGGCAGGCGCATTTTTCATGGCGGCGGGCAATCCTGTAAGAGATACCGCGTCTGCGTCGGATAAGATACGCCAGAAGATGACGACTGTGAACAATCAGACAGCTCCGGCAGGTGAAAAGGGCGAGGCTCCGGATAAAGTAAAAAAGGTAAAAACCGCTGATTCCGGCGAGTATATCCGGATTCGATGGGAACCTTGCAAAGGAGCAGAAGGATATATCATTGAAAAGCGGGAGGGAAGCGGCGCCTTTCAGAGCCGTGCTATCAGCAGCAGAAAGGATGACTGTGCCTATACGGACTATGATGTAGAGCCTGGAAGGACCTACCAGTACAGAGTCAGATCTTACCGCAATGGGAATGGCAGCTGCTATACCGCCGAAAGTACGGAAACAGAAACGATCCAAGCCGCGCTGGCCGTACCTGTGATAACGGATATCAGATATAACAGAGCAGGTACCCGGGCATGGATCAGCTGGAAAAAGATAGAAAATGCGGACAGATATCTGATCCGTGTGAAGATAGGTCAGAGGATATTATATAAAGAGGCAACAGACAGGACTGTATGCAGGATCCCAATAGAAAAAGGAGAAAAAATCTCCCTACAGATCCGTGCGTCAGCTGTTGTGGACGGAAAGCGGATATACAGCGGATGCGAGAAAAACGCCGTGACGCTGTACCCGGACAGATATGAAAAACAGAAGATCCTGTTTGAAGGGGACAGTATTACATACGGAAGGACCTGGAAAGGGCGCAGTCAAGTGCCGGCTCCCGCAAGAGTCGGACAGCTGCTGGGCTGTCAGGTAGTAAACCGGGCAGTACCCGGTTCTGTTGCGGGTAATCCTACTGACCGGGAACTGCCCGATTTATATCAGAGATTGCTGGATGGAAAGACAGACTACAGAAATTATGATGTGATCTGTATCGGAATCGGAACAAATGATTACCGGTTTCAGATTCCTGTGGGATCACCGGGTGATACGCAGAAAGATGGTACTTTTTACGGATATCTGAATACCTGTCTGGATAAGATCCGGGAACAGAATCCGGATGGGGCGATCGTGCTGGAAACGCCTATATACAGAACTCGGGTTGGAGAAAGTGACAGGAATGTGGGGTTCCATACGCCTAACCGCCTTGGATATACTCTGGAAGATTACCAGAACGCAATAATACGCGCGGCAGAAAATAGGGACAATCTGTATATTTATCATTCTCAGGAGCAGGGGATCATCAACGAACAGAATGGAGACAGACTTCTTTACGACGGACTGCATCCATGTGACGAAGGCTATGGGGCAATAGGAAACAGCCTGGCGGAGTTCCTGAGAAACGAAGTATTGAAAGATAGGAAGCTTTAAAAAGAAAAAATAATGAAAGAACAGGAGACTGCAGTTCTTGCGGCCTCCTGTTTTTGTATGACGGGCATGCCGTCAGTCTGTGGTGAAAGTCCACAAGGGACG
>CAKNLF010000165.1 GCA_930989305.1 uncultured Roseburia sp. | reverse complement strand
GAGAACAGAAAAGGATAGCATGTATGAACTGTCCGCAAAAAATGACCGACTGATGCGGTACAGATCGAAGAGTATGAAGATACCATCAGAACATATGACAACAGCAGTTTTGATATTCCAGAAGAAAATATGTTGAACGCGATTTTGTTTAGAAGGAGTATTCGTAATTATTCGGATAAAAAAATTGGAAAAGAGCAGTTGGAAAAACTGATCATGGCGGGGAGCCATACGGCTACAGCAAAGAATCGCCAGGAAATCGGATATATTTTTGTCCAGGAGCAGTTAGATCAGTTGAAAGCTCAGGTGTTTAACGGACTGGGGCGAGTGACGGAAGAACAGCCGGATCATCCGGAAATCAAAATATTAAAGCGTTTTTATAAAGGAAGAAAGAGCAGACCGGAGGAAGAGATGCTTTTCCGTAATGCGCCGGCAGTACTGTTCCTGACCGGAGATCATCTTATAGACGCGGGACTGGCGGCACAGAATATCGAACTGATGGCGGCAAGCATGGGAATGGGCGTGTTGTTTAACGGCTATCTGACAAGGATTACGGAAATGCTTCCTGAAGTAAAAGCGTTTTTAAAAGCAGAGGATAAGACGATTACCATCTGTATGCTAGTGGGATATCCGGCAGTCAAGTATGAGCGGACCGCTCCAAGGAAACAGCCGGAAATAACAATTTTATAAATTCGTGAAAAAATATAATAAAAATATCAGAAGCATAAAAACAATTTTTGCGTCAGAATAAAAAGCAGCCTGCGGATGGTTCGAAATGAATACCGGGAAATAACCTTGTGAAAAAAATGGTTATATATGCTGCCGGCTGGATGGAGCAGTACGGTTTTAATGCTCCAACGGCATTTGATGCTATATGTTTGCGGAAGTTTTTAACTGGCGGATATAAAAAATATTTTGGGATCCTGATAAAAATCCTGTTGATATTTTCGGAAAATGATGTAGAGTCATACGAGGGCTCTCCCAGGGCACCTGCTAAAAGCAGGGTGGGGAGAGCCTTTCTTTACTTGTATAAGGACAAATCTCCTGTTATAATAAGAAACCGGAATAAAGGAGTTTTGAAAATGGAACGTGACCTGACAAAGGGACCTATTGCAAAAACACTGCTGGCATTTGCATTCCCCATGATGATGGGAAATCTGCTTCAGCAGTTTTATAATGTTGCGGATACATTTATCGTGGGACAGTTTCTGGGAGCAGACGCTCTTGCGGCAGTAGGGTCCTCTTATACACTTATGACATTTCTGACATCTATTATCCTGGGATTGTGTATGGGAAGCGGCGCTGTCTTTTCTCTGCGCTATGGGGCTGGAGAGACGGATTTGCTGAAGAACAGGATGATCCTGTCTTTTTTTATGATCGGGATTGTTACCGTATTGCTGAATATCATTGTGTTTTTGTGGCTGGACCCGATCCTGTGGCTGATGCAGGTGCCCCGGGAAGTGCTGCCGCTTATGAAACAGTATCTCCAGGTGATATTTGCCGGGATCACAGCCACTTTTTTATACAATTACTTTGCGTCTCTTCTGAGAGCTGTGGGAAATTCCAGAGTTCCCCTTTTATTTCTCGGCATTTCCACGGTGCTGAACATTGTGCTGGATCTGTTTTTTATACTGAAGCTGGGCTTCGGCGTAGAAGGCGCGGCTTTGGCTACTGTTATCGCCCAGTACTTTTCCGGGATCGGGATCTTGTTATATACGATTCGGAAATGTCCAGGGCTTCGCCCTTCTAAAAAACATTTTACTGGAACAAAGAAGCAGCGGCAG
This sequence comes from uncultured Roseburia sp., assembly GCA_930989305.1. Taxonomy (GTDB): domain Bacteria; phylum Bacillota; class Clostridia; order Lachnospirales; family Lachnospiraceae; genus Brotonthovivens; species Brotonthovivens avistercoris. The sequence continues at coordinate 1,508 of CAKNLF010000165.1, read as the reverse complement.
AGATCGCGCAGTTTTCTTTTATGACCTGCATCCAGCAGTCCATCATGAATTTTGGTATCCTAATGGTCCAGGGACTGGTCAACAGTTTTGGTACCGTTGTCATGGCTGCTTTTGCGGCGGCGGTAAAAATTGATTCTTTTGCGTATATGCCGGTACAGGACTTTGGCAATGCTTTTTCTACTTTTATCGCTCAAAATTACGGCGCAGGAAAAAAGGACCGTATCCGAAGGGGAATCCGCCTTTCCGTGCTGCTGGTCATTTTCTTTTGCCTGATCATCACTGCTGTGGTATGCATTTTTGCGAAGCTGCTTATGATGATCTTTGTAGATCCCAGTGAAAGCGGCATCCTGGCAGTGGGAGTACAGTATCTGCGGATCGAAGGGGCATGCTACTGCGGCATTGGGTGTTTGTTTTTGCTGTATGGACTTTACCGGGCAGTAAGAAAACCTGGAATGTCAGTTATACTTACAGTAATATCGCTGGGAACAAGGGTTGCATTGGCCTATATACTGGCTCCGGTGCCCTGGATCGGTGTGGTGGGCATATGGATATCTGTGCCTATCGGCTGGCTGCTGGCGGATGTGACGGGATTTATTTATTATTGGAAAAGTTCCGGCAGGAATATATCCTGATCTATGGGTATATCTCTGCCGGAACTTTGTGTTTATTCAAATTTCACCGGAATTCAGGATTTTTGCCAGATCGTCATTTCTCGTTTCTGACAGAAAACTGATATATATCATTTCGTTATTTTAGATTCCTCAAATATAATCTGAAGATACATTAAAATAGAAAGCGGATCTTGCACCGTTTCTTGCAGTATTTGATTCTTCATAGTATAAGGGGCTCTAAGGTACACTTTTATATTGAATTAATGGATATATTTTATATAGATTTCCGCTTGTATATAAAAATACAAATGATATTATTAATAATACAATTAAGAGTACAGGAGATTGACTATGAAGAAATTATTTACTAAAGATAAGTTACCATATTGGATAATGACTGCTCTTGTAGTTGTATTTGCTGCTTTGACAATATTTTGGCACTATCAATACGTGTTGTCCATGAATAGAATGGAGCAGTATATAAAAGAAATGTCATAAACCATTGACAAGTATCAAAGTGACAATATGGATCTTATTGATGAGAATAATACATTACAATCTACAATTGATTCATATGATGCTCAAATTAATGAAGCTAATGAGATGAAGGCTAAGTATATATCCTTGGGAAAGAAGAATGAAGAATTACAGCAAAAAAATAATGAATTAGAAGATAAAATAGAAAGCCTCCATAATAAAATAAATGAACTAGAAGATAGTAACAGTAGTAATACATCATCCTCATCTGGTGGATCTGGATCATATGTTGGCACTGATGAATATTCGGATTTGTACAGTACAATTGTATATTGGGTCCCAAATGGTGAAGTATATCATTCAACATCCAATTGTCCCAGCCTTGGTCGTTCAAAAACGATATATTCTGGAACAATAGAA
>CAKNLF010000164.1 GCA_930989305.1 uncultured Roseburia sp. | reverse complement strand
GGATAACAGAATGTGGCAGATTTATCTGGTGGGGATAATTCTGCGGAAACTCAAGCCTTCACTTTTTATTTACAAATAATTGTCGATTGTCTATAATAAAGTATTATGAAAAATGTGTAAAACTTTGACGAAAACAGGAGGATGGGATATGAATCCGGTATATGAGAAACTGATGAGCTGTTACAAAAGCGTAAAAGAAAAAATAGATTTTAAGCCGGAAGTGGGATTAATCCTAGGCTCGGGACTGGGAGATTATGCGGAAGGCATACAGATCGAGGCCGTACTGGACTATCATGATATCGAAGGCTTTCCGGTGTCCACGGCTCTGGGACATAAAGGCCGGTTTGTATTCGGCTATGTGAAGGATGTGCCTGTAGTGATCATGCAGGGAAGGGTGCATTACTATGAAGGATATTCCATGACGGACGTGGTGCTTCCCACACGGCTGATGGGCCTGCTGGGAGCAAAAGTGCTGTTTTTGACCAATGCCTCCGGCGGCATCCAGGATGGAATGCGTCCGGGAGATTTTATGCTGATCAGCGGACATATTACGGATTTTGTGCCGTCTCCTCTGATCGGACCGAATATTGATGAACTGGGCGTTCGCTTTCCGGATATGAGCGATGTATACAAAAAAGAACTGCGGGATATTATCAAAGCTACAGCGGCGGAAAACAACATCCCTTTAAAAGAAGGGGTATATATCCAGATGACCGGACCCAACTATGAAACTCCTGAGGAGATCCGCATGTGCAAAGTGCTTGGAGCGGACGCGGTAGGTATGAGTACTGCGGTGGAAGCCATGGCGGCCAACCACATGGGAATGAAAGTATGCGGCATTTCCTGCATTTCCAATCTGGCGGCGGGAATTTCCAAAACATCCCTTACCCATGAGGAAATACAGGAGACCGCAGACAGAGTAGCGCCTCTGTTTAAGAAACTGGTAACAGAATCAATCTGCAATATCTATCAGTCATTAAAGTAAAAGGACAGGCTGAAAGGAGTAATAAACGGATGAATACACGATTTTATAATGCAAGGATCCTTCTTTTAAATGAAGCGGATTCCTTTGAGGTCATAAAGGGAGAACTCTGGGTCAAGGGGGATCTGATCTGCTATGTGGGAGACGGAAGCGGAACAGAGGAACTGTTAAAAAAAGAGGGACCTCTTTGCTGGAACCGTCAGATCGACGTACAGGACAATCTGCTGATGCCGGGATTTAAAGATGCCCATACCCATACGGCCATGACTTTCCTGCGTTCTTACGCAGATGATCTGCCTCTTCAGGACTGGCTGTTCCAGCAGGTTTTTCCAAAAGAGGATCAGCTGACAGAACAGATCGTATATGATCTGGATATTCTCGGAATCATGGAATACCTGACCAGCGGTATTACTTCCAATTTTGATATGTATTATTTTCCGCCGGTAAACGCAAAAGCTTCCGCTGACTGCGGATTCCGTACGGTACAGGTATCCGGCCTGAACGATTTCGGCGGTACAGTGGAACAAATGGAGGAAAATTATCATATTGTAAACGAGATGAGCAGCCTGACTACTTTTATGGTCGGGTTCCATGCGGAGTATACAACTTCCGTGAAGCTGATGGAGCAGATCGCGGATCTGGCCCGGAAACTGAAGTCTCCGGTGTTTATGCACAATTCCGAAACGGAAAAAGAAGTGCGGGAGTGCATAGAACGACACGGCATGACGCCCACTCAGATCACGGACAAGCTGGGTATGTACGAATACGGCGGCGGCGGGTACCACTGCGTATATATGGATGACAGAGACATTGAGATCTTTAAGAAACATGGAATGACCGCTGTGACCAATCCCTCGTCCAACTTAAAGCTTGCCAGCGGCATCGCTCCTGTGAAGCGGTTTGTGGACGAAGGGATCAATGTGGCCATCGGCACCGACGGGGCAGCCAGCAACAACTGTCTGGATATGTTCCGGGAAATGTTCCTTACATCGGCTCTTGCCAAAGTAAGAGAAATGGACGCGGAGTGTATTCACGCGGATAAGATCCTGTATATGGCTACCACAGGAGGCGCCCGGGCAATGGGACTGTACGACTGCGATCGTCTGGCTCCCGGGAAAAAGGCGGATCTGATCATGATCGATCTGCAGCAGCCCAATATGCAGCCGGAAAACAACATTGTAAAAAATCTTGTATACAGCGGAAGCAAACAGAATGTGAAAATGACTATGATCGACGGCAGGATCCTTTATGAAGATCAGAAATTTGATATCGGTTTCGAACCGGAACAGGTATACCGCCGGGCAAACGAGATCATCCGTTCCATGAAATAGTAGGAGGAAGAAAGATGCATGTGAACATTTACACAGACGGCGCCGCCAGAGGCAACCCGGAAGGGCCGGGAGGATACGGAACAATACTCCAGTATACGGATTCCAAAGGTGACCTTCATGAACGGGAGCTGAGCGCCGGATATAAAAAGACCACCAATAACAGAATGGAACTGCTGGCTGCCATTATAGGACTGGAAGCGTTGAACAGGCCCTGCGCTGTGGATCTGTTTTCCGATTCCAAATACCTTACAGACGCATTTAACCAGCATTGGATCCAGGGCTGGGTGAAAAGAGGCTGGAAAAAAGCGGACAAAAGTCCTGTAAAGAATGTTACGCTCTGGAAGCGGCTTCTGAAGGCGATGGAACCTCATAACGTGACATTTCACTGGGTCAAGGGCCATGCCGGACATCCGGAAAACGTTAGATGCGACAAACTGGCAACAGCCGCGGCAGACGGAGAAAATCTGCTGGAGGATGATTTAGGCGAATGAGAAAAAGAAAAAGCAACTGGGGGCTTTTTATTGCTTTTGCCGCAATAACAGGCGCTTTGATCGCCATTATTGTCTGGCTATTTCTGAAAATATCAAATGTAGGGATCACTATTATATGGGATATTATCCCGGATGCGATTTCTTTTAAATATTATACGATCGTCATGTGCCTGGTGGGAGGGCTGATCATCGGGATTTTTCATCAGGTATGCGGCGGATATCCGGAACCGATGAAAAAAGCGGTGATCCGGTTTAAAAATGAAGGAGGATACCCTTACCGGAAAATACCGGTTATTATATTCGCCTCTTTTCTGTCTCTTTTTTTCGGCGGAGCCGTAGGACCTGAGGCGGGACTGGTAGGAATCCTTCTGGGACTTTGCTGCTGGGCAAAAGATCAGTTCGGAATGGCCAGATATCAGATGGACGTAACCCTGGAAAATGATCCGGATATGTCCAGGCTGGATATTTTTAAAGATATGGTGGCAGATCTTTTTCTGCCCGCGGATGAAATTGTGTATGACAAACGGATCCGCTGGACCCGGGCGGAACAGGTGACAACAGGGGTTACTGC
>CAKNLF010000163.1 GCA_930989305.1 uncultured Roseburia sp. | reverse complement strand
TACCGTTCTCCAGATGGCTGGAAGCCAGCAGTTTGATACTACGGCCCATAGCCTGGGCCTATTTAAAATCTACCGCTGAGATATTTGTGATCCCTTCACAGTGGATATCCTCAAAATCCACCTGCTTGCCGCTGATCAGAGATGTCAGAATCGCGATTTTTCTGCAGGCGTCATATCCTTCAATATCTGCCGTCGGATCTGCCTCCGCATATCCTTTCTGCTGAGCGTCTTTTAACACATCGTCAAATTCCAGTCCTTCTTCAGACATCTTTGTCATCATATAATTGGTGGTGCCGTTTAAGATACCTGTGATCTCTTCTACAACATCTGCAGTCAGGCATGCGATCAAAGGCCGGATAATGGGAATTCCTCCGCCTACGCTGGCCTCAAACAGAAAGTTGATCTGTTTTTCTCTGGCAATAGCCAGCAGCTCCGGGCCATGTTTTGCCACAAGGGCCTTATTGGAAGTAGTTACGTGCCTGCCTGCAAGCAGCGCTTTTTTTACAAATGTATAAGCCGGCTCCACACCGCCCATAGCTTCTACTACTACCGCAACTTCCGGATCATTTACAATCACTTCATAATCATGAACAATCTTGCTTTCATTTTTATCTCCCGGAAAATCTCTTAAATCTAGAATGTATTTGATCTCAATCTCCTGTCCCGCTTTTACGGCAATGCTGTCATGATTGATATCCAGAACTTCCGCTACGCCGGAACCGATGGTCCCGTAGCCTAATAATGCTATTTTGATCATATGTCATTACTCCCTTGCTAATATTTTTAGATATTGGATCCCCTGCTGGCTTTCAATTGCCTCTGCCATCTGTTCCACATCCCCTGTTTCAGGGAAAACGTCTACACTGAGAGTCAAAGACGCCATTCCGTTGACCGGAATACTCTGATGTATTGTCAGTATATTGGCATGAAAACCGGCAATGATCTTCAAAACCAGGGACAAAAGTCCCGGCTCGTCTTCCAGCTGGATCACCATGGTAATCGTTTTGCCTTTTGCATTCTCATGAAAAGGGAATATATCATCTTTATACTTATAAAAAGAACTTCTGCTGATCCCCACGGCTTCTGTGGCGTCCAGAACAGAAGTCACTTTTCCTGACTCCAGCAGCCGTTTTGCCTCCACAACTTTCAGGAGTACTTCCGGCACTGCTTTTTGTTTCAGTACAAAATATCTGGTTTTCTCTTCCATAATATGCGCCTCCAGTGTTTGTATCAGAAAAACACCTGTTTTTACCACAAAGATACTTTACCACAATCTTTCTGCCGTTGCAACCTTTTTTCTCTTTTCAAAAATCCATGAAAAAAGACCCCGCGTCCTCACTTTTTTACACAAAAAAGTATTCGGCGGAGTCTTTTCCCTTATGCTCCTGTATTCTGTTTTTCGTTTGCGGAAAGGGTAATCCATTTCAGATACGCGTTGATAAACAGATCAATCTCTCCATCCATAACTGCGTCTACGTTTCCGGTTTCCGCATTGGTCCTGTGGTCCTTTACCATAGTATAAGGCTGCATTACATAAGACCGGATCTGATTTCCCCATCCGATCTCTGAAACTTCGCCCCGGATATCTGCCGCCTTTGCCTGAGCCTCCTGTTCTTTAAGAAGATAAAGTCTGGCTTTCAGCATCTGCATAGCCTTGTCCTTGTTCATATGCTGGGACCGTTCATTCTGACACTGAACCACGATTCCTGTAGGCAGATGGGTGATCCTTACCGCGGAAGACGTTTTATTAATATGCTGTCCGCCGGCGCCGCTGGACCGGTACGTATCGATCCGCAGATCGTCATCGTTGATCTCTATGTCGATATCCTCTTCTATATCAGGCATCACATCACAGGATACAAAAGACGTCTGCCTTTTCCCGGCAGCATTAAAAGGCGAAATCCTCACCAGCCTGTGCACGCCTTTTTCCGACTTCAGATATCCGTACGCGTACTCTCCGTTTACCTGGAACGTCACTGATTTAATGCCCGCTTCTTCTCCGTCCAGATAATCCAGCACAACCACTTCGAAACCTTTCGATGCCGCCCATCGTGTATACATACGATACAGCATAGAGGCCCAGTCACAGGATTCTGTCCCCCCTGCTCCTGCGTGGAGAGTCACAATGGCATTGTTCTGGTCATATTCCCCTGACAGCAATGTCTTCATTCGGATTTCTTCAAAGGTCTTCTGGAACTCATCCAGCATTTCTTCAATCTCCGGTATCAGCGAAGGGTCATTTTCCTCATACCCCATTTCAATCATAGTCTCAATATCTTCAAACTGAGACTGAAGATGAGCATAAGTCTCCACATCATTTTTTTTACTTTTCAGTTCTTTCATCAGATTCTGGGACCGGTCCGGATCATTCCAGAAATCCGGTGCTTCCATTTCCCGCTCTAACTCTGCAATCCTGCGCTCTTTATTAGCCAGGTCAAAGTGAATCCCTTACTTCCTGCAGCGGGTCTCTGAATGTGTTTAAAGTTGTTTTAAACTGGTCTAACTCAACCACAAAATCACCTGCTTTCTTATATGGGGCTTTTCGCCCTATTGCTCTATTATAAATAGTTTATTCCTCATATGCAATTGCTTCCTGAAAACTTTTTTCTTTACTTAATCCGCCTCTTCCTGTACACTGAACACATGACTAGAAAATCAGAAAACACACCAATTACAATTTCATATTCTTTTTCTGATCCTGAAGCATTAAACCGGCAGCTGCGCAGGGAACTGGAATCTCTGGCAGAAACAGATTTTCAAAAATTTTCTGCCGCACTGGTTCCCGGGGAAATGGAAATGCTGGGAGTGCGCCTCCCGAAATTGCGGGAAATAGCAAGAAAACTGGCCAAAGGCGATTGGAAAACTTATCTGGCACATGCCAGCGACAAATCTATGGAAGAGATCATGCTCCAGGGAATGACCTTGGGATATGCCCGAAGCTCTTTTCAGGAAAAGAAACCCTGGTTAAAGAGGATCATCCCCAAAATCCGCAACTGGTCCCTGTGTGACAGCATCTGTGTTTCCATGAAATTTCCAAAGGCGGAAGCCGGAGATGTCTGGGAGTTTCTGCAGCCTTATCTGCACAGCAGCAGGGAATACGATATCCGTTTTGCCACTGTTATGATCCTGGCTCACTTTGTACATCAGGAATATCTGGAAAAAATCTTTTCCATTTTTGATGAAATAAACCACGAAGGGTATTATGTAAAAATGGCCGTAGCCTGGGCCGTATCGGTATGCTTTCGGAATTTCAAAGGAGAAACCCTCGCCTACCTGCAGAACTGCCGCCTGGATGACTGGACTTTCAACAAATCCCTGCAAAAGATTATCGAATCCCGCTATTCTGAATAATCCGGGGTGAAATCCATCACCTGTCCGGTGTATGGAAATCACTAATC
>CAKNLF010000162.1 GCA_930989305.1 uncultured Roseburia sp. | reverse complement strand
AAACAATCTCTGGAAAAAGAGGACATTTATTATGTAACTCTGGGCGGAGTTCAGCCCAATCCCAAAAGCGGACTTGTGTATGAGGGAATAGAACTCTGCAGAAAAGAAAATATAGATTTTATTCTGGCGGTAGGCGGCGGCAGTGTGATCGATTCCGCCAAGGCTATAGGAATCGGCGTTCCCTATGAGGGAGATTTCTGGGATTTTTATACAGGCAAGGCAGCTGCCACTCAGACCCTTCCTGTTGGAACCGTACTGACTATTGCAGCTGCGGGAAGCGAGGGATCTGACGGCAGTGTGATCACCCACGAAAACGGGAATTTTAAAAGAGCTTACGGAAATGATATGATGCGGCCGAAGTTCTCGATCCTGAATCCGGAACTGACCTGTACGCTGCCTCCTTATCAGACTGCCTGCGGGATCGTGGATATGATGGCGCATATCTTTGAGCGGTATTTTACAAATACAAAAAATGTGGAAGTGACGGACAGACTGTGCGAGGGACTGCTCATTTCCATTATCCAGGAAGCGCCCAAAGTAATGAAAAATCCAAATGATTATGAGGCCCGGGCAAATCTTATGTGGGCGGGAACAATGGCTCACAACGATGTCTGCGGCGTGGGAAGACAACAGGACTGGGCAAGCCATAATATGGAACATGAATTATCTTCGTTATACGGCTGCGCCCACGGAGCGGGACTGGCGGTTATTTTCCCGGCGTGGATGGAATATACGATGGAACATAATGTTATGAGGTTCGCCCAGATTGCTGTGAGAGTCTGGGGCTGCCAGATGAATTTTGAAGATCCTGAGATCACTGCAAAAGAGGGAATCAGGGCATTAAAAGCGTTCTGGAAATCTCTTGGCATGCCTTTAAGCTTCCGGGATCTGGGAGCAAAGGAAGAGGATATTCCGAAACTGCTGGATTCTCTGCAGATCGACGGACGTCATGAAGGATCCTTTGTACCTCTTGACAGGGAGGGCTGCGAAAAGGTTTACCGGCTGGCGTGCAGATAAAAATGATTGAATGAAAAAATGAGAAATGGAAATACTTGTAAGAAAACAACAGAGGTGAATGTGAATGAATGTTGTATTTCTTACACCGGCCAGTGACCTGAGAAGACTGAAACTATACCGCCTGGGAGGCCGTTTTTACGGTCACCCAAATGCGGTGACGGGGCCCCTGATCCTGGGCGGGATACTGAAACGGGCCGGACATAATGTGGCAGTTTACGAAGAACTGTACGCAAATGTCAATTATAAAAAACTAATGAAAAATACGGATGTATTTTGTATCTATACAATGACATCCACAGCAAAGCGGGCATATGAAATTGCGGACAAGATCCACGCAGATTCCAATGCCCGTGTTTTCATTGGAGGGATCCATGCCACCGCGCTGCCCCTAGAAGCCCTTGCCCATGCGGATCAGGTAATTACAGGAGAGGGAGAGGATGTGATACTGGATGTAGTGGAGGGCAGGAATACGGAAAAAATCGTCCGGGGACAAGGCAGGATGGATCTGGACCGGCTGCCCCTGCCGGATTACAGTATACTGAAAACGCCCTGTCACTGCGCCAATGTAATGACGACAAGGGGCTGTACGTACCGGTGCACTTTCTGCACCACATCCAGGATGTTTGCGCCCTACAGGCAGCGGAGCGTGGACAGTGTGATTTGTGAGATCCGCAGGTACAAAGAAATGGGATTTCGGTATATGAATTTTGAAGACGATAATTTTACTGCGGATAAGGAACGAGCCAAGGAAATATGCAGGCGGATGATCGCGGAGGGGCTGATCTTTAAAGAAACCTTTTTCTTTGGCAGGGCGGATATGGCGGAAGATGAAGAATTGATGGACCTTCTGGCTAAGGCGCATTTAAATCGGGTGCTTATCGGTATAGAGTCCCTGAACCAGAAAGCATTGGATGAAATCAGGAAAGGACAGGAGCTTTCTGATATTAAAAAGGCGGCGGAAAGCTGCCGCAGACATAAAATACGTCTTATTGCCAGTCTGGTACTGGGTATGGACGCGGATACAAAAGAGGATATCCGTTCCGGGGTGGCGTTTGTGAAAGAAATGGACGCTTATCAGCTTCAGCCGGCAGTGCTGACGCCTTATCCGGGAACGCCGGTCTATAAAAAATATATGGAAGAGGACCGGATCGTTACCGGGGACTGGAGTCAGTATGACATGATGAACGTTACTTTCCGGCCTGCCAATATGACGCCCTGGGAACTTCAGGAAGAATTTTACAGAGCGGTCAGAGCTTTTTACAGTTTCCGGGGAGCGTTCCGTATAGGCCGGCTGTTCGGATGGGGATACGGCGTGCGCAGACTGGGACTGTGGTTTTTTGCCCTGGCAGGCTCTAAAGGCGCGGAATTCGCGGCGAAATATGTGCCGGGAACGCCCTATTACAAGCTGCGTCAATTGGATGAAGAAGAAAAACACCGCGAACCGAGGGAAAAAGAACAGGTGCTTTATATGTCTTCCACAAACAGCGTTTCCACAGGCAGAAAAAAATCCGGGATATAAAAAAATACGTTCAAAACTATTTAAAATACAGCGGACAGATGATAGAATAGACGAAAAAGGATTTAAGGGAGGAAGTACTTTATGAAACGGTCAAAAGCAAATGCTATTATTGAGAATGTAATCCGGGTCTGCAGGGAAAATAAGTTTCCGCTGCCGCCTTTCGCATATTACAGTGTGGAAGACTGGAAAAAGCTGAATGAATCAGAAGAAGAACTGGTAGAAAACATGCTGGGATGGGATATTACAGATTTCGGAAGCGGAGATTTCGATAAGGTCGGACTTACGATCTTTACATTCAGAAACGGAAATTTCTATAACAAAGAAAAATATCCGAAGCCATATGCGGAAAAGCTTCTGTATGTCAATGACGGACAGATTCTGCCTTTCCATTATCACTGGAGCAAAATGGAAGATATCATCAACCGGGGCGGCGGTGATCTGGAAATTACCCTTTACAACTGTACGGAAGATGATTTTAAAGATGTAGAAGGAGGCCGTGCCGGTACCCCGGGAACTTTTGCGGATACGCCGGTAAGGGTAAAAGTGGACGGGAAAGAGCTTGTGGTCCCGGCCGGAGGCAAGGTGATCTGCAAACCGGGACAGAGCATTACTCTGACGCCGGGAATTTATCATCAGTGGCAGGGAGTGCCGGGCACCGGAGATGTGATCCTGTTTGAGGTTTCCATGTGCAACGACGATAATATTGACAACCGTTTTTATCGTGCCGGAAGCAGGATCCCGGAAATGGAAGAAGATGAGGAACCCAAATATCTTATGTTTGCGGATTATCCCAAATATACAAAATTTACGTTTAAAAAATAAAAGCGGGGCTGCCCCGCTTTTATGAACTGCTCCCTGTCAAGTAGACAGATGAAAAAATAAAATTATTCTATCTCCA
>CAKNLF010000161.1 GCA_930989305.1 uncultured Roseburia sp. | reverse complement strand
AGCCGGAAAATATGCCGAAAGTGATTGCGGCCATTTTTTCCGGATTCAGTATCGCCTCGGTATTTGGCGTGCCTATCACCACCGCCATTACCCATACCTTCGGATGGAGAGCGGCTTTCTGCGTAATATTTGCCGCAACGGTGTGCGTGACTCTGGTCCTGGCAAAGACCCTTCCAAAAACAAGCAGCCGGAAGCAGTCCACCGGATTGTTCAGACAGTTTGTGATCTTTAAGGACAAAAGGATCCTGCTGGGGGTTGCAATGGTGCTTCTGACCGCGGCGGCAAGCTACACCTTTTATACATACCTTACGCCGATTTTTCAGGATGAACTCCACATACCGGAATCGCTGGTAAGTATCGCGCTCCTTGTTTTCGGAGTGGCGGCGCTGATCAGCAATCTGTCCTCCGGGAAGCTGGCGGAGCGGGGCGGTTTAAAAAGAATGCCCGGTATTTACGGCATCCAGATCCTGTTTCTGATCCTGCTTCCCTGGGCATGTAAAACACCGGTGCTTGGGTTTTTAAATATTTTTATACTGGGGGTATTGATGTATCTGATGAATGTGCCGGTACAGACCCATTTTCTCAGTACTGCCGAAAAAGATTATCCTCAATGTATGAGTCTGGCGTCATCGTTCCAGTCAGTATTTTTTAACTTCGGCATTGCGGCAGGCTCCGCCTGCGGCGGGCTGATCGTGGATCATGGGGGAATGATGTATGTGAGCTATGGGGGAGCGGTTCTGGCGGCAGCGGCATGTATATGCTGTCTGGTACTGCTGAAAGTATTGAAAAAGTGAGAATATATTTATACTCAGTGAGAAGCAATAGCTGCAGGGCAGAGTTTTTTTGAATTTTGCTCTGTATTAAGGAAAAATTTAAAGATTATTAAAAAAGACCGAAGAAAGTCCGGTGTACAAATCCCGAAGGATGCTTTACAATAAAGCAATGAGAAAGGACTGCTGATAATTCAGGATTTTTTATTTTAGAAAGCAAATATAAATGTAAAAAGCATCAGGGAGTAAAGAAGATGAAGCATAAGATAGGGATGATCATCTGCGTGATCGCCGGGATCATCTGCGGAATTTATGGAATTATGGTTTACAGTACAGGCTCAGGCACCGGCTTTTTTGCCGTATGGATCGTCATAGGGGTGTTGTTGGCGGCATTGGGCGTATCTTTTGCCTTTCAATTGTGGAAGAAGCTTCCAAAAATTCTGGTCCGGGTGATTGTCTGCCTGGCAGTGGCGGGGCTGACGTTTTTTTGCGTGGTAGAGGGCAGAATCGCAAGCCAGCTGCATGCCCAGGGCAAGGCAGGACTGGATTATGTTATTGTGCTGGGAGCGCAGGTATATGAAAGCGGACCGAGTATGATATTGAGATACAGGCTGGATCGGGCGGTCCGGTATTTGGAAGAAAATCCGGATACGGTATGTATTGTATCCGGCGGCCAGGGATATAACGAGCCTTTCCCGGAAGCGGAAGGGATGGCTGAATATCTGATCAGCCGGGGCATTTCAGCAGAAAGGATCATCAAAGAAGACCAGTCGAAAAATACAGAGGAAAATATCCGAAACAGTATGGAGTATCTGGACAGATCATCATCTGTAGGTATTATCACTAATAATTTTCATGTGTTCCGGGCAATGCAGATCGCCAAAGATGCAGGCCTTGAAGATGCCTGGGGCATTGCGTCAGGATCTCCTCCCCGCTATCTTCCCAATAACATGCTGCGGGAATTCTTTGCGGAAATAAAATATCTGGGCAGAGCTGTACTGTAAAACAGATCACGGAATAGAACAGAATATTGAATAAAAACAGCGTTCCAGGATCATTGGGGAAATTTTACCCCATGACCCTGGGATTTTTGCTGTATGGCTGCGTTCACAGCCGTTTCAGATATTGTTTGTCGAGGAGATTGATCACCCAGTACAGTGCCATGGCAATGAGGCAGAGGATTACAATGCTCATCAGGACCCAGTCAAGTTTGAAGACCTGGCTGCCGTAGATGATCAGATAGCCCAGTCCCTGTCTGGAGGAAATGAATTCGCCGATGATCACCCCTACCAGACACAGTCCGATATCCACTTTCATAATAGACAGCAGGTTGGGGATATTGGCAGGCAGCAGAACTTTGAACAGTACATCTTTCCGGGTGCCGCCCAGAGTCTGGATCAATCGGATCTTGCTGGGACTGATCTCCATGAAATTTGTGTACAGGCTCATAATGGAGCCGAAAATGGCAACGGATATGCCTGTAACTATGATCGTTTTGTAATTTCCGCCCAGCCATACGATAAGCAGCGGCGCTAATGCCGATTTGGGCAGACTGTTCAGGATAACCATGTAGGGTTCCAGTGTTTTGGATACGGATTCGTTCAGCCACAGAAGGACAGCAACGATCAGGGTCAAGGCGACGACCAGGCCGAAGCTGACCAGAGTTTCCAGAAGGGTGATCCCCAGATGGGCGAAGAGACTTCCGTCTGAAATCATAGAGAGAAAACAGGTAAGGATCCTGCTGGGGCTGCTGAAAATAAAATCGTCGATCCATCCCAGATCGGCGGCAAGTTCCCATAAAGCAAAAAAAGATACGAAGATCAATATCCGCATCCCGATAATGATTTTTTTATGTCTGCGCTGTTGTTTCAGGTATTGTTCCTGCCTGGAAAGATTCCTGTTCATGATTTAACTCCTTCCAAATAAGATTGAAGTAATATTTAAAGGTGTCTGCGCCCCGTCTCTGCATAGGGGTAAATTCTTTTGGCATATCGATGGATATGATCTTTTGTATTTTCCCGGGCCGTTTGCTCAGGATCAGAATCCTGTCAGCCAGGCTGACGGCTTCAGAAAGATCATGGGTAACAAGGATTGCGGTTTTTTTCTCGGAACGGATGATGGTGCCGATATCGTTCCCCGCAGACAGCCTTGTCTGATAATCCAGAGCGGAAAAAGGTTCATCCAGAAAGAGCAGATCCGGTTTTAATACAAGGGTACGGACAAGCGCCGCGCGCTGGCGCATGCCTCCGGAGAGCTGAGAAGGTCTGGAGTCTGCAAATGCCAGGAGCCCGTAATTGTCCAGCAGTGTTCTGGCGTAAGCTTTTGTCTGTTCCGTAAGCTGATGACGTACTTCAAGTCCCAGGATCACATTTTTATAGATGCTCCTCCATTCCAGAAGCTGATCGTCCTGCAGCATATATCCCATATGACAGCGAAGTTCCGGGGTAAGGGGCTGACCAAACAGAAAGATTTTTCCCGATTCCGGCTGCAGCATTCCTGACAAAAGGTTCAAAAGGGTAGATTTAGGGATGGTATTGCAGGGGAAACAAAAAAATGTAGCAAAGACGCAACATCTGAAAAAGACAGAAATGTACGGAATAATCCGGGAAAATAACTGTGTTTTATAGCGGAAGCGCTACAAAATAATATTTTTCATTGTTGCTTTGAGATGATATAGTAGCAATGAAAAAGCCTGCAAGGAAGTATTTGACGTTTTCTTTCCCCGGCAGGTTTTTTGATAACATGAGGTTAGTGAACGCTAACTGAATTTATAATAGGGAT
>CAKNLF010000160.1 GCA_930989305.1 uncultured Roseburia sp. | reverse complement strand
TAAGACTGAGCTCCGTAAAAATCATCCGCGTTGATCACCGCAAAGGGCACATCCACCACGTCTTTGCAGCACCACACTGCCTGACCGGTTCCCCATGGTTTCTCTCTTCCCGGAGGACATGTGTATCCTTCCGGCAGCAGATCGGTTTCCTGAAATACATATTCTACCGGTATCTGCTTTTCCACCCTGCTTCCCACAAGTCTTTTGAATTCTTCTTCAATCTGATGTTTGATCACAAACACTACTTTTGTAAAACCGGCCCTTTTTGCGTCATAAACGGAAAAATCCAGTATCGCTTCCCCCTTCGGTCCTACCGGCTCCACCTGTTTCAAACCTCCAAACCGGCTTCCCATGCCGGCCGCCATAACTACAAGCGCTGCTTCAAATGCCATATTATTTCTCCTCACACAATCTCATTCACATAAATCCTCATTTTATTAAACATCATTTTTCCGAACCTGGCAATGTCCATGGATTTTTCCGGTTCTCCCTGTTCCATGGGTATTGCTCTGCCGCCGTTTTTATCGATGGAAATCCAAAATTTTCCGTTATTTTCCGGTATCATTCCATCCCGGATCTCCAGCGCCATGTTAAACGGCTCCTCAAATTTTATCATAGCACAAAATCTTTTCAGATTCAAAATTCTTCCCATCATCAGAGGATGGATATATTCTGTACATCCCGTCTCCATGATCGGTTCCCGGATCTCTACCCCGCTTTCTCTGTCAAAGGCGAAAATGCCGCTGACCGCTCCGTCCTGTTCCCGCAAAACTACGATCTGTCCGTTTTCGCTGCTCTGTTCTTTGATCAGACGGCGGTAATAGGCTTCGTCTTTTTCTATGAACATATCAAATTTTTTCCCCAGCACCCAGTTGGAAAACCTGGCCAGTTCCAGACACTCGCTTTCTCTTGCCGTACTGATCTGCTGACCTTTCCATATGTTGTCCTGATCCTGTTTCAGTTCGATCTGACTGTCCCAGTACTCGAATCCGCAGGAATAATAGTAATCCGGATTGGCAGGGATCAGAAACGTAAAAGGTTCTCCTCTTTCATACATGTCATGAAAGGCCCTGTTCATCAGTTCCAGCATATATCCCCGACGCCGGTATTCTTCCAGCGTGGCTACCGCTACAATATAATGAACGCCGCATATATTCCCGTACAGGTTCATCCGAAAAGGATTCAGATGTATCATAGAACAGATCTGTTCCCGGTCTTCCATGACCAGTATATGATTATCCTGACATTTGTATTGATAATAATAATCTGTAAAGGCCTCGGAATCTTCCGGAAAACATTTTTCATACAGTTCCCTGGACGCTTCCTTTTCTTCCTGTTTTAAATACCGTATCTCCATCAGGCTTCCTCCAGACAGCAGACCGCCTGGGCCGCCATTCCTTCTCCTGTACCTGTAAAGCCAAGGCCCTCTTCCGTTGTGGCTTTTACATTGATCCTGTCCTTTTGAATTCCAAGCACCTGCGCCATATTAAGTTCCATTTCTTCTATATAAGGCCGCAGCTTGGGCTTCTGGGCAATGATCACTGCGTCGATGTTCCCGATGCGCCATCCTTTTTCTTCCAGCAGATTTCCCACATGTTCCAAAAGCTTCAGGCTGGATATGCCTTTGTATTTTGGGTCCGTATCCGGAAAATGTCTGCCGATGTCTCCCAGAGCAGCCGCCCCCAGCAGGGCGTCCATTACCGCGTGGATAAGCACATCCGCGTCCGAATGGCCCAGCAGGCCCAATTCCCAGGGTATTTTCACTCCCCCCAATATCAGGTCTCTGTCTTCTGTCAATCTGTGTACGTCATATCCCATTCCGATCCTCATGTTTCTTTCCTTCCCCTCTTACTGTCTGTACTTTTTTGTATTCCCGTTTATTTTATAATCCGTCTTTTTGTAAATCTGTTGCATTTGTTACAAATTTAACGTATCTTGACTTTTTTCTTTTTTCCTGCCTATGATAATAACAGGAGATGAATTTATGGATAAACTGAAAAACCTTATAGAAAAAGCTCTTGCGCCGACAATTGTCGTAACGCTTATTTTTTTTCTCAATTATTATTTTTTCGGCATGGACAATACTATGATCGCGCCCTTTGCCACCCTGTCTTTTCTGCGGTTTCGCAATATCAGCAACCATTATGAATGCATGCTGAAAACTTTCTGCATTTATATTGTCATGACGCTGCTGGCATATTTTGCGCTCATGTCCCTGCCCCTTTGCATCGCGGTCAACGCAGTGGCCTTATTCTGGCTGGCCTACTGGCTTATTGACGAGTACAATCCCACCAATTACTTTCCCGCAGGCATGGCGCTGATCTTCTTTCAGATTGCCCCCGCCAGGACTCCCGCTCTGCTGCTGACCCGTATTGAAGCGCTGTGCGCTTCTTTTTTGATCATTTTTGCTTTTATTATCATTCTGTCTTTGCGAAAGTCCGCAAAGAACCCCCTTTACGACTATATCCGGGACGGGCTTGCAAACTGCCGGCAGCAGCTTGCCGCTTTTGAAATACATGATAACACAAAACTTGAAATTCTGCATCAGGAGCTTTGCGTCGTCAACAAACTGATCAGCGATGAAATCTACTCTTACAACCGCGCAAGCATCCGGCTGGCTGCAAAAGTAAACTGGTACTGCAGGTATGTGGCCCTGTTTCAGGTGATCAACTTTTTTACTTTGGGATATTTAAAGGACAAAGATCTGGAAGAAATGAAACAGCTCCTGGAGCGTTTCTGCTCCCAGTTTGAAAACGGAGCCCCCTCTCCAGATTACAAACGGCTGAATTTCCGTAACAATAAACCGGATATTCAGGCATTCCGTTTCCGCTTTGCCCTGCGGCTCACACTCATAGTCACACCCTGTCTGGTGTTCGGATTTGTGACGGATTTTGAAAACCGTTACTGGCTGGTGATTTCTGTATTTTTCATGATGATCCCCGTATATGAAAACACAAGGCAGAGAGTCCGTCAGCGCTTTTTCGGAACCTGCATCGGCATTGTGATATGTTTCTTTTTGTTTTCTATTTTCCGGCAGTTTCCGGGCCGCGTAGCTTTGATGACCCTGGCCAACTTTATGATCTATGGTTCCAGCGGATACGGAGCCGCTGTAGTATACATCACCTGTTCTGCCCTGGCTATTCAGACTATCCAGGCCGCCGTAGGCACCATTCTGCTGGAGAGGCTTTTGTATACAGGACTAGGCGCGCTCATTGCCCTGGCCGCCAACAAACTGATCTTCCCCATCCGCACCCGCAAGGAAATGTTCATTCTGATCCGGCGTCTGGATGATATCCGGGATCAGATGAAAGCACTGACTGTGGAAAAATATCCCGACGATAACGAACGGCGGTATCAGAAGGACCAGCTGCTCATCAAATCTTATCTTCTGATGAAACGGCTCCAGACTTACCACGATTCCCTCCCTGAGGAGGAACAGATGGACGATACGTTTCTGGACTATGAGAAAAAGCATTTTGCTTTTCTGTCCGGATTTCTAAAAGAAAAACTGCTGGACGCAGTCTGAGAAAAACAAAAAGCTCCGGATCTGAAACCATGATCCGGAGTTTTTCTCTAGTAGCGAGAGGGGGAGTCGAACCCTCGACACTACGGGTATGAACCGTATGCT
>CAKNLF010000159.1 GCA_930989305.1 uncultured Roseburia sp. | reverse complement strand
AATATAAGGGAATCGGCGGAAATACCATATGGAAGAAAGTACCCCTTGTAAGGGGCGTGATCAGTTTTATAGATTCCCTTGTACTGGGAATGTCCACATTGATGTATTCGGCTTCCTTTTTTGAAGATGAGGAAGAAGAGCAGCCTGAAGGAAAGAAAAGGGAAAAACGTACAGAGGAAACAAAGGAAAGCCAGGAGGCGAAACAGAAAGCGCTGATGACAGGGATTGTGATCTTTTCCATTGTCCTTGCAGTGGCGATCTTTATGATCCTGCCTTATTATATGTCCACCCTTTTTCAGAAAGTAACAGATTCCCAGACAGTTGTTGCGGTTATGGAGGGGGTTCTGAGACTGGTGATCTTTATAGGGTATCTGCTTTTGATTTCAAGGATGAAAGATATCCAGCGGGTGTTTATGTATCACGGAGCAGAACATAAATGCATAAATTGCATTGAGCATGGTCTGGATCTGAACGTGGAGAATGTCCGGATCAGCTCCAAGGAACACAAACGATGCGGTACCAGCTTCCTGATGTTTGTGGTGATCATCAGTATTATCCTGTTTTTGTTTATCCGTGTGGATTCCCACACGTTAAGACTGGTGATCCGTCTGCTCCTGGTGCCGGTGATCGCGGGAGTGTCCTATGAAGTGCTGCGGCTTGCAGGCAGATATGACAATCCTGTTATCAATATACTGAGCAAACCGGGCATGTGGATGCAGGGACTTACCACTAAAGAGCCGGATGACGAAATGATCCAGGTGGGCATTGCGTCTGTGGAGGCGGTGTTTGACTGGAGAGCATATCAGGAAGAAATCCGCAGGGAAGAAGATATGCAGGTCCGGTCTGCCGGAGAAGCCCAATGACATATGGAGAGGCCTGTCTGAAAGGCCGGAAAATGCTGGAAGACCAGGGCATAGAAGGGGCGGCGGACGCCTGGTATCTGATGGAAGATATCTGCGGGATCAGCCGGAGTTTTTACTATCTCCATCAGAGGGAATCTATGCCGGAGGAAATGAGGCAGGCTTATTTTCAGGCAGTGGACAGACGCTGTCTTCATATTCCTCTTCAGTATATTACCGGGAGGCAGGAATTTATGGGGCTGACCTTTACGGTTACGCCGGATGTGCTGATCCCCAGACAGGATACGGAAGTCCTGGTAGAAGAAGTGCTGAAATATTTAAAGCCGGGAATGGAAGCGCTGGATCTGTGCACCGGGTCCGGATGCATTGGGGTCAGCCTGAAGCATTATGTGCCCGGGGCGGAGATATGGGCGTCCGACATTTCACAAAAGGCTCTTAAGGTGGCAAAGAAAAATGCTCTTGGCAATCAGGCGGAAGTGCATTTTGTCCACAGCGATATGTTTGAACATATTCATCAAAAATTTGATATTATCGTATCCAATCCCCCCTATATTCCTTCCGCCCAGATTCCGGAACTAATGCCGGAAGTCAGGGATCATGAGCCGGTGACGGCTTTGGACGGCAGCGGGGACGGATTGCACTTTTATCATAAAATAACAGAAAGCAGCAGTTTATATCTGAAAGAAAAAGGAATGCTGTTTTATGAGATCGGATATGACCAGGGCAGAGCGGTGTCTGAGATACTGAGAGAAAACGGTTTTGAGAATGTGACCGTGATCCGGGATCTGGCGGGGCTTGACCGGGTTGTTGCGGGAAGGAGGAAATAAGAATGTTTGATAAACTGGAAGATTTGCTGATCCGCTTTGAGGAAGTGCTGAGCGAATTAAGCGAGCCGGGTGTGTCTGACGATCAGAACCGGTTTAGAAAGCTGATGAAGGAGCAGAGCGATCTGGCTCCTATTGTGGAAGCTTATAAAGAATATAAAAAATGCAAACAGAACATAGAAGACAGTCTGGAGCTGCTCCAGGAAGAGTCGGATGAAGAAATGCGGGAACTGGCAAAGGAGGAAATGAACGAATCCAAAGCCAGGTTAGAAGAGCTGGAAGAACAGCTGAAAATCCTGCTTCTTCCAAAGGACCCTAACGATGATAAAAACGTTATCGTAGAGATCCGTGCAGGCGCAGGCGGCGACGAGGCGGCGCTGTTCGCGGCTGAAATTTACCGTATGTATGTACATTACGCCGAGTCCAGACACTGGAAAGTGGAAACTATGGATGTGGAAGAAATCGGCATCGGCGGAATGAAATATGTAAGTTTTATGGTTACCGGCCAGGGGGCCTATTCCGTGCTCAAATACGAAAGCGGCGTACACCGGGTACAGCGTGTGCCGGAA
Organism: uncultured Roseburia sp.; assembly: GCA_930989305.1. Classification (GTDB taxonomy): domain Bacteria; phylum Bacillota; class Clostridia; order Lachnospirales; family Lachnospiraceae; genus Brotonthovivens; species Brotonthovivens avistercoris. The sequence continues at coordinate 1,433 of CAKNLF010000159.1, read as the reverse complement.
ACGGAATCCGGCGGACGTGTCCACACATCTACCATTACGGTGGCGATCATGCCGGAAGCGGAAGAAGTGGATGTTCAAATCGATATGAACGACTGTAAATTTGATGTGTTCCGGGCCTCCGGAAACGGCGGACAGTGCGTTAACACAACCGATTCCGCAGTGCGTCTGACTCATATCCCAACAGGGATCGTGATTTCCTGTCAGGATGAAAAATCCCAGCTGAAAAACAAGGAAAAGGCGCTGAAAGTGCTCCGGGCAAAACTTTATGATCTGGAATGTCAGAAGGCCCATGACGCGGAGGCGGAAGCAAGAAGAAGCCAGGTGGGCACCGGAGACCGTTCGGAAAAGATCAGAACATACAATTTCCCTCAGGGACGCGTTACAGATCACAGGATCAAGCTGACCCTTTACAAACTGGAGTCTATCATGAACGGAGATCTTCAGGAGATCATCGACAGTCTGATCGCTGCGGATCAGGCGGCAAAACTGGCCAATATGCAGGATAATGGAATGTAAAAAAATACGAGAATCAGAAAAACCCGGCTTTTGCCGGGCTTTTTTGCAGTGACCGATTGGATATTATCTGGAAAAAAGTATATTAATGTTTCCTTTTCGGATAAAAACTGATAAAATAAAGATATCATTTATCAGGAGGGAACAAAGATGAAAAAGATTTGCGTATTGCTGGTATCCGCGCTGCTTGCAGTGACTTTGATCGGGTGCTCAGGCAAGGAAAGTCACGAAACAGAAATCAAAGCCGCTGTAGACGGCTTCTTTCAGGCAATGCAGGCGGGAGATGCCGCGAAAGCGGAAAGCTATCTTACCGATGACTGTCAGGATGATTTCGGCATCAACGGAATAACAGACGCCCTGGACTCTCAGCTGGAAGGGCTGAATCTGGGAGAAACATTTGAAGCTGAATCTCAGGAATTTATGAAAAATATCGTGTCTCAGGCGTTTGAAAGCTATACGATTGACAGTGTGAAAGAAAATTCTTCCGGCGGCACTGTAACCGTAAGCGGCAAATGTCTGGATTTTGACAATCTGGATTTTTCAGAATCCAATGACGATATTACAGCGTTAAGTGAACAGTATACAAATGAACATCTGGAAGAACTGCAGAAAATCTATATGGAGCAGGGCGAAGACGCCATGACGGAAGCGATCATGTCAGGACTTGTGCCGATGCTTTATGATACAATGGAGCAGACTGCCAAGGATACGCCGAGGATTGATTTTAACGCTTCCATTACTGTGGTAGAACAGGATGGTCAGTGGCTGATCTCCGCGATCAAAAATCAGGGGTAAAGAAAACGAAATAAATCCGGTATAAAAGCCTTCAGCCGGCGTTGCCAAAGAAGGGACAGGCCCCCGGCCAGAAATCAAGAAAAGTTTCTGGCCGGGGGTTTTATAATGGCCGGAAAGTGTGATAT
>CAKNLF010000158.1 GCA_930989305.1 uncultured Roseburia sp. | reverse complement strand
CCAAAAAAGAAAGACGTTCTTTTTATATTTTAGCAGCTATAGCAGCCTTGCTGGTGGTCATCGCCCTTTTGGCGCCGCTGCTTGCGCCCAACGATCCGTACGAGACTAATCTGCTGGCGGCTCAGGCAGGACTCAGTCCGGAGTATCCGCTGGGAACGGACAGTCTGGGCCGCTGCATGCTGTCGAGAGTGCTGTACGGCGCCCGGCTGTCAATCTTTACCAGCCTGTTGATTACAGCAATTGTTTTTTTTGTGGGAATGACGATAGGATCCCTGTGCGGTTATTTCGGCGGCATTGTGGATCTGATATTGAATAAGATTATAACTATTATGCAGGCATTTCCCCAGATCATCCTTGCTATTGCCATAACCGGCATTATGGGAATCGGAATACGCAATACGATCATTGCGCTGTGTATGGTATTATGGGTGGATTATGCCAGACTGTCCAGAAGTTTTGTATTTTCCGTCAAAGACAGGGATTTTATTAAAGCGGCAAAAGTTTGCGGCGAATCTGATATGCGGATTTTGTTTAAACGGGTCATTCCAAATATCATGAAACCGCTGATCGTAAACGCAAGTCTCGGGATCGCCTCCACGATCATGGAGATCGCGGCCCTTTCCTATCTGGGAGCAGGAGTCAAGGAGCCTCAGGCGGAATGGGGTGCTATGATCAATCTGGGCAGAAATTATATCCAGTCCGATTTGAAAATGGTGCTGATACCGGGAGCCGCTATTTTTATTACAGCAGCGGTCTTTCATATGTTCGGCGAAAAACTGCGGGACAGATTAAAATAAAACACGGATGCATACAGGAGAGAAGAAAGTATGAAGAAAAAATGGTTATACAGTATCGCGGCAGTGGTTATGGGAGCAATGCTGCTGACAGGATGCGGCGGCGCGGATAGGAGTGCCCGGACAGAAGATGAGAATAGGATTGTTATAGCGGATACTCAGGGCCCCACAAGCCTGGATCCGGCCCAGAGCTGGGACAGCTGGTATACCTCAAGATGGGGAATTACAGAAACCCTGTATAAATTAGATGAAAATTTAAAACCCTATCCCTTTCTGGCAAAAAGCTGCGAAATGGAAGATGATACCACATGGGTGATTACTCTGCGGGATGACGTAACGTTTCAGAACGGCGAAAAAATGACAGCGGAAAGTGTTAAAAAATGCTGGGAAAGAACAGCCGGGATCAATGCCAGATTTCAGGAAGTATTATATATTGACAGTATGGAAGCTGACGGCCAGATACTTACAGTAAAAACTTCCAAGCCGGTTCCGGCATTTTTAAACAGTCTGTGCGAACCTCTGACGGGGATCATAGATGTGGATGATGGACAGGATCCGGCCAAACAGCCGGTGGGAACAGGCCCGTTTAGGGCAGTAAGCTATGAAGTGAATTCCAAATGCGTAGTGGAAAAATATGAGGATTACTGGGGCGGCGAGCCCAAAGCGGACGGCGCGGTGATCAATATTATCGGAGACACAAGCACTCTGGCTATGGCGCAGCAAAACGGTGAAACAGATATTTCCGTCAGTATGCCCGGTACAAGTCTGGAACTGTTTGAAGATACGTCCCGGTACAATGCGGATGGAGTTGCAGGATCCCGGGGAGAAATCATTTATTTTAATTACGACAACCCGATCTTAAGCCAGCTGCCTGTGCGTCAGGCGCTGAGCATGATTATTGATAAAGAAAATTATGCGGCGGTCATCAATCAGGGAGCGTCTGTGTCTGCCCGGGGAATCTATCCTGATTTTATGGACTTTGGAGCTTCCAAGGGAGAGGGATATGCATATGATCCCCAGAAGGCCGCGGAACTTTTGGACAATGCAGGTATCACAGATACAGATGGAAACGGTATTCGTGAATATCAGGGCAAGGATATTTCGCTGAGGCTTGTTACCTACAACACCAAGGGGGAGCTTCCTTTGTTTTGCAATGAGATCAGTTCTGCGGCAAAGGAGATCGGACTGGACATTCAGGTGGAAGTATACGGATCCACAATTGAACAGCAAAAAACCGGGGACTTTGATCTGATGATGGTCAGCGCTACCATGTGTCCTACCGGCGATCCCCAGTACTTTGCGGATATTACGCTGAAAACCGGAGGCAGCGGCAATTACGGAGGTTATTCCAACGAGAAGGTGGACAAACTGATCGATCAGCTGGATGTGGAATTTGACGGAAACCGGCGTACACAGCTGGCAAAAGAGATCCAGAAAGAGGTGCTGGATGATGCCGGATTTATTGTAGTAGGACACGCAAAGTATTATTATATTATGGGAACCAATGTAAAAGGACTTCACACAAATCCCTCAGAGTATTATTTGCTGGATAAAGATGTGTATAAGGAATAAAATCAGTGTGAAGGCGGGAGCGTTTGATGGCAGGATCGGAAAACATTTTGGAAGTAAAAAATCTATACGTTTCTTCCGGCGGTACGGATATTGTACAGAATGGAAATTTCAGTCTGAAAAAGGGTGAATTTCTGGGAATAGCCGGAGAGAGCGGATGCGGAAAGACTACCCTGCTTCGGGCTTTGATGATGTTGAAACGGAAAGAGGACGTTATAAAAGGCAGCGTTCGTTTCCAAGGCAGAGAACTGACCGCTATGGAAGCTGAGGAGCTGAGAAGACTCAGAGGCAGTGAAATCACTATGATCCCACAAAACGCGGCGGAGGCCATGGACGGGACGAAAACCATATCCGCTCTGTTTTATGAGACGATCCGTATGCACAGCGGGCGGAAAATGAAACGGAGAGAAACAGACCGTATCGCAGGGGCTCTGATGGAAAAAATGCAGCTGGAAGATATTGAACGGGTTTTGAAATCTTACCCTTTTGAACTCAGCGGCGGAATGTGTCAGCGCGTTATGATTGCAGCCGCAATGGCGAATCATCCGGGGCTGATGCTCTGCGACGAGCCCACCAGCGCTTTGGATGTGGCAAATCAGCTTAAAGTGATACAGGAATTGGAAAAACTGAAGAAAGAGGAAGGTATCTCTCTGATCATGATCTCGCACAATCTGGGGGTGATCTCCAGGATTGCCGATAAAATAGCTGTTATGTACGGCGGAAGGATTGTTGAATACGGAAGCCGGGATCAGATCATTTATCATAGTCTGCATCCCTATACAAAGGCGCTGCTGGGGGCGGTCCCTGACGGCGAGGGCAATATATCGGAAGGTCTTCCGGGGCTGCCGCCGGCTTTTGAAAAGGACAGAAAAGGGTGTCCTTTTGCACCGAGATGTCCGGTCTGTGAGAAAAAATGTCTGGAGGAATTTCCGGAAGATACTGTTGAGGACCGTACCCACAGAGTACAGTGTTTCAGAGCAAAGGAGTGGAAAGATGCCCCTTCTTAAAGTAGTTAACGCGGGGAAAAAATTTAAAAAAAACGGAGCGCAGATCATTGGAGCGGAGCATGTGAGTTTTTCAATTGAAGAAGGAGAATGCCTGGGACTGGTGGGAGAAAGCGGCTGCGGGAAAAGCACTGTGGCAGCCATGATCGCCGGACTGGAAAAACCGGAAGAGGGCGAGATCCTTTTTGACGGAATCAGGATAGGATCCGGAGGATTACGAAAATCTGTGCCCAAAGGTCTGCAGATGATTTTTCAGAATCCGTCAGGGTCTTTTGATCCCAGGGATACGATGCTCCAAGGGGTTATGCAGGGAGCCATGTCAATGGGAAT
>CAKNLF010000157.1 GCA_930989305.1 uncultured Roseburia sp. | reverse complement strand
TATCCCGTACATTGGCGGAGAAGAAGAAAAAAGTGAAAAAGAGCCTCTGCGTCTCTGGGGAGAGATCAAGGACGGCGTGATCGTCCCGGCTCAGTCGCCAGTTATCACATGTCAGTGTATCCGTGTGCCGGTACTGAACGGACATACAGCTGCCGTATTTGTAAAATTCAGAAAAAATCCTACAAAAGAACAGTTGATCGAAAAACTTGTAAACTTTAAAGGAGCGCCTCAGGAGCTGGGACTTCCAAGCGCGCCAAAACAGTTTATCCGTTATATGGAAGAAGATGACAGACCTCAGGTACGTCTGGATGTGGACTATGAAAACGGAATGGGCGTCAGCATCGGTCGTCTTCGTGAAGATACAGTCTACGACTGGAAATTTGTAGGCCTTTCCCACAATACTGTGAGAGGAGCCGCAGGCGGAGCTGTGCTTTGTGCGGAACTGTTAAAAGCTCAGGGATATATTGAAAAGAAATAGTAAAAAATATAACTGACAGGTAAAAAAACGAAGGGAAGCTGTAAGACAAAGCGGGTTGTTTTACAGCTTCTTTTTTGTTAAGATAGACAGAGTAACGTATGAAATCTGAATGCCGGATGAGATTCCGGCTTATTTCACACAGGGAATCTATTTATGTCGAAATCTTTATATATAGCGGAAAAACCCAGTGTGGCAAGAGAATTTGCCAAAGCGCTGAAAGAAAATATGAAAACAAAAGATGGATATATGGAATCGGATCACGCAGTAGTGACCTGGTGCGTAGGACATCTGGTCACAATGAGCTATCCGGAAGCATATGATGAAAAACTGAAGCGGTGGAGCCTGTCCACCCTTCCTTTTTTGCCGGAAGAATTTAAGTACGAAGTGATACCGGGAGTGAGCAAGCAGTTCCAGATCGTATCCGGTCTGCTGAACCGGCCGGATGTTTCCACCATATATGTCTGCACCGATTCCGGACGGGAGGGAGAATATATCTACCGCCTGGTAGAGCAGATGGCGGGAGTAAAGGGAAAGGAACGGCGCCGGGTATGGATCGATTCCCAGACAGAAGAGGAAATCCTCCGGGGGATCCGGGAGGCCAAAGATCTGTCCGAATACGATAATCTGTCAGAGTCCGCCTATTTGCGGGCAAAGGAAGATTATCTTATGGGAATCAATTTCTCCAGACTGCTGACGCTGAAATACGGCAGCGCGATTGCCGCTTTCCTGAAGCAGAAATACGCGGTGGTTTCCGTAGGACGGGTCATGACCTGCGTCCTGGGAATGGTAGTGCGCAGAGAACGGGAAATCCGGGAATTTGTCAAAACCCCCTTTTACCGGGTGCTCTCGTCAATGGATCTGGAAGGAATGAAGATCGAAGGAGAATGGAAAGCGGTGGAGGGTTCCCGGTATTTTCAATCTCCGAAACTTTACAAAGAAAACGGTTTTAAAGAAAAAAAGGACGCCCTGGAGCTGATCGGCTGGCTGAAAGAAGAGAACCCTCTGGAAGCTGTGCTGGCCTCTGTGGAAAAGAAAAAAGAAAAGAAAAATCCGCCTATGCTTTACAACCTGGCGGAACTGCAGAATGACTGTTCCAAAATGTTCAAGATCAGTCCGGATGAAACTCTGCGGGTGGTGCAGGAACTGTATGAAAAAAAACTGGTCACTTATCCCAGAACCGATGCCAGAGTGCTCTCCAGCGCCGTGGCAAAAGAAATCTATAAAAATATCGGCGGGCTGAAAGGAATCGGATCCGTACAGTGCTTCGCGGAAGAAATCCTGGAGCAGGGAAGCTGGAAAAATATCGGGAAAACCAGATATGTCAATGACAAGATGATCACAGATCATTACGCTATCATTCCTACCGGACAGGGGCTTGGAGCCGTCCGCTCCCTGAATTCTCTGGCAGTGAGAGTGTATGAGACCATTGTCCGGCGTTTCCTGGCTATTTTTTATCCCCCTGCGGTATATCAGAAAGTGGCGCTGACCACAAAGATCCGGACGGAATCCTTCTTTTCTTCTTTTAAAGTACTGGCGGATCCCGGATATCTGAAAGTAATGGAGTATTCTTTTAAGAAAAAGAAAGAAAATCAGCCGGAAACCGGGGAAAAGACCGGGGAGCAGCCCCAAAAGGGGGAAGAAAAGAATTCCCAGGAAGAAGACAAAGTCTGTGATGAGGATCTGCTGAAAAAGGTAATGGCTCTGAAAAAAGGTCAGATCCTGCCGGTAACTTCTCTGAATATCAAGGAAGGAGAAACCTCTCCGCCGAAACGCTACAACTCCGGTTCTATGATCCTGGCCATGGAAAACGCGGGACAGCTGATCGAGGACGAGGAACTCCGGGCTCAGATCAAAAGCTGCGGCATCGGCACCAGCGCTACCAGAGCGGAAATTTTGAAAAAGCTGGTGAACAATAAATACCTGGATCTGAATAAAAAGACCCAGATCATTACTCCTACGCTCATGGGAGAGATGATCTACGACGTGGTGGGCGCTTCTATCCGGTCTCTGCTGAAGCCGGAACTGACAGCCAGCTGGGAAAAAGGGCTGAACTATGTGGCAGAAGGGACTATTACTCCGGATGAATATATGGAAAAGCTGGAAAACTTTATCCGGAAATGGACCAACGGTGTTATGGGACTGCGAAATCAGAGTTTCCTGACCACTGCTTTTAAAAACGCCGCGGTTTTTTACAAAAAAAACGGAAGCGCGAAAAAGACCGGGGAAAAGAAAAAAGCGTCCGGGGATACCGGGGCGGCTTCCTAACCCCCGCGCATATCTGAAAAAGAAAGATTATGGAAAGAAAGGAAAGTTATCATGAAACAGTGCAGGATTGAAAATATGTATGATCTGTCGGAAACAATAGCGGCGGATTATATGAAAACAGCAGAATATCCATGGGAACTGCTGGAAGGATTGTCTGAGTATATCAAAAAGAAAGGAGCCTCTCTGGATCCGGAAAAATTCGATCATCCGGCAGAAGATGTCTGGGTGGCGAAAAGCGCGAAGGTAGCCCCCAGCGCGTATCTGGGAGCACCGCTGATCATTGATGAGGAAGCGGAAGTGCGTCACTGCGCCTTTATCCGCGGATCCGCGATCGTGGGAAAAGGAGCGGTAGTGGGGAATTCCACAGAACTGAAAAATGTGATCCTGTTTAACAAAGTACAGGTGCCCCATTACAACTATGTGGGAGATTCCATTCTGGGATACAAGGCTCACATGGGAGCAGGCTCTATTACTTCCAATGTAAAATCTGATAAAACACTGGTGGTTGTAAAAGACGGAAAAGAAAAAATCGAGACCGGAAGAAAGAAATTCGGCGCTATGCTTGGAGACCAGGTAGAAGTAGGATGCAACAGCGTGCTGAATCCGGGCAGCGTGATCGGACCCCGTACAAACATCTATCCGCTGTCCATGGTAAGGGGTGTGATCCCATCGGATTCCATCTATAAAAATAAAAATGAGATCACAGAAAAGAAATAAAAGGAATACGGGAAAATTTTTTGCCGGAAACATGTATATTTCTCAAAACATGCTTTACGAATACATAAAAATGTGCGAAAATGAGGTTGTGTTAAAAACATAACAATGTTGTGTGAACAAGGCAGATGCCATGAAACATACACAGAGAAAGGAGTTCAACGATGATTTATTCAAAAGAAGTAGAATTAATGTGCCCCTTTGCAAAAGGCGCAAAACATGAACCTGCTCCAATCCCGGAGGAGGGAAAATGGGTTCATTCAAAAAAAATTGAAGATATTTCCGGTCTGACACATGGTGTAGGCTGGTGTGCTCCTCAGCAGGGCGCCTGTAAGCTGACATTAAATGTAAAAGAAGGTATTATAGAAGAAGCGCTGGTAGAA
>CAKNLF010000156.1 GCA_930989305.1 uncultured Roseburia sp. | reverse complement strand
ATCACAAAGCTGATCTCGGATCTGCGCAGTGTATTATAAAAGGAAGAGGAGAATAACGGCAGTATGCGTATATTAAGATTAACACAAGACACAATTCAGAATATCCTGACGGATCTGTTAAAAAGAAGCCCCAACAACTACAGCGAATTTGAAGGAAGGGTTAATGAGATCATCGAGGAGGTCCGCAAAAACAGAGACGCCGCTCTGTTTGCCTATACGGAAAAATTTGACGGAGCCAGACTGGACGCCGATACACTGGAAGTATCTGAAGAAGAAATCCGGGAAGCGTACAGCCAGGTGGATGAAAAGCTGCTGGAAGTGATCCGGAAAGCCAAAGTCAATATCCGGGCTTATCATGAAAAACAAAAACAGTACAGCTGGTTTGACAGCAACACCGAAGGGATCATGCTTGGCCAGAAGGTTACGCCTATTAACCGGGCAGGCGTGTATGTCCCCGGCGGAAAAGCTGTATATCCTTCTTCTGTGCTGATGAACATTATGCCGGCAAAAGTGGCGGGAGTCAGCGAGATCATTATGACTACTCCCTGCGGGAAAGACGGAAAAGTCAACCCGGCTACACTGGTAGCGGCAAAAGAAGCAGGCGCGGACCGTGTATTTAAAGCAGGAGGCGCGCAGGCCATCGCCGCAATGGCTTTCGGTACGGAAAGCATTCCAAAAGTCGACAAGATTGTAGGGCCCGGGAACATTTATGTAGCTCTGGCAAAAAAAGCGGTATTCGGCTATGTAAGCATTGATTCCATTGCCGGTCCCAGCGAAATCCTGGTTCTGGCAGATGAAACCGCAAATCCCCGGTACGTGGCTGCGGATCTGCTTTCCCAGGCGGAGCATGACGAACTGGCCTCCGCCATTTTGATTACCACCAGCGAGGCGCTGGCAAAACAGGTGTCCGAAGAAGTGGACAAGTTTACCGCCGTTCTTTCCAGAAAGGAGATTATTGAAAAATCCCTGGAGAACTACGGATATATCCTGATCGCTCCGGATATGGATACCGCCATTGCCACAGCAAATGAAATCGCTTCCGAACATATGGAGATCGTTACAGCAAATGCTTATGACGTTATGCTGAAGATCAAAAACGCGGGAGCTATCTTTATCGGCGAGTACAGCAGCGAACCTCTGGGAGATTATTTCGCAGGACCCAATCATGTGCTTCCCACAAATGGAACGGCAAAATTCTTCTCCCCTCTGGGCGTAGATGATTTTATTAAAAAATCCAGCATCATCTCTTATTCCAGAGACGCTTTAAAAGCGGTGTACAAAGATATTATACAGTTTGCCCAGTGCGAACAACTGACTGCCCATGCAAATTCCATACAGGTAAGATTTGAGGATCAGGAGGAGGACTAATGCATAATTTTCGTACAGCTTCGGAAAAAAGAGTGACAAAAGAAACAGATATCCAGGTAAAACTGAACCTGGACGGAAGAGGAAGATCCGATATTTCTACGGGCATTGGATTTTTTGATCATATGCTGGAAGGTTTCGCAAGACACGGCTTTTTTGACCTGGAGATCCAGGTCAAAGGAGATCTGGCAGTGGACTGCCACCATACGGTGGAAGATACCGGGATCGTACTGGGCACGGCCATCAAAGACGCTCTCGGGAAAAAAGAAGGGATCCGCCGTTACGGCAGCATGATCCTTCCTATGGACGAGACGCTGGTGCTGTGCGCTATTGATCTGTCCGGCAGACCTTATTTTTCCTATGATGTAGAATTTACATCAGAAAAGATAGGTGAGCTGGATACGGAAATGATCCGCGAATTCTTTTACGCGGTATCTTACAGCGCGGGAATGAACCTGCATATCCGCCGTCTTGACGGTATTAATAATCATCATATTGCGGAAGCAGTATTCAAAGCTTTCGCGAAAGCGCTGGATGAAGCTGTATCTGTAGATCAGCGCGTACAGGGCATTCTGTCCACCAAGGGCAGTCTGTAGAGGAAAGGATAAATAACATGAATCGCAAAAGTTTGATCGCAATCATATATTTGAAAGACGGCTGTGCCGTAAAAAGCTTTTCGGACTTAAGTCCGGCCCAGGATCTTTTCAGCGCCGTGAAATGCTATAACGACAACGGAATCGATAAGATCTTTGTCTTTGATCTGTCTCAGGAGGACAATGAACACGAGAAAAATCTCCACACTTTAAAGGAGATCAACCGTATCTCGGAAATTCCCGTTTATGCCGGCGGCAACATTAACCGGCTGGAGGATATTAAAAAAATTCTGTATACCGGATGCAAAAAAGTTATCTTAAACAGTTTGAAATATGTTTCCACCGAGCTGGCGAAAGAAGGAGCCATGCGGTTTGGAAAAGACAAGATCACTATGTCTCTGTTTAATGTAGATATTCTTTTTAAACAGAAAGAGCTCATGGAAGAGCATATCAGCGAACTGGTCATTTTGAATCCAAAATTGATCGGAACTATTGAAAATGTAACGGAGATTCCCTACATTCCGGTTGTGGATACTATGGATAAAGACCGGATCTGTGAGATTCTCCAGTCTGACAATACCATTGAGGGGATTGCAGGTTCGGCCCTGGGAGATATCCACGCGGATATTATGGGACTGAAAGACGCTCTTGCTCAGAGAGGCATTCCCACTGGCCGTCTTACATCCAGCCTCCACTGGTCGGATTTCAAGCTGAACAGCGACGGGCTGATTCCGGTTATTGTACAGGATTACAAAACGGAAGAAGTGCTGATGTTGGCCTATATGAATGAAGAAGCGTTTCAGACAACGCTGTCCATCGGGAAAATGACATACTGGAGCAGGAGTCGGAATGAACTCTGGACAAAAGGTCTGACTTCCGGCCATATACAGTATGTAAAATCTCTGACCCTTGACTGCGACAACGATACTATTCTGGCAAAGGTATCTCAGATTGGAGCAGCCTGCCATACAGGAAATCCCACCTGCTTTTTCAAAGAACTGGTAGCGGAAGAATATCTGGAAAAAAATCCGCTGAAAGTGTTTGAAAACGAATTTAAGATCATTCAGGACAGAAAGCTGCACCCGAAAGAAGGCTCCTATACCAATTATCTTTTTGATAAGGGAATCGACAAGATCCTGAAAAAAGTGGGAGAAGAAGCCACGGAAATTGTGATTGCCGCTAAAAATCCGGATCCGGAAGAAATCAAGTATGAAATTGCGGATTTCCTGTATCACATTATGGTACTAATGGTGGACAAGGGGCTGACCTGGGACGATGTAATCGAAGAATTATCCCAGAGATAGCAGATCTCATAAAAAAAACCGGTTCTGGATGTCCCCTTCTTTGAATATAATAGGGTGACAGTTCAAGATCGGAGAAGATTTTTTTGCAGACAAATTATGACAGCCGTCGGGAATATATCCGGAAAATAAAAGAAAGTTTCACCAAAGGAGAGCCCTTGGAGTACAAAAACCGGGGCGGAGGGGAGCATGGTTTTGAGCAGGAGGAGGACAAAGGGGAGATTCCCAGATCTTTCTGGAAACTGCGAATCCTTCTTGCGGTGCTGTGCTTTATAGGATTTTTTATGATCCATCAGACAGACTGGCACTGGAAGGGAATTTCAGAAAAAACTATTGTGACTCAGATACGAAAAAATTATGATCTGGAAACGGTCAAAGACTGTTTTCAGGAAATTACCGATTATTTTAAATAACTTACTGCCGCGGCTTTGCAAAGGCCTGTTCCTTCTGCAAAGCCGCATTTTTTTAAAATTTTGTGTCCATGGTCCTGTTTCATTGGATTTGTGATAGAATAGAAATATATAAATGCGGAATAACAACAACGGTTCAGAGGTTTGGAAAAATGAAAAGAAGAATCTTTTGTATGATATCAATTTTACTCATTTTCTGTCTGGCTGCGGCGGGATGCGGCAGCCGTAAAAGCGAAATATCCGTCAGCAGTTCTCAGGGCGGTCAGTTTGAAGCAAAAGCACAGTCAGGTGCATCCGACACCCTGGTAATTGCCGGGGATAAGGTTACATCTCTGAATCCT
>CAKNLF010000155.1 GCA_930989305.1 uncultured Roseburia sp. | reverse complement strand
CCTGGGGATCGCCGCTGGGATGATTATGCAGCAGCATAACGTAAACCGCTTTATATTCCAGGGCTTTCATAAACACCTCTCTGGGTGAGATCAGCGATGCGTTGCAGGTGCCTATGGAAATCAGCGCGTCCTGGAGGAGCATACACTTGCTGTCATACATGGCAAGCACAAGCTGTTCCTTTGTCAGGTGACGCATACGTTCCATATAATAAGCAGCTACAGAAGCAGCGTCCTTCATTACAACCGAATGAAGCCTGCTTGTCATGGCGATCCTTTTGGAGATCTCCGCCACGCATTTCAGCTGGGCTGCCTTTACTGTGCCGATGCCGTATATCTCACGCAGCTGGCTTACTGTCAGATATTCCAGATTCAGGATACCGCCCGGCGAGGTTTTTAAAATCCTCTGAGCCAGAACCAGGGCCTGTTCATTGCGGCTTCCCGTACGAATGACCGCGGCGATCAGCTCTGCGTCAGAGAGACTTTCCGCTCCCGTTTTCCAGCACTTTTCGTAGGGCTTTTCCGAATCCGGCAAATCTTTCATTCTTATCATTTCTGCATAAACCTTTCCACTCTCTCGTTATGCAGCGGTTATGTAAACATAACCGTATGTTTCATAATAGCACAAACCGCCATTTCTGTATAGAACAATATCATGAAATATCGACATACTTTTTCTTAAAACTTTCTTAAATCAGCTTGTCCGCGGATACCAGTCCCACATCTGTAAGTTTCTGCAGGGACATAAGGATTCCCAGCTTCGCGTGATACCAGGTCAGACCGCCCTGGAAATAGACTGCGTAAGGAGGTTTCATAGGTCCGTCCGCGGAAAGTTCGATAGAGGAACCCTGTACAAAGGCTCCCGCCGCCATAATGACCTGGGCGTCATAGCCCGGCATATCCCAGGGTTCCGGCGTTACATAGCTGTCTACCGGAGCCGCCGCCTGGATTCCCTGACAGAAGGCGATCACTCCTTTCGGGTCATTGAAAATAACCGACTGGATAATATCATGCCGGCTCTCTGTACTGTCCGGTACGACTCCAAATCCCAGTTTTTCATAAATATTTGCGGCGAATATTGCTCCCTTCAGGGCTCCGGCCACTACTACCGGCGCCTGAAACAGCCCCTGGTAAAAGCTTTGGATCAGCCCAAGGGTCGCCCCTACTTCTTTTCCAAGCCCCGGAGCCGTAAGTCTGTACGCGGCGTTTTCGATACACTCCTTTTTTCCGACAATATATCCGCCGATAGGAGCCAGGCCGCCGCCGGCATTTTTGATCAGGGAGCCTACGATCATATCCGCTCCCGCTTCCAGAGGTTCCCGCTCTTCCACAAATTCTCCATAGCAGTTGTCTACCATGCAGATCACGTCCGGTTTGATACTTTTTATAAAAGAAATCAGCTGTTCGATTTTTGCCACGGAAAGGGTATCCCTTGTAGCGTATCCCTTGGAACGCTGGATGGTTACCAGTTTTGTTTTTTCATTCAGGGCATTTTTAATCCCCTCAAAATCAAATTCTTTGCCATCGATCAGGTCCACCTGGCGGTATGTGATTCCATATTCCGCAAGAGATCCTTTGGAAGGCCGGATGCCGATTACCTCCTCCAGTGTGTCATAAGGTTTTCCCACCGGTGAAAGGAGCTCGTCCCCCGGACGCAGGTTAGACATCAGCGCCAGGGCCAGGGCATGGGTCCCGCAGGTGATCTGCGGCCGCACCAGAGCCGCTTCTCCCCGGAAGCATTCCGCATAGACCGCTTCCAGCGTATCCCTTCCGATATCATCATATCCGTATCCGCTGGTCACCTGATTCAGGCATTCCGCTGATACTTTGCATTTTTGCATGGCTGCAATGACTTTCATCTGATTGTACTCGGCAATTTGATCTATCTTTTCAAATCTTGTTTTTAATTTCTCTTCAATTTTTTTTCCAAATGTATACACCTGCGCAGATAATCCCAGGTTACGATACTGTTCATATATCAGATCCTGCTCCACTGTCTATGCGCCTCCTTATTACTTTATCAGTCTGTTCCAGCATAAAAGCCAGAATTTTGTCATCATCATATCCGAATTCATCTTTGTTGATCCAGATTACATCTCTTTCCCGGCGAAACCAGGTCAGCTGTCTTTTCGCAAAATGTCTGGTATCCCGTTTTAACAAATAGACTGCTTCCTCCAGTGAGATCTCCCCGTCCAGGAAACTTAAAATTTCCTTATATCCAAGTCCCTGCATAGATACCATACCTTTTTGATATCCCCTGGCTTTCAGCGCCTTTACCTCTTCCACCAGGCCGCCTTCCAGCATGCTGTCGACCCGTTTCTCGATCTTCCGGTAAATATTTTCCCTTTTGTCGTTCAGTACAAAATATCGGAACGCATAAGGGGACGGCTTTGCCGCCTCCGCTTCGTTATGCCTGGAGATCGGTTCTCCAGTCTCATGATAATACTCCAGCGCCCGGATCATACGTTTCCGGTTATTTGGATGGATCTTTTTGGCCGAAACAGGATCCACTTCTGAAAGTTTCTGATGGAGGGCCTCATTGCCCCGTTCTGCCGCGTATTGCTCCAGACGGGCTCTGTAAGCGCTGTTTTCTTCCTGACTGGTAAAATCAATGTCATACAGCACCGCCTGGATATAAAAGCCTGTGCCTCCGGTCAGTATGGGAATACGTCCCTGGCGATAGATTTCATCCATGGCCTGTCTGGCCATTTCCTGAAAACGTACCACATGAAATTCTTCGTCCGGTTCCAGTACATCGATCAGATAGTGAGGAATATCCCCCATTTCTTCCTTTGTGATCTTGGCTGTCCCCACATCCATTCCCTTGTAAACCTGCATGGAATCCGCGGAGATCACAGAACCGTTTATTTTTTCTGCCAGTTTCAGAGACAGGGCTGTTTTTCCTACTGCAGTAGGGCCTGTCAATATAATTAAAGGTTTTTTCTCTGTCATTTTATATAATCCGTTTAAATTTCTTTTCTATTTCATATTTACTCATAGACACGATCACCGGTCTTCCATGGGGGCAGTGATAGGGATTGTCCAGGGTGAGCAGTTCCCCGATCAGTGCCTCAATCTCCGGCCGGGATAATTTCTGATTGCCTTTTACAGCTGCTTTGCAGGACATGGAAGCCACTTTTTCCATGACTATGTCCGGTGCGTCCTTGTCTGAAATGGTTCCGAGACTGTCCATGATCTCCAGGACCAGTTCCTGACCGTTCAGTCCGTATAAATTATCCGGGACCGCCCGGATGGCATATTCCTTGCCGCCGAAGGGTTCGATCTCAAATCCCAGCTGTTTAAAATAGGACATATATTTCTTCAGGAGCACTTCCTCCTGCATAGTGAGAGACAAAAGAATCGGCGGGCTCACATATTGAGAAGTGAATTCTTTTTTCCGATATGCGGCCATCGTCCGCTCGTACAGGACTTTTTCATGAGCCGCATGCTGGTCTATCATATAGAGCTGATCTTTGAATTCCACAAGCCAGTAGGTATCAAACAGCTGCCCGATGATTTTGTGGTAGGGCACCGCTTTCTTGTCCAGCAGTTTGTCTCCTGCGCCCTCCAGATCCGAAAGTTCCATCTGCCGGGACGGTTCTTTTACCATGTCCTTTTCTTTTTCTTCGAACACAGAACTGTAAATGCTCTTTGGAGACACTTCCTCTCTGGAAGGCATCCTGGGCTCTGTCAGCTGTTTCAGGCTCTCCTCTTTTCCAGGAGAAGCTGTTCCTCTGGAAACGCCGGGAGTCCTGTCATATTTTTTCTCATAAGGACTGTCTTTTGCCACCGCTTCCCGGATCTTTTCCAGTCTGTGGAGTTCAAAAGGCTCCGGTATCTCATTTTTAATAACCTTTTTCTCCGGCTCTTTTTCCCGGGATTCTTTTTCTTCTTTAACGCTTACTTCCGGTATCAGCTCTTTTCCCCGGAGCACCCCTCGTATTTCCTCTGAAAGCTTTTGATAGATCTCTTCCCCATTGGAAAAACGCAGTTCCATTTTAGCGGGATGTACATTTACAT
>CAKNLF010000154.1 GCA_930989305.1 uncultured Roseburia sp. | reverse complement strand
AAAAAAACAATAGAGGCGGCCATGGAGGCGGAAAAATTTCCCTATGAGGCGGAAATCAATCTGACTTTGACTGACAACAAGGGGATCCGTGAGATCAATAAGAATTTTCGAAACATTGACAGACCCACAGATGTTTTGTCTTTTCCGATGGTAGAGTATGAAACGCCGGCGGACTTTTCCGGAATTGAAGATCAGGCGGACGATACGGTAAATCCTGATACAGGTGAAGTTATGCTTGGAGATATTGTTATATCCGTGGAAAAAGCAAAGGAGCAGGCTGTTGAGTACGGACACAGCGAAAAACGGGAGTATGCGTTCCTGATCGTTCACAGTATGCTGCATCTGTTCGGATATGATCATATGGAAGAGAAAGAAGCAGAAGAGATGCAGGAGCATCAGAGAAGGATACTGGCACAGCTGAAAATATTCAGGTGACAGGAAAAAGAAACGGGGGGAAAAATTATGAAAAAAGCAATGGTATGGATTCTGGCGGCTGTTATGGGGCTGACAATTCTTGGAGGCTGCGGCAAAGAGAAGGAAACTCCGGCTCCGGAACCGGAAAAGACACAGGAGGAGGCTGCGGCGGATCCTCATCAGGGACAGGCCCGGAGTTATTTTACTGGGGAATGGATCGACGAGGACCTGGCAAAGGTGCGGCCTTTTGCAGTTATGCTCGGCAATACGACCCAGGCGCTGCCCCAGTACGGGATCAAAGACGCGGATGTGATCATAGAAGCTCCGGTGGAAGGAGCGCTTACCAGACTTATGGCCGTTTATCAGAACTATGAAAACGCGGAAAAAATAATGTCCGTGCGAAGCTGCAGACATTATTACGTAGACTGGGCGCTGGAATTCGACGCCATTTACGCCCACTATGGACAGGCAAAATATGCCAAAGAAATCTTAAGCAAAGATTATGTGGACAATTTAAACGGAATGGAGGCGGCTGTGAGCAATTTGATGTATCCCAGAGATCCAAGCCGCAAAGCGCCTCACAATTCCTATACTACAGGAGAAAAGATCCGGGAAGCGATAGCCCTGAAAGGGTATGATACCCAGATTTCTGATGATTATAAAGGGCATTACCGTTTTAACGAAGACGATGAAAAGCAGATCGAACTTTCCGGAGAAAATGCTGTGGACGCCGTGGTTGTGGAACCGGGTTACCGGACCAATGCGCCCTGGTTTGTTTACGATGAAAGGGACGGTCTGTATTACCGTTATCAATACGGCGGAGAACAGACAGACGGAATTGACAATTCCCAGCTTTCGTGCAAAAATATCTTATTACAGGTCTGCGACTGGTCTGTGATCGACAGCCGCTACGGATACCTGGATGTAGATACCATGTCCGGAGGAGCCGGATATTATATTACAAATGGGAAAGCGGTTCCGGTTACATGGGAAAAAGAATCAGAGTCTGCCCCTACCAGATATTATGGGGAAGACGGAACAGAAATTACTCTGAACCAGGGCAAAACATGGGTATGTGTCGTTCAGGACACCTACCAGGACAAAATTGCCTTTTACGGATCTTTGGAGGAGTTTGACTCTGCAGATAAATAGACGAGGATAAAAATTTATGAGTGCAAATAGAAAAAGTAATTCAAATTTTCTGGTACAGGGAAGTATTCTGGCAGTGGCATCTATTTTGAGCAGGATCATCGGCCTGCTCTATCGGGTGCCGCTGACAGCTATCATCGGGAATGTGGGAAACGACTATTACAGCTGTGCGTATGAGATATACAGTATGATGCTGCTGATTTCCTCCTACAGTCTTCCGCTGGCAGTCTCAAAAATGGTGTCTTCCCGTATGGCCCTCGGGCAGAAGAAGAACGCTCATAAAGTATTCAAAGGCGCTCTGGCCATCGCCCTTACTACAGGAACGGCCGGATGCGTCATAGTATTTTTCGCTGCGGATTTTCTCACCAGCGTTGTGTTCAAAACGCCTATGAGTATTTTCGCCCTCCGGGTGCTGGCCCCGGTACTGATCATTGTGGCTGTGCTGGGCGTGATCCGGGGATTCTTTCAGGGGATCGGAACTATGGTGCCAAGCGCGGTATCTCAGATCCTGGAACAGATCGTAAATGCAGGAGTCAGCGTTGGGGCGGCTTTTGTACTTTTCGGATACGGCATGCGTATTGGCGGCGTGCTGGGAAGCGCGGATACATACGCAGCTGCTTACGGAGCTGCCGGCGGCACCTTAGGTACTGCAGTAGGGGCCGGAGTTGCTCTGTTGTTTTTGATCTTTATTTTTGTTTTGTACCGCCCGGCAATGAGGCGCGCGGAACGGCGGGAACGAAAAAGGAACGGCCGGGTCAGAGAAGAATCCTACAGTGTTATTATAAAAATGCTGCTTTTGACTATCGTTCCCGTACTTTTAAGTACAACGATCTACAACATAAGTTCAGTTATCGACCAGGGTATCTTTAAAAATATCGCTAATATCCAAGGATATGACGCGCATACGGTATCCGTCTGGTGGGGAATTTTCGCCGGAAAATATAAAGTGCTGATCAATGTGCCTATTTCCATTGCTTCGGCAATTGCGGCCTCTTGCGTGCCGAGTCTGGCGGCGGCTTTCGCGGAAAAGGACAAATCTCAGGTGCGGGGCAAGATCAACTCGTCCATGCGCTTTGTTATGATTATCGCTTTTCCGTGTATGGTAGGATTTATTGTGCTTGCATCGCCGATTCTGCAGCTTTTGTTTCACGAAACAGGAGAGCTTGCGGAAAGGCTCTTGCAGTTTGGCGCGGTTTCCATTGTGTTTTATTCAATCTCAACACTGTCCAATGGGATACTGCAGGGGATCAACCGTATGCGTATTCCGGTACGTAATGCCCTGATCGCGCTGGGGGCTCATATAATCTGCCTTGTGGTGCTGATGTACGGATTCCGGCTGAACATCTATGCGGTAGTGCTGTCAACAGCGTTTTTCGCATTCCTGATGTGCATTTTAAACGGAGCTTCTGTTCAGCGCTATTCCGGATATCGTCCGGATGTAATGAAGACATACATCAAACCGGCTGCTGCTTCGGCTGTTATGGGTGTGATCGTATTTGCGATTTATCATTTTGGTATGATGCTTCTCCCGATAAACGCCATATGGACGGTTCTGGGAATACTGGCGGGCATCCTTGTATACGCTGCGGTCATTATCCGGATCAGAGGATTGTCTGAGTCTGATCTGAAGAGTTTTCCGAAAGGCACAGTTCTTTTAAAATTTGCTAAAAAATTCCATCTTCTGTAAAAAGAAAGCTGTGCTTTTTTCAAAAGACGGACTGAATATATTTTCAAAAGTAAGTGAATACTACGAAAAAAGGAGTATGAGATCATGGATAAAGTACGTAGAGTTCGCTTACTTTTTATATTAGCGGCAATTTGTGTGTTTGCTGTATTCTGGATCGGTTTTCGCTTTGGTAAAGTTACCCAGGAAAAAGCGGATATGCTGTATTATTCCCAAAAGGAGCTGGAAGATACCTCAAAGCCAACGGACACCGGAGCTGTTTCTTCAGACAAGGGTGCGCAGGGGGAAGATTCCGGAGAATCTTTCTCGGAGGGAAAAACAACAGATGATACCCTTTCATCTGAAAATACCCATGAGGGGGAAGACACGGTAGAAAGCGGAAATGTTTATGAAACCCCGAAGTTTTATCTGAAACAGTCCGGGGATTATCTTACCGTATATGTTTCGGCTACAGACGAAGTATATTTTGAAACGGATATCCCAGTGGCGGATCTGCCGGCAGAACTGCAGGATGAGGTAAAAGAGGGAATTGATTTTTATGATCTGGAAGATCTTTACAATTTTCTGGAAAGCTATTCCAGCTGAATATCCGGAAATTATTCCGGCTGAAATCCGGTTGAATGTTATTTTTTCTTATGATAAAATGAGACTGTCCCGGAATTTTCCGGGGAGTTTAAGGAGATAATTATGACTGCAAAAGAGAAAAACAAATTTGAGTTCGGGATAGGCGGACTTTTGGCCGTATCCGTTATTTACGTGGTGTTCGGCCTTTTAATGCTGCTGATCCCTTCAGCAAAAGAAGTTTATGTGATTTACGTGATCAGTATTGTACTGATCGCTTTCGGGATTTTTAT
>CAKNLF010000153.1 GCA_930989305.1 uncultured Roseburia sp. | reverse complement strand
CAGATCATGAAAAAGAATTATACAATAAGCAGCGTGACCATTCCGTCTGCAAAAAAAGGAATCAAACTTTATATTGTAAAACCCGGGCAAAACCGCTGCCTGGTAAAGAAACCTCCCGGCATTTTGTGGATTCATGGAGGGGGTTATGTAACCGGTATGGCGAAAATGATCTATATGTCCAGAGCGCTGCCTCTGGTGAAAAAATACGGCGCGGTCGTTGTGACGCCGGAATACAGACTGGCCGGACAGGCCCCTTATCCGGCAGCACTTCATGATTGTTATGCCGTCCTGAAGTATCTGAAGGAACATGCGCAGGACCTTGGGATCAACAGCAGTCAGATCATGGTCGGCGGGGAAAGCGCCGGAGGAGGGCTGGCGGCAGCGCTATGCATGTATGCCCGGGACAAAGGGGAAATAAAGATCGCCTTTCAGATGCCTCTGTATCCCATGATCGACGATCGGGATACAGATTCTTCCAGGGATAACCATGCTCCGGTGTGGAATACAAGACTTAATCATATGGGCTGGAGAGCATATCTCAGGAGGATCGGGGACAATAAGGTGCCTGCTTACGCGGCTCCCGCAAGACAGACGGATTACAGAAATCTTCCGCCGGCATATACGTTTGTGGGAGATCTGGAGCCTTTTTACTGTGAGACGCTTACTTATATAGACAATCTGAAAAAAGCGGGAGTGGAGGCTTCCGTGGATATTTATCACCATTGCTTTCATGGATTTGATATGCTGCTCCCCTTTTTGAAGGTCAGTAAAAAGGCAGCGGCGGAGTTTGAAAGACAGTACCTGTATGCCGCAAGGCATTATTTTTCGTCTCAGAAAAAATAAAACCTGAAATTATACAGAAGAAGAGGAGAATCGTATATGATACATATACTTAACAGAAAAGAATTGATCACTGTCTATGATATGAAAGGTCGGACAGATATCCGGGATGGGGTAAGAAGGTAAAGACGGATGATCAGGAAAGAGATAACGAATTTTGATATTGTTCAGATATGCCGTTCCGGCCAGTGTTTCAGAATGGAGCAGACGGGGCCTGATACCTGCTGTGTGACTGCAGGAAACCGGTATCTGGAAGTGACCCAGCAGGGGGATACCTGTCTGTTTTTCTGCGGAGAAGAAGAATTTGAACACTTCTGGCGGCAATATTTTGATCTGGATGAAGATTATGGAAAGTTTAAAGACAAGATCAGTTCCAGAGACCATTACCTTCAGGCAGCAGCTGAGTTTGGAAGGGGGATCCGTATCCTGCGTCAGGATCTGTGGGAGATGATCGCATCTTTTTTGATATCCCAGCAGAACAACATTGTCCGTATCCGGCGCTGTATCCGGAATCTGTGTGAAACATACGGTCAAAGGCTGGAAGGAGAACAGGGAAATGTTTTTTACGGTTTTCCTTCACCGGAAAGTCTGGGCGGACTTCCGGAGGACGCGCTGAAAGGGTGCAATCTGGGGTACCGCAGCAAGTATGTGGTCCGGACTGCCAGAGATATCGCGGAGGGAAAGATTTCTCTGGACAAGATCCGCCGGATGTCCTATCACCGGGCACGAGAAGAACTGATGAAGCTGTATGGAGTAGGAGAAAAAGTGGCGGACTGCATCTGCCTGTTCGGCCTGCATCAGATGGATGCTTTCCCTGTGGATACGCATATCAGGCAGGCTATGGAAAAGCATTATCCCAAAGGCTTTCCCAAAACCAGTTACCGGGGATATCGGGGTGTAATGCAGCAATATATTTTTTATTATGAGTTGTGTGGAAAATAAAATGAAAATGTCAATCGGAAAAGAATTTGCAAAATATGTATTTTTAAATATTCTGGGAATGGCAGGGCTGTCCTGTTATATTCTGGCAGATACTTACTTTGTATCAGCCAGACTGGGGAGCGATGGACTGGCGGCGCTGAATATTGCCATATCCAGCTTTAACTTTATCAACGGGATCGGGCTGATGCTGGGCATCGGCGGCGCTACAAGGTATGTGATCTGCAGAGAACAGGAGCAAATAAAAGAGGCTGATCAGGTATTTACCCAGGCTGTTTTCTGGGGAGTGGTCATTGGACTGGCAATTTTTGCGGCAGGAAAAATTTATGCCGGGGATCTGGCCCATCTGCTTGGAGCCAGAGGACATATTCTGGACATGTCGGCCGTATATCTGCGGACGATATTCAGCTTTGCGCCCTTTTTTATCCTGAATAATACACTCATCGCCTTTGTGCGCAATGATTATGCCCCAAGGCTGGCCATGCTGGGCATGCTCAGCGGAAGCTTCCTGAATATCCTGCTGGACTATGTTTTTATCTTTCCCATGGATCTGGGAATTTTCGGAGCGGCGCTGGCCACAGGGTGCGCGCCTGTGCTGGGACTGATCCTGACGTCCACCCATATACTGCGAAAAAAGAACCATTTCCATTTCTGCAGGATACGGATTTCCTTCAAAAAAATGATCCATATCTGTTCCCTTGGCACATCTTCCTTTCTGGATGAGATTTCAGGAGGGATCGTACTGATCGTTTTCAATTTGCTGATGCTGAAATTCGCAGGAAATACCGGTGTTGCAGCCTATGGAATTATCGCTAATCTGGCCTTGGTGGCCCTGGCGTTTCTCATCGGCCTTTCTCAAGGTACCCAGCCGCTGATCAGCCGTTTTTTCGGACAGGGACAATATAAAGAAGTGAGGCGGGTATACCGGTACGCGGTAGTGACGGCGGTAGTGATCGGCGTGGTTGTGATCGCCATTGTTTACGGCTTTACAGACGAACTGATCCGCGTTTTCAACAGCAGCAGAGATCCGGAGCTTGCAAGAATCGCAGGAGGAGGAATCCATTTGTATTTTACAGGATTTCTTATTGTAGGGATCAACATTGTCACTGCTTCACGGTTTGCGTCTACTGCTCACCCGAAAGCGTCTCTTGGGATTGCGTCGCTGCGGGGAATCATTGGCATTGTGCTGCTGGCCCTGCTTTTGTCCGTGCTGTTTGGGCAGACAGGCCTGTGGCTTGCGTTCCCTTGTACAGAGGCAGTGACACTGGCAGTGGGAATGATACTCAGGAAAATTTTAAACAGAAAAGAACAGAGGGAGAGAACATGAAACTTACAATGCTGGGAACGGGAAACGCGTTGGTGACAGAGTGCTATAACGCCTGTTTTGCGCTGACAGAAGGAAAAGATAGTTTCCTTATAGATACCGGAGGCGGCAACGGCATTTTAAACCGGCTGAAAAAAGCGGATATTGACCTGGAAAATGTAAGAGATATTTTTATTACTCATAAACACATTGATCATTTTTTGGGGATAGTATGGATCGTGCGTATGATAGGGAAAATGACCGGAGAAGGCAAATGGAAGGGAGAATACCGATTTTATGCCCATGAAGAAGTAATGGAACTGCTGAAAGGGATTGCCGCTGCTCTTTTGCAGGAAAAGGATGCGGCGTGTCTGGGACATCAGATCCGTCTCATTACCCTGAAAGACGGGCAGGAGGAGAAAATCCTGGGCCGCAGAGTTGTTTTTTTTGATACACATTCCACAAAAGCGAAGCAGTTCGGATTTACCATGTATCTGAATGGTACAGAACGGTTTACCTGCTGCGGGGACGAACTTTTCAACGAAACGGAAGAAAGATATGCCCGCAAAAGCAAGTGGCTCTTGCATGAGGCTTTTTGTCTGGACAGGGAAAAAGAACGGTTTCATCCTTATAAAAGCTGCCATTCTACCGTAAAGGACGCCTGTCTTGCGGGAGAAGAACTGGGAGTGGAAAATCTGGTGCTGTATCATACGGAAGATAAAAATCTAGCCCGGCGCAAACGATTATATATGGAAGAAGGCAGAATGTATTTCAGCGGAAATTTATATATACCTGACGATTTGGAGGAATTGGAATTATGAAATTCGGATTTATCATTATGGGGCCATTTCGGCCTGAAACAGACAGAGCAGTGATCGCGGACGGAGGAGCGCGGATAACAGGAGTGTCAGATATTGACCAGGCCTGCAGGGAAGCGGTAAAAATGTATGAGGACGGCGTGGAGTGCATAGAACTTTGCGGGGCCTTTGGAGAGACCGGAGCGAGAAAAGTTATGGAGGCGGTAAATGGCAGGGCAGCTATT
>CAKNLF010000152.1 GCA_930989305.1 uncultured Roseburia sp. | reverse complement strand
ATGAGAATCCATCCTCTGACTCCATATCCGACTCTTTTCTTTTGACCCATAAACCCATTCTCCTTTCAAAGCTCTTTCTTGTTGAAAGTTTCTCCAAAATAACCACTAAAACCTAATTTTTTTAATTACTATACTGACAAACCTCCTTTTATTTTATTTGCTTATTATAACACATAGGTTTTCTTATTAAAACGTGTCTTTGGCACATATTTTATACTTTTTTTATACTTTTTTCATGCATTTGAACAAAACAAATAAGTCTATGGGTACTAAAAGCCTATTTCATCGTTTTTCATCCTGCCAGTCATTGGTCATCGACTCCGGCTCCGTTCCTTTAATCCATCAGTTTATCTTTTGCATCTTTGTAGTTAAATACCGGTCCTTCCAGACATACATATGTGTCATTAATTTTGCAGTGTCCGCATTTTCCTACGCCGCAGCACATTTTACGCTCAAAGGATACCCAGATTTTTGATTCCTCCGCGCCGCATTTTACACATTCCAGTGCCGCAAAATGCATCATCACAGGAGGACCTACAATGACAATATTATAATCGTCAAAGGAACGGATCGGGATCTTGTTGATGTGGGCAGTGACCATACCGGTCTCAAACCCTTCCGCATCTTCATTGTCCAGAGTAGCGATCATATTAAAACGCTCTTTGAATTTTTCAATCTCATCCCGAAAGAGCACCGCGTCCGCATTTTTAAATCCGGAAATAATATTTACCGATTTGCATACTTCCGGATGGTCGTAAAAATGATTGATCATTGTCATCACCGGAGCCATGCCGGTACCTCCGCTGATGATCAGCAGATCTTTATTTTCAAAATGCTTTACCGGAAACTGATTGCCGTAAGGGCCTCTCAGGAAAATTGAATTTCCCGGCACCAGATCAAAGATTGCCTGGGTCAAAAGTCCTACGTTACGAATGGTAAATTCCACATATCCCGGGCCTTTTCCACTGGCGGAGATAGGCGCTTCCCCTACTTTCGGCAGGGACAGCATAAAAAACTGTCCGTATCCCGGCTCATTTTCACAGGCAACACGGAAGGTACACTCTGTTGCCGTATGTTTCAGCATACTTAAAATCCTGTGTGGTCTTGGGACCAAAACATTATTTTCCATTTTTTCCTCCTATTGCTCCGGACTTAACTGTTCTTTTTCTCCGCCGGTTTCTTTTCCGCTTTTTTCTTTTCCGCCGTTTTTTTCTTATCTGACCGCGTTCCCGCATTTTTCTCGCAGGACGCGGATTCCTGATTCATTTTATCCACTTCATCGCTGAGCCGGTTAATGGTATCCGCGAAAGAGATATCCTGTACACAGCGCTGGATACATCTGCCGCACCCTACACACATATGCTCATTTCCGCCGAAACGGGCATTGTAATCGTATACTTTGTGCATCGTCTTGAAACGCATCATCTGTTCCGGTTTTTTTCTTGCGATATTTCCTCCCGCCGTCTTGGAAAAATCTGGAAGCATACAGGATGACCAGATTCTGCGCCGTTCACCTTTCCGGCTGTTTTCCTGATTCAGATAATCTACTGTATCAAAACAGCTGCAGGTAGGGCAGACCGTGTTGCAGCCGCCGCAGGAAATACAGTCCTCATTGTAGTCTTTCCAGAAATCCAGTTCAAAGATCCTGCGGAGCATTTTTGCATCTTTAATGTCCGGGATCCGCACTTTCCGCTGATTTTCCTCGATAAACAGCGGCTTGTATCCGGATTCCATTTCATCTTCAAAATAGTCGATAAATTCCGCGTCTTTTACTTCCAGATAAATTTCTTCTTCATGAAGGCAGCAGGCCACGCTGTAATTTTCCGTTTTATTTGTGCCCATAGACACACAGTAACAGTTATCCCAGCTTCTTTCGCATTCCATCATAAAAATCTTTACTTTGTCCCGCATCCGTTTGTAATACACATCGCTGATGCCGCCGTTCGCCAGGAACATATTGTCCAGACGTTTCAGTCCGTTGATATCACAGGGACGCATAAAGATAATAATTCCTTTCGGATCTTTTGTGACGGTTTCCACGCAATTGTTTTCATCAAATTTGAATATAGTCTGGGAAACCGGATAAATCACCTCTTTTGGAGAGAAATCCGATTGTCTGTCTGTAACGATTTCTTCTACTGCAGAAATCTCTTCATACCGGATCAGACCGTCTGTTTCCCACATTCCCCGGTCAGGCACATGCTTCGGGCCGTAAATATGATATTCCGTCTGAAGACCTTTTAAGATCTCATTCATCCGCTCCCGGCTGATGCGAAAGCTCTTGGATACCACAGGACGGGCTTTTCGTTCTACGATCATTTTGTCCAGAATAAAACTGTCCAGCTGAAGGAATCCGGTGGTAAGCTGGCCTACCATCCGGTAAAATTCCGTATCCGCATGGTCTTTGATATCCAAACAGAACTCCGGCACCCAGTTCAGCAGATGTTTGTTTAAAAACTCCCTCTGTTCCTCCAGCCCTGCCAGTGTCTCTGTATACTGGCTCGTCTCATCACACAGGTAGGCCATATAATCCAGTTCCACCGCGATGTGGTCTTCCAGCAGATCTTTGGATTCTTCATTTCTTTCAATGCCTTTGGATTCCAGTATCTCGCACATCTGGTTCCACGCATCCTGCATCATCACATGTTTGGGACTTGTATAAACCGATTCATAGGGAAATGCCGCCGCGCCCTGAGCGCTTCCGGCTCCCAGAAATGTCTTTGCGTAGTCCGCGGCCAGATCATCCAGTGTTTCTCCCGCGTCATATTCAAAATATTCATTTAAGCGCAGCAGAGCGTCACGAAATTCTGTCAGAGCGTTTTCTTCCCGGTCCACCGGAAATTTGATTTTCTGGATGATTTCAAAAAACTCTTCATCTACTTCCTTTTGAAAGAAACGGGAAAGAAGATGGTAAAGGTTGCGCCGGTTGATCATAAGCTGTTTAAATTCCGCTTTTCTACTCATGTTCATAATATTTTCTGCCTCCTTTTCCAAAGGATACTTCATCGATTTCCTGGGGCATGATGTCCTGCCATTGAGCATTTTTCAAAATGTACCGTGTAGAGGGTCCGTTTCCGTAATCATGAAGGCGGAAAACATGTTCTTCTCCCGCTTCTTTTAAAAGTCTGGACACTTCGCTGTCCGGATCGTTGATATCTCCGAAATGAAGGGCTCTGCCTGAGCAGTTGCGTACGCAGGCAGGCTCCTCGCCCCTTTCCCTGGCTTCTGAGCAAAGAGTGCATTTGTCCATGGAACGGCGCATCTCACTGAATGTATTCGCATGATAGGGACATTCCTGATTGCAGCTGTGGCATCCGATGCATTTCATCCTGTCAATGCGCACCACACCGTCCTCTTTGCTTTTATATACCGCACCGCTGGGACATACCCGCACGCATACGGGATTTTCACACTGCTGACACATAGTGGGAAGGAAATACATCTGCAGATTCGGATATTTTCCTATAGGACCGATCTGCCGCACTTTGGTGCGGTCAGAACCAAGGTCTGTGCCGTTTTCCATCTTGCAGGCCACCTGACAGCCTTTGCAGCCGATACATCGGTCTAATTCTATAACAAACGCGTACTGTTTCATACCGTTACCTCCTCTGTAGGATCACTTGGTTTTGCCAGCCAGGAGCTGAAGTCCTGAGGATTCTTCCAGATGCCCTCCGGCGCTCCTTTTGCAGGATATACTTTTACCAGGAATCCCCTCAGTGTATAGGTGCCCACCACATCATTGAAAGGCGCGGAGGCCCTTGTGAGCATATTCACATTCATTTCCATCCAGCCGTGGGTCTTTGTCTGCAGCGTTTCCGGATTCCAGAAACGTTCCATATATACAACTCCCGGCTTAATGCCTTCTGTCACCGCTACAACCGCGCGGATTTTTCCCCGTTTGGACTCCACCCAGGCCCAGCTGCCGTCTTCCAGACCGTACTTTTTGGCATCCTCCGGATACATCCAAAGCTCCGGCACCGGATAGATTTCACGCAGCCACGGAATGTTGCGCAGAGTGCCGTGATGATAGAAAGGCACCCTTCCGCTGGTAAGTACCAGGGGGAACTCTTTTGCCTCTCTGGAGTCATTGCGCGGGCTTTCCACCGGTTCCAGATAATAGGGCAGCGGTTCATAGTCTTTGGAAGCAGGAGGCAGTTCGCATTTGCTGAAAGGCTGTCC
>CAKNLF010000151.1 GCA_930989305.1 uncultured Roseburia sp. | reverse complement strand
TTTCAATCCGATCCTTACCCGTTCTTTTGCTTCTTTTACTTCCGAAGCCAGAAAGCCTACCATTTCAAATACCGGCATTCCCCTGGAAATGTCAGCCTCCACGTAAACAGGGATTCCCCTGATACCGCGCAAAGCCGCTGTTTTTATAATACTGTACATGATTTTATTAATTTCGTATGGAATAAGTCAGCGAACGCTGTATGAT
Organism: uncultured Roseburia sp.; assembly: GCA_930989305.1. Taxonomy (GTDB): domain Bacteria; phylum Bacillota; class Clostridia; order Lachnospirales; family Lachnospiraceae; genus Brotonthovivens; species Brotonthovivens avistercoris. The sequence goes on along the minus strand of CAKNLF010000151.1, from coordinate 4,062 downwards.
AAAAAAGACAAAACCATCATAACACGGGTTTTGTCTTTTTCATAGTCCGAATTTTACTTTCCGCAGGATATGCAAAAATTTCTGCTATTTTAACAGTTCATTTTTCAATTTCTTCAGTGCTCTTTTTTGAATGCGGCTCACATAGGACCGGGAAATGCCCAGCACTTCGGAAATCTCCCGCTGGGTCAGCGGTCTGCAATTATATAATCCATAACGTTTGCAGATAATATATTTCTCCCTTTCCGTAAGGATTTCCGGGACAAGACGGTACAGTTTTGCCACATTTTTTCTCATTTCCACTGCATCCGCCAGCTCAGGAGCGTCGCTTTCCACAATATCCAGCAATTTGATCTGATTTCCCTCTTTGTCCGTTCCAATAGGCTCATAGAGAGATACTTCCCTGGACGTCTTTTTTCTGCTCCTGAAATACATGAGCATTTCATTTTCTATACACCGGGCCGCGTATGTCCCCAGTCTGCTGCCCCGGTTTCCCCGATAGGTATTGACAGCTTTGATCAGACCGATGGTCCCGATAGAAATCAGTTCTTCCATATCTTCCTCCGCATTCTGGTACTTTTTCGCGATATGGGCCACAAGGCGCATATTCCGTTCGATCAGAATATCTCTGGCTTTGGGGTCTCCTTCTGACAGCAAAGCCAGATAATATTGTTCTTCTTGCGCATCCAATGGCGGCAGAAATGTTTTCAAAAAGCACCTCTTTTGGCGGAACTTATTATATTCTATGACAGGGCCATGTTCTCTGTGCTTTTCCCAAAGAGATATCTGTGCTATACTTGCTTACATGAAACGGATATTAAACTATAGGATCACAGAACCCAAAGAAGGACAGACGGTATTGTCCTTTCTGAAAGACCGGGGATATTCCCGGAATGTTATCATACATTTAAAGAAAACACCGGAAGGTCTTTTAAAAAACGGCGCCTGGTGTTACGTATCGGAAACGCTGGCACCGGGAGACTGCCTTTGCGTTATCCTGGATGAGCAAGAGGGCTCAAAAGGGATTCTTCCCGTCCCTCTCCCATTCCCGGTAGTATACGAAGACGAGGATCTTCTCGTTGTCAATAAACCTGCCGGCATGCCGATCCATCCCTCTGTTAACAATCACTACAACACCCTGGCCAACGCAGCCATGTACTATTTCAGCCAAAAAGGGGAACCATTTGTATACCGCTGCGTCAACCGGCTGGACAGGGATACAAGCGGCCTTACCGTTCTGGCGAAAAACATGCTGGCCGGTGCCCTGCTGGCCTCTCATTCCGGAATGAAAGAAATCCAGCGGGAATATATGGCTCTGGTACAGGGAAAACCGCCAAAGGAGGGCATTGTAGACGCGCCTATCGCCCGGCTGGAAAATTCCTGTATCCAGCGATGCGTAGACTATGAAAGAGGAGAACGGGCTGTTACCCGCTATTTTCGGATCCGCTATGACAAAGATCGTGATCTGTCACTGATCCGGCTCCGGCTGGAAACCGGCCGCACCCATCAGATACGGGTACATATGAAATACGCCGGCTTTCCTCTGATCGGAGACTTTTTGTACAATCCGGAATACACTTATATAAAAAGACAGGCGCTTCATTCATCACACCTGTCTTTTGCGCATCCCATAACCGGGAAATTTCTTCAGTTTGACGCTTCCCTGCCGCCGGATATGCGGATTATCTGATTCTTTCAGGGAATCCTACTTTTTTCTGGACTTTCCGAAGAGTTTTGGTTGCGTAATAATTGGCCTTTTCCGCATTTTCTTTGATAATGCCGTCAATGTATGCCTTGTCTTTGGAAAGTTCCGCAAATCGCTCCTGAACGGGTTTCAAAACTGCCACTACAGACTCGCCTACTGCAGTTTTCAGCTCCCCGTATCCTTTTCCTTCAAATTCTTTTACCGCTTCTTCCGGTGTCTTTCCGGTACATGCGCAGTAAATATCCAGCAAATTCTTTACTCCCGGCTGCTCATCCCTGTAACAGATACAGCCTTCGGAATCTGTTACCGCCCGTTTGAATTTGCGCATGATCGTATCCGGATCGTCCATCAGATAAATGCTGGCGTTTGGATTTTCGTCAGATTTGGACATTTTTTTCTCCGGATTCTGGAGACTCATGATCTTTGCTCCCGCTTTTCCGATATAAGCTTCCGGAATGGTAAACACATCCCCATAAATTCCGTTAAAACGCTGAGCAATATCTCTTGTGATCTCCAGATGCTGCATCTGATCAATGCCTACCGGCACTACATCCGACTGATACAGCAGGATGTCGGCAGCCATCAGCACCGGATACGTAAACAGTCCCGCATTGATATTGTCCGCGTGTTTTGCGGCTTTGTCCTTAAACTGAGTCATCCTGTTCAGTTCGCCCATATAAGTAAAACAGTTCAGGATCCAGGCCAGCTCCGTATGGCCTGATACATGAGACTGATAGTAGATACAGTTTTTTTTCGGATCAAGTCCTGCGGCAATGTATAAAGTCAAAAGGGTTCTGGCCCGTTTTCTCAATTCAGCAGGATTCTGTCTTATGGTAATAGAATGAAGATCCACTACGCTGTAAAAACATTCATATTCGTCACTGAGAGTCACCCAGTTTTTCAATGCTCCCAGATAATTGCCAAGTGTCAGTGTTCCTGTGGCCTGCATGCCGCTGAAAAGTACTTTTTTGCCGTCTATCATAATACGTCCCTCTCTTTATGTGCAAAATATGTGAAATATGTAAAACAATTCACCACGTTAGTTTATCAAAATCTTAAGATTTCGTCAATGGAGCCTCTGTTGTTTCAGTACATGCTGTCTGATATATTCAAAGGTCTTTTCCTCTCCCTCCTCTGCCAGCATGTTAAGCAGCTGTTCCAGCAAAGCCCGGGTCTCGGGATGGAGCAGATGGTTGTCTTTGCCCCATTCGTAGTATTCCAGCGGACTTCTGTCTGTATATTTCTCTTTCTGATACACCTTGGAAGCCGCGATCCTGTCCATAAACATTTCCACCACATATTTATCGGGCATACGCATGCCTGTCATCCCCTTCTCCGGAGGCATGGCGTAATCGATCCAGTATTCCAGATGATGCTTGTTCCTGCCCTTGTGATGAAGCCAGGCCGAAGAATATCCCTTTGCTTCCCGTTCCGCGTTATTGGGACTTTTATTGCCCTGAAAATATTTACATCCCACCAGAAACTCTGCCGGCGAATATTTGGACATATCGTGAAACAGACCCTGTCTGTACAGTCCCACTTTAAAGCATCCTTTCATCACCAGCCATTTATGGTGTGTAATTGTACAAAAATGTTTCCAAGCTTTCATAAAATACGCTCCTTACAGATTGCCCCAATCCGAATCTCTTATCTTTTCCCTGTGCCTGCATTCGGCGGGCTCAGAAAAATATCCGAAGCAGCGCCAGAACAGTCAAATGGGCCGGATAAAAAATATAAAAGAAATATTTGCAGGATATTCCCCGTTTACCATTATAAAAAATCATCGGAAGGACTGCAAGTATAGATGTATAATCCTGCGGCGCCTGAAGATAAGCAATCAGAGATACAGCGGCAAACAGACCGAATTTCAGCCATTTTCTGTAATAAAACTGATAAAAAATAAAAATAAAGCAGATACCCAGACCCGAATAATCTGTTCGTAGTAAAACCGCCAGCGCCACCGCCACCAGAAAGATCACTGCCTGCAGCGCCTGCCGGGTTCGGCACAGCTGCATCAAATACAGCATGAAAAGTCCCAGAAACAGTGTAAAAAAAACATTCTGGGCATCCCAGTCAAAAGCCTTTCCATGGAGAGCCCAGTCGAAGGGAACTTCTGATATCAGCGCAAAGATAAACAGTCTTCCCAGATATTTTCTGATATTTGCCGTATGTACAAACCCCTCCGTTAAAAGGAAACAAAACAGCGGGAAGGCCAGGCGTCCGATCATGATCATCCACATACAGTCCGGGAAAAAAACTTTTCCCACATGATCCACTGTCATTGTGACCACTGCCGTCATTTTCAGCGCGAATCCGCTGCAGCCCCGGGTTTTTTCTTTCATGTTTCTACCTCTCTGTAC
>CAKNLF010000150.1 GCA_930989305.1 uncultured Roseburia sp. | reverse complement strand
CAAGCAGGTGTGGAAGGACGGATTCCTCTGCCTGGATTTCGGCAGGCTGACTGCTATGCGGGGGCAGGAACGGATCGCCATTACCCCAAATGAATACAAGCTGCTGCGGGTGCTTACGGAAAACAGCGGGAGCGATATTATTGGCATTGTCCGCAGCTACAGCAGGTCTGTTTTTCTTTCTTATATGGATCCTTTACGAATTTGTCCCCTATCCGGAAGTGCGCCATGGGATCCTGGCAGTCTGCGCAGGGATGTTTGCGCTGACCATACTCTGGAGATGCTTTGTAAAAAGGTAGGTGACCGGTTTCGCAGATGAGATCTGCGATATGCTTGATCAGATGATCAAAGGGGATTTTTGCCGTCAGAATCAGATTTACGAAGACAGTCTGTACGCAAGGATACAGGGAAAGCTGCTGCGTTTCTATGATATTGTCCGGGAAACCAGAAAAATCAGTATTCAGGATAAGAAAACAATCCAGGAGCTGGTGAGCGATATTTCCCATCAGGTGAAAACTCCCATTGCCAATATTAAAATGTTTGCAGATATTTTAGAGAAACATGATCTGCCCGCGCAAAAGCAGGCGCAGTTTTTAGAAACAATGGAAAAACAGATCGACAAACTGGATTTTCTTATGCAGTCTCTGATAAAAATGTCCCGTCTGGAAACAGGGACCTTTGTGCTTCGGGTACAGGATACTGATATTGCCGGTACGATTGCGGAGGCGATCAGCCCGGTGTGGGCAAAAGCGGAGAAAAAGAAGATTCGGATCGAAACAGAATGCGGCAGCGGAATCCTGATCAGACATGATCCAAAGTGGACAGCGGAAGCCCTTGGAAATATATTAGACAATGCGGTAAAGTATACCTCCCATGGCGGCAGGATCTGTATACGGGTACGTCCCTGGCAGATTTATACGAGAATCGATATCTCAGATACGGGAAGCGGCATTGACAGCAGGCATTATCATGATATTTTTAAGAGGTTTTACCGGGCTCCGGAAGTGTCCGCGCAGGAGGGAGTAGGACTGGGACTTTATCTGGCCCAGGAGATTATCCGTCAGGAAAAAGGATATATAACTGTAAAATCTGAGAAAGGCAGGGGCACGGTCTTTTCTGTGTTCCTGTTGAGCTGAGGAAATTAATTATGGAAGAAATTGTCAAAGTTAGAGGACTGAAAAAATATTATGGCCGTGGAGAGGCAATGATCCGGGCACTGGATGGGATAGACCTGGACATAGAAAAAGGAAAATTTACAGTGATCATAGGTTCATCAGGAAGCGGAAAAACCACATTCCTGAATCTTTTGGGAGGGCAGGATAAACCTACAGAAGGGAGTATTCTGGTAGATGGAACGCAGATCAGTACGCTTAAAGAGTCGCAGCTGGCTGTTTACCGCAGGACCAAAATCGGATTTGTATATCAGAATTTTAATCTGCTGCCCATGCTGACAGTAAAGGAAAATATTCTGTTTCCTCTTGATATAGGCAATACAAAGCCGGATAGGGATTTTTTTGAAGAACTGGTCCGGGTCCTGGGACTGAAGGACCGGCTGGATGCCATGCCCCAAGAATTGTCGGGAGGTCAAAAACAGCAGGCGGCGATCGCCAGAGCGCTGATCACAAAGCCGGCTCTTGTACTGGCGGATGAGCCTACAGGAAACCTGGATACAAGGTCCGGGCAGAATGTGCTGGGATTGTTGAAAATGACGAGCGAACATTATCGGCAGACAATTGTTATGAATACTCACGATTTGGAACTGGCCCAGCTGGCGGACAGAATCATCAGGCTTGAGGACGGAAAGATCACAGACGGGAGAAAAACCTATAGGGATACTCTCTAATAGTAGTTGGAAAGCCTGCCTGCGCCTGGCCAGACGTATGATCCGCATAAACCGGACAAGGGCTTTCTTTCTGTGCCTGTCCATTATCCTGGTCACAATATTGTATACGATGATATTTTTTACATCCAGCAGTGTCTATGATTCTTATCTTCTTCAGGACCAGCAAGAATACGGATCTACAAACCATATTGTGTTTGACGGGCTGTCTGAGCACCAGGCCCAGAGGATCAGCAGACATGAAAATGTGAAAAAAGCAGTAGAATTGTACAGCATTGGGACTTTAAGTGATGAGATGCTTGAGTACAGGACAATCCGTTTAGCTGCTGCAGACAGCGCCTACGCTCAGACAGTGAGCGCCATACCGGATGCAGGGCATATGCCGGAACGGGAAGGAGAGATCGCCCTGGATATTATGACTCTGGATTCATTGGGACTTCGTCATAAGACCGGACAAAAGGTACGGATCCAGTGGCAGGACGGAAATGGCACAGAACATACAGATACCTTTGTACTTTGCGGTTACTGGTCAGGAGAAAATATTCATACGGAATCTTGTGCGTGGATCGTACCAAAAGAGGCCCGGAGACTGCTGGCAGACAGCGGCGCAAAAGAAAGTATTACTCTTGGAGTTACTTTGTATCAGCCGGAGGATCTGGACAAACAGGCGGAGGAGATACTGGATAGTCTGGGGCTGGAGGAGATCCCCTATACAACAAACTATTCTTATAATTCCGCCCGGATGGAGACTGCCAACGCAAGGGCTTTCAGTTATCTGATCAATACGGTGTTTGTAGTAGCAGGGGGATTTCTCTTGATCTATACGATCATGGCTGTATCACGCAGTGAGCGGATCGCTTTTCTAGCGTCTGTAAAATCTTTGGGGATGACACCCTCACAGACAGGGATTTTTACCAGTCTATACAGTCTGCTGTTATGCGTGCCGGCTGTGCCGGGAGGTTTGCTCGTAGGTTTTGCGGTATTCTATCACATATCCCGGAGGCTGATTGCAATATTGACCGGGATTACTGTAAATCTGGAACAGCTGGAAGTGTATCCGGCTGTTTGGGCAGCCGTTTGCGGCGTGTTGACGGCATGGGGAGGATGCTTTGTTTCCACATTTGCCATGTGTCGGCGTACTCCTGCCGGACTTCGGAAGTATCTGAATCAGGAATTTTGCGGGAGAAAGAGAAAGAGCGCAGATAAGATGACAGTCTGGCGGATGGCCTGTCGCATGATGAATATAGGAAAACGTACCTTTATATCTTCGATTATCCTTCTTTTAATGGCTTCAGTGTTATTGGGCGGTTCTTACATACGGTATGTCAGTTATGATGAAGACTATTATGCAAAGGAAATGTTTTTAAGTGACTATTCCTTTATGGACGCTTCCTGTGCCGGATCTTACCAGCGGTATAATGAGAGGGCAGGCAACATCACGGCGGAAACGGCGAAAAAGCTCCGAAGCTGTCCGGAAGTGAAGGAGTATGGAGAATTTCTGACTCATGAAATTGATCTGACAGCGGACAACAGTCTCAGGAAGGAGGTTGTTGATTTTTATAATCAGATTGATGCCTACAGCGGGACTATGACCCGAAAAGAATCTATGTCTTCACAGCCGGGCTGGATTGCGGGACTGGAACAATTGGAAGAAACCGGCAGATATAGAAGCGTCCTCATTGGAGCGGAGGGCCTGGTTATGGATTATGTGCTGTACAGCGATCCTCTGGATGGGACATTTGATCCGGAAAAGTTTGCTACAGGAGAGTATGTTCTGTCAGTGGGAGCTGCCGCGGACGACGGCCTGTCAGCGGCTCCGGCAGGAACCAAAGTAGAGATTGCCGGCCGGACCTTTACCGTTATGGCTTCCATACAGGAATGGGGCATTGTGCCTGCGGGACTAAACAGTCGGGACGCGGAGTTTTCTTTGAATTATGTTATGCCTTCGGATACCATCAGAGAACTGTATCCGGATATCAACATCAGACAGATTATGGTAAACATTGACCGGGAAAAAGCAGAACAGTTTGAAAAAACAGCTGCTTCGATATTGAAGGAAGGCGGGATTGTAATGGAACGCAGAAGTGATGAGATGCGGGAATTCAGAAAGTCCGCAAGGGCCGCCGTATCGGTAGGCGCGTTTGCGGGAATCCTGTTGTTTGTTATTAGTATCCTGGGATTGTTAAATGTGATTATGACAAAGATCCTGTCACGGCGGAGGGAATTTGCGCTGTATCAGAGTCTTGGCATGGAAAAAAAGCAGATCCGCCGGATGGTGTTTTATGAAGGTGTGACCCATGGACTGATCAGTGTTGCAGCGGCAATCCCTGCAGCGGCAGTGTCCCTCAAATATGGAATGGAAATGTTTTATAATAGCAGCCTGGCATATATCAGCAACAATGACTGGGCTGTTACCTATCATTATTCTGTT
>CAKNLF010000149.1 GCA_930989305.1 uncultured Roseburia sp. | reverse complement strand
TTATGATTGCCCGGTATTTTTTTAACGCTCAGTATAAGGAATTCGGAAAATACGGTTCTTCCGGAGGGGTGCTGGCGGTGATTGCCGGCTGCTGTCTTTTGATCCGGGCAGGAGAAGTATCTGGGTATTTCAGCCTGTTTATCGGAGGGTGTATCCTGGTATCCGCGATCATAAAACTGCAGAATGCAGTGGCCCTGGGCAGTATGAAACATCCTTACTGGCTGTTTTTCCTTATACTGGCCCTTGTATTTGTGGCGGCATCTGTCATCATCATTTTAAATCCTATGGATCTTTACAGAGAACATCTGGAAACTGTTTATTACATTCTGATCGCAGACGGCGCGGTGGGAATTTTCAGCACCCTATACATGTCGAAAGCGGTGCGTGTTTATAAAAAGAACGGACCTTTCCGCAGGATCCCTGACAAAAAAGCGGTTCCCCGAAACTCTGGAAACCGCCGGAATGGTCAAAAGTCCGGACTTTCTTTTGAACGGGAAAGAGCGGCAAAAGTACGGGACAGATCTGACAGAAAACCTACGGAAAGGACTGCCAGGGAGAAAACGGAAGAAAAACCAGCAGAAAAACAGGAGGATTTCCCGGAGGAAGAAGATATCCTGAAAGCGCTCAGAGGCGAGGATTTTTCCGGGGACAATAAATAATGATGACAAAGAAAAAAATGGATGTAATTGTTATTGGAGGCGGAGCCTCCGGTATGATGGCAGCCATTGCGGCGGCCCGGGAAGGCTGCCGGGTACTGATCCTGGAACATATGGATGAGCCGGGCAGAAAGATACTGGCTACAGGAAATGGAAGATGTAATTTTACGAATGCAGCGCAGGGGTGTGAGTGTTACAGAGGAACAACCCCTGCCTTTGTCTTGCCTGCCTTAAAAAAATTCGGCTGGAAAGACGTTGTGGATTTTTTTGAAGAACTGGGGGTCTGGGCCAGACAGCGGGAGGGATATTATTATCCGCGCAGCATGCAGGCCTCGGCCATACGCCAGGGTCTGCTGTCTGAACTGAAGAGAAGGAAAGTACAGGTGGAATGCGGCATTGGGATCCGGAACATAAAAAAAGAAAGAACGGGTTTTGTGATCGAAGCAAAAAACGGAGACTATTACGGATCCGCCTGTATTCTGGCTGCAGGGGGAAAGGCTTCTCCCAAGAGCGGAAGCGACGGAAGCGGGTATATCTACGCCGAAAAACTGGGGCATAGCTGTATCCAGCCGCTGCCTGCCCTTGTGCCTCTGCTTACGGATGCAAAATGGAACCGGATAACGGCAGGTGTCCGAGGGGAGGCCAGGATCACTCTGTACGTCCGGGGGAAAACGGCGGCTTCTGATAGCGGAGAAGTACAGTTTACCGATTACGGTCTGTCCGGCATCCCTGTCTTTCAGGTGAGCCGTTATGCTTCCCGGGCTTTATATGAGGGGGAAGATGTCCGGGTGCAGCTGGATCTGATGGCGGATGTGGAAGAGGAAGCCTTGTTCCAAAGACTTATCAGCTGCGCAAATGCCCATCCCTTTACCTCGTGGAAAGAGCTTTTGTCTGGAATGATAAACAGCAAACTGTCGGAAGCACTGTGCGGTCTGGTAAAAGGAGCAGGAGGGATTCCGGGCGAAATGACAAAAGAAGGAAAAAGAAAAACCGCCCTGGAACTGAGCCGTCTTATGAAACGCCTGACATGCTCAGTCACCGGAACGAAAACATTTCAGCAGGCCCAGGTAACGGCAGGAGGAGTGGATACTGCTCAGATCGACTCTTCCACAATGGGTTCAAAACTTGTAAACGGCCTGTACTTTGCAGGTGAGATTATGGATATAGACGGAATATGCGGAGGCTATAATCTTCATTGGGCATGGGCCTCCGGACAGCGCGCGGGAAAATCCGCGGCGGAATATGTGAAAAAAGGTTGATTCAATGAACAAGATATTACATATTACACAAATAAAAATGCCTCTGTCTCATACGAAAGAGGATCTTATAAAAAAGGCGTGCCAGAAAGCCCGTATAAAACAGTCGGATCTGCTGGGATTTGAGATCGGAAAACAATCCATTGACGCCAGACGGAAAGAAGATATCCACTATCTTTACGCGGTTTATCTTACAGTACCCGGGTCTGTAAAGATCAAAAAGGGAAATCCGGAGGTGTCTCTGTATGAAAAAAAGGAATACAGACTGCCTGAATCCGGCGATAAGTCTCTTGATATGCGGCCTGCAGTGATCGGATGCGGACCGGGAGGGCTTTTCTGCGCTTATCTGCTGGCCTTGAAAGGCTATCGTCCCCTGATCTTTGAGCGGGGGGAAAAAGTGGAAGACCGCGCTGAGGATGTAAAAAGATTCTGGGAAACCGGTATTTTGGATACACATTCCAATGTTCAGTTCGGAGAAGGAGGCGCCGGTACTTTTTCCGATGGAAAACTGAATACTGCAGTAAAGGATAAATACGGAAGAAACCGTTTCGTACTGGAAACGTTTGTAAAGTTCGGCGCTCCCCAGGATATTCTGTATGTAAATAAACCCCATATCGGTACGGATATTCTTATCCGGGTGGTTCGAAATATGAGAATCGCCATCGAAAAACTGGGAGGAGAATTTCATTTTTCTTCCTGTGTAACGGATTTTAAAATAGAAAACAGCTGTCTTACCGGTATTACGGTAAATGGTAAAGAACAGTATCAAACCCAGGCCGTTGTGCTGGCGTGCGGCCACAGCGCAAGGGATACCTTTGAAACTCTGTATCAAAAACAGGTGCCAATGGAAGCAAAGGCATTTGCGGCAGGATTTCGGGTAGAACACAGCCAGGATATGATCAATCTTTCCCAGTATAAAACTACAGACCGAAGCTGTCTTCCGGCGGCGGACTATAAAGTCACATACCGGGCGACAAACGGCAGGAGCGTATATTCTTTCTGTATGTGTCCTGGAGGTTATGTAGTCAATGCTTCGTCAGAGGAGGGGCGGACAGCGGTAAACGGAATGAGTTACCGGGACCGGGGATCGGCAAACGCCAACAGCGCGATCATCGTTTCGGTCACTCCAAAAGATTACGGATCGGATCATCCTCTGGCAGGAATGGAATTTCAAAGGCGTCTGGAAGAAAAAGCCTTTGCCCTGGGACAGGGCAGGATTCCTCAGCAGCTTTTCGGAGATTTTGAAAAAGGAAGAAAAACTCTTGCTTACGGACAGGTCCGGGGATGCGAGAAGGGAGAAACGGTTTTTGCGGATCTGACAGGTATCCTGCCTGCAGAAATGAAAGAAGCTTTTTGCGAGGGTATGCATGCCTTTGACAGAAAAGTAAAAGGCTTTGCCTGTCCTGATACGATCCTATCGGCTGTAGAAAGCAGGACATCCTCGCCGGTGCGTATCCTTCGGGGAGACAATTTTGAAAGCCGGATCCGGGGACTTTATCCCTGCGGGGAAGGAGCCGGATACGCGGGAGGGATCACTTCAGCGGCCATGGACGGCATGAAGACCGCGGAAGCTCTCATAAAGAAATACAAGCCGATAAATGAACAGAATGGAAGGTAGATCAATGGCTGAATACACACCAATGATGCAGCAGTATCTGGAAACAAAAAAGGAATATCCGGACTGTATCCTGTTTTACCGTCTGGGTGATTTCTATGAAATGTTTTTTGACGACGCCCTGACTGCGTCCAAGGAACTGGAGATCACTCTGACCGGCAAAAACTGCGGAATGGAAGAACGTGCGCCTATGTGCGGAGTCCCTTATCATGCTGTGGAGGGATATCTGAACAAACTCGTGCAGAAAGGATATAAAGTAGCGATCTGTGAACAGATGGAAGATCCCAAGCTGACAAAGGGACTGGTAAAGAGGGAAGTAGTAAGGATCGTTACGCCGGGCACAAATCTGGATACCAATGCGCTGGACGAAACGAAGAACAATTATATTATGTGCATCGTGTACACGGAAGACAAATACGGCATTTCCATCGCCGATGTTACTACCGGGGATTATTATATGACAGAAGTGGATTCTGAGAGAAAGCTTCTGGACGAAATCAGCAAGTTTATGCCTTCGGAGATCATCTGCAACGAATCCTTTTATATGAGCAGTGTGGATCTGGATGATCTGAAAAACAGGCTGGGTATTACTATTTATTCGCTGGATTCCTGGTATTTTGGCGATGATACTGCTGTCTCTACACTGCTGGAACATTTTAAAGTGGCTTCCCTGGCAGGTCTTGGACTGGATGGCTACGACTGCGGCGTTATCGCGGCAGGCGCGCTGCTGAAATATCTGTATGAGACTCAGAAGACCACGCTGGAA
>CAKNLF010000148.1 GCA_930989305.1 uncultured Roseburia sp. | reverse complement strand
TATTTCTGCCTCCCACAGGCAGGGAAGCGGCGCCAAGGATTGCGGCGCCCTTTGCCATATGTTCTTCATCCGCTCCCGGATAAAGAGCCAGTCTGATTCCCATAGCCGGTATCTCAATATATCCGAAAATTTCACTTTTTAATCCCCTCAGCGGAATTGGAAGTTGTTCCACAGACCAGGCATCTTTAAAATCCGCCTGTCTGTCTTCATAAATATACGTATTATATCTGCTGACCGCATCCCGTAAGCTGTCCGTTCCTTTTATGAGATTTCCCTTTTCTCCGGATGTCTGTCCGGAACTTTTCCCCAGCTGTTCTGTTTCCTTACTTTCATATGCTTTCTCAAATCCGCTGATCAGCCGGTCCGTCTCTTTGTTCAGCAGTACGGTACGGATATCCGGATATAAAAGCAGTCCCAAACCTGCTGTGACCATAAAGGCTCCCAGTATTCTATACCATATTTTTTTCATGTCCCCGTTTACGCTCTTTTCTGTTTTTGATCCTTCCGGCGCATTCTGTTACAGCAGCAGCGCCGGACGCTGCTGCCATACCGGTCAGAACGGCTTTTTTATACGCCTGCATCCATTTTGACTTCTCCGGTTTCTTTTCCTTTTGCGCTTCCTGGCGTACCTGTTCGGAATATGCCGTCCTTTCTCCGGTAACTACCAGCCGATGGGTATTGACTCCATAAGGGGTACAGGTTACCAGCGATACCAGATCTTTGTCTTTTTCCACCTTCAGCATTGAAGTTTCTTCCGGCCGGATCACAGATATTTTCGTTACGCGATAAGCCATCGTTTTATCCAATACATGGATAAAAAACAGATCCCCTTCCTCCATTTCCGTCAGATCCGAAAACAATTTCGATGAATTGATTCCTGTGTGAGCGGAAACAACTGCGTGGGTACCTCGCCCGCCTACAGGAAGGGAAGATCCTTCCAGATGACCGGCGCCTTTTCTCAGCACTTCTGCTGAAGTTCCATGAAACACAGGCAGATAAACGGCAATTTTTGGTATGTCTACAAAACACATCCGTCCGCTTCCGTCTGTGTTCAAGATTTCATAATAAGATACATTTTCTGACGGTACTTCTGTTTCCGTAAAGGGATCTGTGAGCATTGCTTCTGAACGGGAAAGCGCCTGATTATACATCCGTGCATCTTCCCAGAAGCCCCTTAACTGTCTGTCGTCGGTTTTCTCTATCTTTTTCTGGTACACATTAACAGAAGATTCCACCCCATGGTCATAAAACCAGTTGCTGATCCACGGATAACACATAAGAACGCCTCCAAAAATCATCAGAATAGCAGCCGTGATCTTTTTATATTTGCCTTTCATTTATGAAATCTTCTTTTTTCTAGTTACCAGATAGCATCCTCCCGCCGCTGTAACTACACCAAGGACCGTTATCAGATACAGGCCGCTTCCCCCTGTCTGGGGCAGGCGAAATCCTCTGGTATTGTTCACAGACATCACAACTGCACTGTTTCCTTCTGTCATGTTCGCATCTATGCCGTCAACTTTTGAAGACGCTTTTGTAAGGGCTCCCACATACATATCGGTAGAACCGATCGTTCTGCCCTGTGGGGTCTCTGATTTCGGATAATTGGCCGAGCTGTTCAACAATTCATCCAGGCTTGAAGTAACAAGATTTCCATTTTCATCATAAATACCGCCATTATAGTGCTCTACTACAGCAGCGACCGCGTCTTTGTCCATACCGGTCACCCCGGCCACGGAAGAAATAATATCCCGGTCGGTGGCGGTAATATCGATTACGATCTGATCCTTCAGCAGATTATATCCGTCATCTGTTGCAACCTCTGTCAGCTGATAAGTATCTGCTTCCATCCCGTTAATGATCAGGGATCCGTTTTTGGCGTCAGGTACAAAGGAAGTTGCTTTCGCCTCATCGGTAGTTTTTCCTGTCAGGTAATACACTCCATCGGATTCCTGTTTTGCTACGACATAATAAGCGTCTGTTCCGTTATACAGTTTAAACTGTACATTGCTGAAATCTCCCTTATGATCGGAAAATGTCTTAGTCAGATCAAGTCCATATGTATACACATAATTTTTATCTTCCAGCATGTTATAGTAACCATCTGAAGTACGGGACCAGATCAGCTGCACATGATTTGGATTGCCTTCATCGCCCAGCACTACAGATGCGTCCGAATTTACAGAGGCTGTATAATAGACAACCATATAGTAATCGGAAAGTCCCTTTCCTGCGTTCACATCTCCGGCAGGATCTGCTTTTTCTCCATTGATCACCGCCAGCCCCTTTTCTGTCAGAGATACGGTCAGCCTGGCAGAACCGTCTGTACGGGAACTATCCTCCTCCGGATCTGTAACGGACACAGAAGCGTATTCCTGCGTATAGTTCCCATCAGACAGATTCCACAACAGATCTGCCTTTGCCGTATTATTTGCCCTGGCGTCTCCTTCTGTATGATAAAAAGCGATCTTCACATCTTTGTTATAAGTGATTCCTTTGGAAAGGGTATCTACAAAAGTATACTCGCTCAGGTATGTTGCCCCGGAGCTGATATGGGGAAGTTTTGACACAAGAATATAATCCAGCACGTCTCCCTCAGAAGCAGTAGTGGTATCCCCATATGTATAATCGGTACTGTACCCCGCTCCATTTTTGCCTGCAGTTATTCCATCAGCGGTATAACCGCCCCGGTTTGCCACATAGGCTGCATCATCTGTATCAGCCCTGTTTTCCCCATTGGTATCATTGTTATATACCACAAGGGCCTCTGAATTATTTGCGGATACATAATCTGTTCCGGCATGGACGGTCCCGTTCTTATCTGTTCCGGAGGGCTCCTCACTGGAGGAAATCGTATTGCTGTAAGCATTGCGGACACTCTTATCCAATGTGGGATTTCCTGTCTGATCCTTAGGGTAGCAGACCATATCATACAGCCACTGTTCTCCGCCCTCTACATTTGCGTCTGTTCCCTGATCATCCATGGAATCTGTCACACCGTCTTCGTCATGGGCTGCGCTGGAATCATAATGGATCCCGTCGGAGGATGTCTGGGAGCTGGTATTGGTAAAAGGAAGCTGAACAAACCAGGGATTTACTGTTTCCGTTACCTGTTCCGGCACTTCTGTCTCTACAATCAGATACAGGCCAAGATCAAGATCATCTGCAAAAGTATGGCCGTTTTCATCTGTTTTCGGCATATTTGCCGCGCCGTTTTTTAGCTTTTCATCTGTTGTGGAACCGGCGGTTCCATAATCATACAGATAGTTTTCCAGCGCATTTTTGGCAGCCACATCATCTTCTTCCAGCATTGCCGCAAGAGCATCATTAATCTGCTGGCTGGTATAGTGATACACATCGTTTCTGGTGCAGGGTTCCCCCTGGGATCCAGAGCTCATGTCCACTGCTCCCGATGCAGATAATCCAAGAATCCCTGCCAGCTCTTTTGGAATTTCATAAACCAGTTGAATCTCTGATGAAGTTTCACTGTTCACACTGTGTGTCTCTACGTCCCCAACCCGCATATAGGAAAACTGCACGCCTTTAATGGCATAGTCAGACAGCGCCTCCTCCACTCTGGAATCGGATTCCCCGGTAGCCTTATAAGTTCCCTTTTTATAATCTCCGGCAGCTTCAGCAGCTGTAATATCGTATTTATAAATGGAAAGGGAACCTTTTCGGGAACTGTCAATAATATCCCCCTGTTTCAAATCATTGGCTACTGAAGTATTATGATTCCCTGCAGCAGAAGACGCTGCCATCACAGCTGATGGCATCAGTCCTATCGCTGCTGTCATTGCCACTGCTCCAAATCTTAATATTAATGTTTTTCGTTTCATAATAATGTTCCTTTCTTTTTTATTCTTTCAGTTATTCGCAGAAAAACTTTTCTTTGATTTTTTGAATACATTGGAAATGTGTCATAAGGATATGCAGATTGAGATTTCCAAATAAGACAGTACGGACACTGTATCCGGAATTAATAGAGATTGTTAAAATTGGAAATTATGGCAGAAATTATATGCCAGATTCTGGCAGCGCCATACTAAGAAAGCCCTCACGAGCATATTGAATAGTATATGGAATACTGTATAGTAAGATATAAGGACAAAAATATATCTCATCTGAGTTATATTTTTGTTCATTATACACTCTCTGGAACATTTTTTCAACTAGTTTTTTCATATATAAATTTATTAAATTCTTATTTCCCGCTCAAGAACCTGCTCTATTAAAAAAGGATTTTGATTTTGTACCGGCCTCCAATCGTCAGATTTCCAGGTCTGACCCGGGAGTTTGACAGTTGAATAATTAAAAAAATACTTGCAGGTCGCATAAAACCTGCTTTTTTTGTGTCAAATTTTTAGTTTTTATCTATGTTATTT
>CAKNLF010000147.1 GCA_930989305.1 uncultured Roseburia sp. | reverse complement strand
CTGGGCAAACTGTTCAAAGAGAAAATGAAACGCACCCCCCAGCAGTTTCTCATCTTTTACCGGATGAGCAAAGCCGCGGACCTGCTGCTCCACACGGACCTGTCCATCGGGGAAATTTCCAGATCCGTAGGCTATACCAATCCCCTGAATTTTTCCCGCGCCTTCAAATCCGCTTACGGCATTTCTCCTGATAACTGGAAAAAGGAAAATCTGTCCTGAACAGCTTTCCTTCTTTTCCCGCAGAAAAAAAGATTCCCCAGAGGTTCCGGAAAGCATCCGTATCCCCTGGGGATCAAACATATTTTATAAAATTCCCGCCAACGGTTTTCAGTCAAACCGCAGCATCAGCACATTGGTGTCAAACCCGTCGATATAAGAAATCTGATTCAAATCACAGTACCTGGACCAGTTGTTTTCCTCGATCAGATAGGTAAACGCCCGGGCATACAGACTTTCATCGGAAAATTTCAGAAATACCGCGGACTCTCCTCTTTCATAGGCGTGCCGAATGGCGGATCCTACAGCTTCAGAGTCCCACTGATCAAAATAGAGGCCTTCATGCACAAAATAATTATCCCGGGTTGCGTTGCACTCCGGAAGGGGCACGTAATCAAATGCCTGATGACGCTGCATAAAGTTAGTGTCCTCATCCGATACCCCGAAATAGCTGTAATTGATCACATCATCCTGGACCTGCATCTCGCTTTCTTCATCCATGGCGGTCCAGTATTCTGTTTCCCCCCATGTTACATCCATATAATAATAATCTCCATCCATACGGATCAAATTCCAAGAATGGTTCACGCCATCCGCGGTGCCGCATATGGTAGTGCAGGGAACGCCAAGTATGTTCAGCAGATACTGGGCGCCGTAGGAATATCCCTGGCACACAGTCTGATGATTCAAAAAGGTGCTGATAATATTCTGATTGTTCGGCGCCTCCTCGGAATATTCTGTCTCCCGTATCAGCGTTGTATATACATAAAGAGCTTTTTCATAATCCGTGGCATCCGGGGAGATCCCTGACAGCATCTCTGCCGCCGCCGCTTCTATCTCTTTCTGGTATTTTTCCTGCTCTTCTTCGTCCATTGTATACTGAGGTCGGAAATAGAGAGCTGTCACTTCGCCATTCCGGTTGGTAAATACTTCGTAGCGGTAAGAATCCGTCCAGAAATACTCGCAGTGATCATACCGAACCGCCCAATATACTTTCTGCATCTCATCCTGATCCGTTGTGGCCAGAGAGACATATTCCTCCCGGTTTTCTATCGCGTAGACCATCTGATCATAGACCTGTTTTTCCTGATCGTTCAGGGTGCTGTAGGCATACGTTTCCAGTGATGTATAATTGGTGTGTCCCACTTCCTGAGGTGCGTCAGGCTGCCTTCCCCAGAACACACCGATACCGAAGCCGATCAAGAGCACCGGTATCACAAATAACCATAATAATCCTTTTCTCTTTTTTCTTCTCAATTTTTCTCCTTTATACGCAAATACGAAACAGTCCTCCTACAAAAGGAAAAAGGCTGTTATACACCGTGACAGCGCCTCCATATCGTCTTTTCCCATCAGTTCCACAGCAGAATGCATCGCCAGAAGGGGAATGCCAATATCCACCACAGGCACCGGCAGAAACGCCGCGGACACGGCTCCCAGCGTACTTCCCCCGGGCTGATCAGAACGGTTGACAAATTTCTGCCAGGGAATCCCTTCCCTTCGGCAGATCTGCTGGAACACCGCCACCGCCTCACTGTCCGTAGCATAAGACTGAGAACTTGCCTCTTTGATACAGAGTCCTTTTCCCAGCACCGGCCGGTTGGTGGGATCCATCTTGTTCCCGTGATTGGGATGAAGGCCGTGGGCCACATCTACAGACAGCATTATAGCGTCTTCCATAAGCCGTCGGCAGATATCCCCGTCCCCGCATCCTTCCAGGGGGATTCTGTTTTCTATTTCCTGGGCGATCTTGCCGATCACATCCCTCAGGAGCATAGATGCCGCTCCCTGTTTGGTCCTGCTTCCGATCTCTTCGTGATCGAACATCACCGCCATGCGGATCCCATCAGGAATCTCCTGACCGTTTAATCCTATCCCATCCAGCAGCGCCTGTATACTGGTAGTATTATCCAGATGAGGCGCCAGGATAAATTCCCGGTCCATTCCGGCAAATACCGGATCCTGGGCACAGTAGAGCCGCAGTTCAAAATCCAGTATCTGTTCCTTTTCCACCTGCAGCTTCTCCGCCAGGAATCTCATAAATCTGTCCTTTGACTGGCTTTCTCCTCCAAGCCCCGCAACAGGCATCAGATCCCTCTGGCGGTTCAGCTCTAGTCCTTTGTTCACTTCCCGGTTCATATGAATGGCCAGATTGGGGATCACGCAGAAAGGCTCTTTCAGATCCACCAGCCGTATTTCCGGCTCCCATACCTGCTCCGAAGCCAGAGCCACGCGGCCGGCCGCGCTTAAAGGCCGGTCCAGCCAGGTATTCAGGATAGGCCCGCCGTATACTTCCGTATTGATCTGACGATATCCTTCCTTTTCCATATCCGGATTATTTTTTATGGCAAACCCCGGGAAATCCGTATGTGCCGCCGCGATCCTCAGCTTTTTGCTGCCGGCGATCTTTTTGCCAATGGTAAAGGCAAACAACGAGGATCCCCTGCAGACCGTATAATATTTTCCTTCAGCCTTCAGATCCCAGTCCTCGGAAAACTCCAGTTTTTCAAATCCGGCCTCCTCCAGACGTCCGGCAGCTGCCAGCACTGTATGCCATGGGGAAACAGATTCTTTCAAAAGTTTTATCAATTTATCATGATCATAAGACATTAAAACATACTCCTTTTAATCAAAATGCTCCAGGTGCTTCTTTTTCCGTTCCTGTGACACGGTGTCAGACAGCACACTTTTTTATTCTACTATAGAATTTCCCATTTTACCAGAGGACCTTTCATTTCTTTTTTATAATTTTAACATTCTCTTTTCTCCGTTTCTGTGCTAAACTTTTTTAATACGGTACAAAATAATGTCAGATACCGGCATTCGGCACAGACAGGGAGGCACTATGACTGTATTTGAAATCAGCGATATTAAATATTTTATGGGCAGACTTCTGGGCAGCCCCATGTTCGATCATTTTCTCCTGACAGAAGCGCATATCTGCGCAGGAATCACCTATACACTGGACGGGCACATCAACGATTCCTTTTATTCAGAAGATGATCTGGAAACCCTTCGCCTGCAAGGACTTTCCTATCTGCCCTTTTCCTTTCTCCGGAGCACCTGCTTTGACATGATCAAAGGGAAAAATACACCGGTTTCTTTTCGATTTGTTTTTATGCTTTCCCCGGAAAATACAGCTCATACTCTTGCCCGGAGCCAAAGTTCCTTCCGGCCGGAGGATATTTCCGGCATGTTTTTGAATATCAATTACCGGAATGGCAGGCTTCAGTGCACTACCGGCATTTCTTACCAGCTGTTTTCTCCAGATAAAACACTGGAATATGAATGGGATGACCTGGCGGAAAAATTTTTCCGTAAAAATCAGATTGCAGTTGAGAAATCCCTGTAACATACTCGGGAGGCGTTTTTAATGTTGCATATGCAACATGTATTTTTTTGTCAATGTTCTACACTGGTACTTAGTAATATTGGATGAAAGGATGTGAGATTATGGCAGAAACAAAAGAACTGACTTTATTTGAAGGGATCACTGAGGATCATGTGGAAAAGATGACCCAGTGTTTCGACACTGTGACTCAGGTCTTTCAGCCCAAAGATACGATCATGACATATTCGGATCATCTGGAAAAGATCGGGATCCTCACAGAAGGGACCGCTTTTTTATATACACTGGATTTTGAGGGACGATGCAATATCCTGGAATATTTCCATGCAGGAGATGTGTTCGGCGAAATTTTTACCCTTCCCATACGGGATCAGGGATTTTTTATTGAGGCGGAAAGCCCCTGCACCGTTTTGTTCATCCAGTACAGCCAGCTGGTCAAACGATGCGAAAACGCTTGTCTTCACCACAGTCAGCTGGTAAGCAACCTGTTTCAGATGGTGGCCAAAAAATCCCAGCAGCAGACCCTTCATCTGAATATTTTAAGCCAGAGAAATATGCGCAGCAAACTGCTTGTTTATTTTTCCTATCTGCATCAGCTGCAGAACACCAATCCCATCCAGCTGCCTATGTCTTATACCAGTCTGGCGAACTATCTGTGTGTGGACCGCAGCGCTATGATGCGGGAACTGAAACAGATGAAGCTGGCGAATCTCATCGCCACAGAAGGTACAAAGGTCACTCTGCTGGAGCAGCCTGTTTCATAAAAAAAACGGGAGCGGCGCCCCCTTTTGAACTGCTCCCTGTCAAGTAGACAGATGAAAAAATAAAATTATTCTATCTCCA
>CAKNLF010000146.1 GCA_930989305.1 uncultured Roseburia sp. | reverse complement strand
CTGTCCAAAAGTCCGGACCGTACCGCGGAACCTCCGCCGTAATGTAAAAGCACCCGCTTTGCCCCAAAGGCTTTCGCGCAGCTTCCCGCATTGTTTTCTTCCCCTTTTCCGAATACAAACTTTGTGGGGCTGTAAAAAGTAAAATTGTCCATACAAAACTCCTCCTGTTCCCGCGGCAGTATCTGTACTGCCCGATGCACCTATTATATCACTTCACAGGCAATTATACAGCCTGTACATCAAAAATTCGTATCATATCATTCCAGATCAGCCAGAAAGGTTTTCGACAAAAAAAGGATACCGTCAAAAGCGATCTCACACTTTTGCGGTATCCTTTCTGCTCATTAATTTTTTGCCATTTTCTGTCTGGTAACATTTAAGATTGGAACCAGTCGTTTATAGATCAGGAACGTGATCACCACGCTGATCATTGCTTTGATAAATGTAAACGGCATATTAAACAGGATCAGACTCTGAAGTATACTGTCTACTCCCGGGAAAATCGCCTGATAAGCCGCCAGTATTGTATCTTCCGGCATAAAATTGTAGTACACCGGATATACGATAAAATAATTGGACACTATGCTCACCGCCGCCATCAGCACCGCTCCCAGTACCGCGCCGCCGCAGGCGCTCGCTTTTGTACGTTTGTATTTGTACAGCAGCCCCGCCGGCAGGACAAACACTGCGTTTAAAATAAAATTGGACAGTTCTCCCACTCCCGCGGTAGACGTCACGGTAAGATGAAGGATATTTTTTATCAACGCGATCAAAATTCCTCCCACAGGTCCTGTGGCGAAAGTTCCGATCAGAGCCGGCAGATCTGAAAGATCCATTTTAATAAATCCCGGCATCAGCGGTACGCTGAATTCCATAAACATCAGCACATACGCGATCGCGGACAAAATTGCTACGATCGCCATAGTACGAACATTGATCCTGCTTTTTCCTCCAACGCTGTTTTTCTGTTTCATTACGATCATCCTCTCTGTTTTCATTTAAAGATAGAAATTCCTGTAAAGTTCGAAACAGAGACTTTCTGTTGTTACGCAGCTTTTTCCGCTGCTCTTTTATCATTTCACCCTTTCCAGGCAAAATAATAAAGCCCCGGATTTCTATCCGGGGCCTGTTATCTCGTCCTGCAGACATTTGTCTGCTTTCTCTGTTTCTTCTCCCATCCAGACTTTACTGTCGGTTCCGGAATCTCACCGGATCAGCCGCCTGCGCGGTTCACGGACTTTCTGGCCTTCTTCGCCAGGATCACCGTCGGTAGGGAATTTATGCCTTCGCATATCACCCTGCCCCGAAGAATTACTATTTTTTTCACGTATTAATATACCTCTTTATTTGTATGATTTCAAGAGGTTTTTCGATATTTCTTTTTCTATGTATTTTATGCAAGCATTTTTTTATACAGATATCCTTCTCTGACACCGCATCTGCTTACAAAGATCGATCTGCATTTTGTTTTTTCCGCAATATTTTTTGCGATCAGCATTCCGGGGATCAAAGTATGGACCCGCTCCGGACAGGCTTTCAGGATCATCCGCTGAAGCTTTTTATTTTTCTCCAGCGCAAGCTCCAGTATCTCATTCAGCTCTTTAACTGTAATGGTACGATTGCGGGCTTCTTTTTTATAATACAGGTTCACAATTTTCAACAGCGCTCGTATCGATCCTCCGACGCCTATGATTTCTTCGGTTTTAAATTTTTTCAGACAGATCTCGCATCCGAACAGCGTCTTCAGTTCTTTACGGATCTTTCTTTGAATACATTCGATTTCTTTTTTCCCGGGTATGATCTTTGACACGCAGTCATAATAAAGATTCAGGGCTCCGATACCTACGCTTTCAAAAACGCAGGGCTCCCGGTTCTCGCAGGTAATGATTTCCGTACTTCCGCCGCCTATGTCAAAGATCAGCCCTTCCGTGATATCATACTGAGACCGCACTCCGAAAAAGTCATACATAGCTTCGTCCCGCCCGGATAGAATTTCAATATGATATCCGGTATTTTCCAGAATATATTTTACGGTTTCTTCTGAATTTTTTATATTTCTCAAAGAAGCTGTAGCAAATACCCACACCCGGTCAATATCAAATTGATTCAGGATCCGCTTAAAGCGGTTCAGCGTTCTTGCCGCCTGTTCCATTCCCTCTTCACTCATCTTTTTTTCTTTAATATATCCGGCAAGCCCTACCGTTTCTTTTACCGTAAATAACTGCTCGAATTTTTTGTTTTCCACCCGATATACGGAAAGCCTCACGGTATTGGATCCCACATCTATAACAGCGTATTTCATATTCCAGCCCCCTGTCACCTGTTTTTAAACAATTTACCTAGTATTTTTATTGTACCATGCAGGGTACCGGAACCGCTATCTGTTCTTTGTCAAATGAATGTTAATTGCATGTTAACTTTTTCGACATTTCTTTTTGTTCCCGTATTTTCCGGTTCAATTTTTTCATTTCCGGAATGATAAACAACGCTACGATCACTGCGGAGCCCGCGTCCGCAATAGGCGCGGAAAACAAAATTCCCCGAAGTCCCATAAAGATAGGCAGGATCAAAAGCAGCGGGATCAGAAGCAGCAGCTGGCGCAGCATAGACAGAATAGATGCTTTCACCGGCTGTCCCGTTGCCTGGAAATAGGTAGTAGATACAATCTGAAAGCCTGAACAGAAAATACAGAACAGGTAGATTTTCAGGCAGTTTACTGCAAAATCGGTAAATTCCGGTCCTTCGTTTCCGAAAATGCTGATGATCTGTTCCGGCATCGTCTGACAAAAGATCCATACGATAAAAATCAGAATCGTCGCAAAAGCTACGCCTGTCAGATATGTTTTGCGTATCCTGTCGTATTTCTCCGCGCCCCGGTTAAATCCCATGATCGGCTGAGCGCCAATACCGATGCCAATTCCAAAGGCCGCCATGATCAGCGCGATTTTCATTACGATTCCCATTGCGCTTAAAGCCACATCTCCGGTAATACTGCTTCTGTCGCCGTAATATACCAGAGATTTATTCATTACAACCTGCATAATGCAGGCAACAGACTGCGTAATACCGGATGAGATTCCCAGTATCAGAAATCTTATGATCCTTTTTCGCTCCAGTTTCATGTATTTTATATGAAGCCGCATATGAATAGGTTTTTTGGACTTTCTTACAAAATACTGCGTCAGTACAATAGCCGAAATGATCTGGGATGTCACTGTAGCAATAGCAGATCCTCTGACGCCCAAACCAAATACAAAAATATAAATCGGATTTAAGATCGTATTTAAAATCGCTCCGATAAGCATGCCGTACATGGACATTCTGGGGTGACCGTCTGTTCTTGCCAGGTTGGACAGAACGATCGCCAAAAGGTTAAATGGCGTGCCCAGTAAAATAACCGATGTATAGTCATGGGCATAAGGCATTACATTTTCTGTAGCGCCAAACAAAGTCAGGATCGGATTCAAAAAGATCAATCCGAACACCATCAGCAGAATTCCCACTATTATGGAAAACAGAAAGGCATTATTCAGCGTTCGCTCCGCCTCTTCTTCTCTTTTTTCACCCAGACGAATTGCCGCATAGGCGCTGCTTCCGGCTCCGATCAGCGTGCCAAAGGCCAGTATGATCGTCATAACAGGAAACGCTACCGTAGTGGCTGCGTTTCCCAGATATCCCACACCCTGTCCGATAAAAATCTGATCTACAATATTGTAAATAGAGTTGATCAGGCAGGAAATGATAGCCGGGACAGAAAAGCTCACAAGGAGTTTTCCTATAGGCTTATAGCCGAGAGGGTTTTGGGGCTGCTTTTCTTCCTCCTGCTGTATCTTTTGTTCCACTGTTTCTTCCATCTTTTACACTCTCCCTTTTTCTGATATCTCCCGCAGCGTCCGGCAGGAGTTTTCCGCCATCTCTGCCAGCTGCCGCGTCATTCTTTCTTTCTCATCCTCTGACATATCTTTTGTTAAAAACGCTTTCCAATCCTTTCGGATCTGGTATATTTTTTCTATTACCGGTTTTGCCCGGGACGTAGCGTGGAGATGTCTGACACGTTTATCTCTTTCATCAATTTCCACAGAAACGTATCCCTGTTCCAAAAGTTTTTGTATGCCTTTGGTGACAGTCCCTTTATCGAACCTTCCCCCTTTTGCCAGATCGAACATGGTAATCCCATCATTTTCATAAATGTATGTAAGGAAAAACTGCTGTCCGGCTCCAATCTGAAATTCTTCCAGCCTCATATCCAGATAACGGTAATAGTTGCGCTGTATCACAGACATACACTGTATAAAGTTCATTATTTACACCTCCCTCTGCATACTTCCTCATACATCCGGAATTTTTGCAAAAAGGAAAAGTTGGCCATCCAACTTTCCAAAAAAATATTTTACTACCATATAGTTGAGCAGTCAATCATTTTTCATTTGATAT
>CAKNLF010000145.1 GCA_930989305.1 uncultured Roseburia sp. | reverse complement strand
TATCTTTTTTTTCGCTGTAGCTGTGAAGGATCACAATGCGGCGGTAATAGGATATTACATAAGAAAATGGAAGTTTTTTATTAATATTTGCTGCCAGATTGTCCAGCGGCGTGTTAAAGTTGTTGTCAAAGGCGATCAGATAGAGCTGATAATCCTGCTGGAAAGGGATGGTGGCGTAAGACGCTCGGGATATGGCTTCATCTACGCTTTTTATATTTCCGTCAAGCAAATCACTGAGATATTGCTGAGATGCCGCAAAGGCGGCAGGGTACAGGAAATCTTTATTGATATACGATACGATGTGGTTCAGCAGCATTTGAAATAAATCCGTTAAGCCGCCGTCCGCGTTCCGATGGTTGCAGTGCATGACGACATAGAGAATCGGTTTCCCATTTAAATGAAAAATTCGCTTCAGAGTGACATACTTACAGAGTTTAAAATCATCCGAAACAATGATATCGTCTTTTGCTTCATACTCTTCAAAGCGTCTGTTTTTGCGCAGTTCATTTACCGTATTTTCAGAATGATAGCCGTTGGCGATCAAATCCCGGGTGATCGGGTCATCCAGCGGTATATTTCTGGTATATCCCAAAAGCTTAAACGTTGCGTCCATAATATCAATATGATTGCCGATGACCGGTTCGCTTAAATCCAGCAAATGCTGCATTCCCTGATTAGAAGCGGCAGAAATGCGCATATCAGTATCCCACTTTTGTAGTTTCCGAAAGACACGCAGGACGCGATTAAAAACTTCGGGCACCTTTAAATTTGTCAGGAGAACAACGATTTGCTGCATATTGGCCATATTTTCCAGTTCATCAGAAAAACGATCGCGAATACATAGAAAAGTGGCGTCAGGATAGGAAGCGGCAATCGGAAGGATTTCAGAAAGAGTGCCGATGACTAGACTGTCCGGTTGGGGATCGGATCCAGGCATATATAATTCCGGATACGCAAATTCTGGATTGTTTTCTATGCAGGATGTATTTTCAAACTTCAGATCCAGTTCATATAAAAGTAATTGTAACGAAATTGAAAAAAATGCCATTTCATACCGCCCCCATTCTTTTGTTGAAAACAGTATAATGTGTATTGTTGCAATACACTCCAGATAAAAAGCAGGTTTTTGTGAAAAAATACAAATATTTTATTCGAAAAATATGAGATAGTACAAATGTGCGTAAAAAAAACAATTTAAAATGGAAAAAAAACAGATGCGAAAAAAATAACCTGGCATTTTATCCAAAGAAATAGGCAGATTATAGAAAAAGATATCATAGGAAAAAAGTATAGATACATAAAGAAGAAATGGAAATTAACTGAAAATACGTATAAAAGATAGGGAAAAGTTAGAAAAAACACAGAATCCGGACAAAAGTTTGTGGGTATTCCTGATGATATCAGGATTCTTCTCGTGCTATAGTATCAATACCGAACAAATCAGCAAAAGAAAGGAAGAAACATTATGATTCGAAGAGGGATTGATGTAAAACTGAACGTAAAACCGATTTTTATGGGGCTGGAACACCAGTATTACTATGAAGGGCCGTGCCGGTTCGCAAAAGGAGAAGCTCTGACCCCGGAATACGAGCAGATCCTTGCGCAGGAGTTGCAGCAGCAGTTTTTTGACACAGTAGAAAAAAATATGCCGGATGCGGTAAAACTCCTGAAACCGGTATATCTGCCCTGTCATGATGACTGGCTGATGCCGGAGGCCGCTTTTGACGCAATGACAAAAGACGACGAAGAAGAAATCGATCTGTTCCTTGTATCGGGCGGTATAGCAAGAAGCGGTATTGTGATTGAACTGGGACAGCGGACACATAAACCGATCATTCAGGATCCGGCTACATGCTGTGACCTGACTGCGGTAACGGCCGCTATGAGAGGACTCGGTCTGGAGTGCTATGCGCCTCTTACATGGGAAGGCGTGGCGACGCAGTTGCGTGTGCTGCGCGTGCGGAAAGCTCTGCGTGAAGCGAATGTGCTGCTGGCAGTACGGTTTGATTCTAATGTATCAAAGAGCGCGAATGATACGTTTATTTCTCTTCAGCGTGCTACAGAAAAATTCGGAACGAATTTCCGTTTCCTGAATCTTCATGAATTACTGGATTATATGGAGCCGCTTCCGGAAGGCGGAAATTATACAACGCCCGGAAGAATGAATACACCGAATATTACAGAAGAGGATATAAAAGAAGCGGAAAAACTGGCGGATGAATTGCTGGCCGGAGCAGACGATACACACATTGAAAGAGATCATATGATCAATTCATGCAAAGCATATGTGGAAGTAAAGAAACTTCTGGATATCCACGATTGCTGCGGATTTACCGTTCCATGTCCGGACACATGTTCTACCAGAAGAATGAATGAACAGAAGTTTACGTTTTGCCTGACACATTCACTTTTAAACGAACAGGGGATTCCTTCTGCCTGTGAATATGATGTAGACGGCGTTTTGACAATGCTGATCCTGTCTACCATTTCTAATCATGCACCGTTTATGGGAAATACCAATCCGCTTGTTTATGAAAATGGAACCATTCGTCCTATGAGACGTTTCCATATAGAAGATCTGGAAGGCGTAGAGGATTTGACCAATCTTTATCATGCGGCGCATTCTACTCCAAACAGAAAGTTCAGAGGGATCGACGGAGAAAACGGCCATTACGGTGTGCGTCATTTTGCTTATGATCAGGGCTTTGGCGCGGTCCTTCGCTACGACTTCAAGAAAGACGCAGGAGAAATGCTGACAATCTGCCGTCTGTCACCGGACTGCACAAAAATTTTCGTCGGAAAAGGAACCATTGTTGCCGGCGGCGATTATAATCTGGATAACTGCAACGGATATGTGGTTTATAGGGTTGCGGATCAGGAGACCTTTTATAAAGCGCAGCTGGAATTTGGCAATCACCTTCCCTTTGTATACGGCGATTATACAAAAGAGCTGGAATTGCTGGGAGAAAGCCTGGGCCTGGAAGTTGTAAGCGTATAAGGCAACAAATACAAAAAAAGCGTCAGGAGGAAATCGGGTGCTTGATATAGAAAAAATCCGAGGGGATTTTCCGATACTGCATACGACAGTTAACGACAGACCCCTGGTATATCTGGATAATGCGGCAACTACGCAGCTCCCGGTATGCGTCATGGAACGGCTGCGGCATCACTATTGTTTTGAAAACGCGAATGTGCACCGGGGGATCCATACACTGAGTGAAAAATCAACATCTGCCTTTGAAGAGGCAAGAGAAACTGTAAAAAATTTCATAAATGCCGAATATACGGAAGAAATTATTTTTACGCAGGGAACTACAGATTCCATCAATCTGGCGGCAGAAGGGATGCGGCGCCAGATCCGGGAAGGAGACGTAATTGTCGTTACACAGCTGGAACATCACTCGAATTTCCTGCCTTGGCAGAGACTATGTGAAGAAACAGGGGCGGCGTTTCATGTGGTTCCCTGTCCTGACGGAATACCGGATATGCAGGTTTTCGCGGAAAAAATGCGTTTGTCTCCGAAGCTTGTAGCGGCGGCTCATGTGTCCAATCTGACCGGCACCGTTTTGCCGGTAAAAAAATAGAAGAGATGAGTCATAAGGCCGGCGCACTTTTTTTGATAGACGGCGCCCAGGGAATCCGGCACGAAGCGGTGGATGTGCGCGAACTGAACTGTGATTTTTATTGCTTTTCCGGACATAAAGTAATGGCTCCCGGAGGCATCGGAGTACTGTATGGGAAAAAAGAACTGCTGGAGACGCTGCGGCCTTTTCGAATGGGAGGCGGAATGGTAGACCGGGTAACGGAACAGTACGCTACCTATGGACCGCTGCCGACCCGACTGGAGGCCGGTACGCCGAATTATCCGGGAGCAATCGGCCTGGCGGCAGCGCTTTCCTGGTTGGAGCAGATTGGAAAAGAAGAGATACGCGCCTATGAACGGAGCCTGATGAAAGACGTGGAGGAAAAGCTGTCGCAAATCGAGGGCATCCGCATTTTGGGACATCCGCAGGAACGGGTGGGAGCCATTTCTTTTGTGATAGAAAATATCCATCCTTATGATGCGGCAAGTGTGCTGGATAAATATGGCGTTGCCCTGCGCTCAGGAAATCACTGCGCACAGCCGGCATTGGCACAGTTTGGAGAAACTGCGGCTTTGCGTATGTCACCGGCGTTTTATAACACATATGATGAAATCGCGGCGGCCTGTAATGCCATAGAAAAAACAATGGAGATGTTTGCAAAATGGATGAAACATTGACAATCAGCCAGCTGGAAGATACTTACATAGAAGATTTGAATATGCTGGGAGACTGGTTTTTGCAATATGAATACCTACTGGAACTTTCCTCTGAACTATCCACGATACCAGAGGAGGACCGGAAGGAAGAGAACAAAGTACATGGATACCAGTCCGGCGTCTGGCTGGATTTATCTGTGAAAAACGGCAGGGTATCGATAAAAGCAGACAGCGACGCGCTGATTATCCGCGGGATGCTTTCGGTAATCACAGCGTTGTTAAACGACCGGACACCGGAAGAAATCACAGCGTATAAGCCGCGGTTT
>CAKNLF010000144.1 GCA_930989305.1 uncultured Roseburia sp. | reverse complement strand
TAAAAGAAAGGGTAAAAAAGGAGGATTTTGGATGTATTACAAAGATTTTCAGGGCTTGAAACTCTCCGCGCTTGGAATGGGGTCCATGCGGCTTCCGGTCAAAGACGGGGATTACAGCAAAATTGATGAAGAAGCAGCTGCACAGATGGTGGCCTGCGCCATGGATCAGGGAATCAATTATTATGATACCGCATGGGGATATCATGAAGGAGAATCAGAAATCGTTATGGGAAAAGTACTGAAAAACTATCCGAGAGACAGTTTTTATCTGGCTACAAAATTCCCGGGATATGATCTTTCCAATATGGATAAGGTAGAAGAAATCTTTGAAAAACAGCTGGAAAAATGCGGTGTGGAATATTTTGATTTTTATCTGTTCCACAATGTATGCGAGCTGAATATTGACGCTTATTTGGATAAAAGATACGGAATTTATGATTACCTTATCAAACAGAAAGAAGCGGGAAGAATCCGTCATCTGGGATTTTCCGCTCATGGAAGCTATGATGTGATGAAACGTTTTCTGGAAGCCTACGGAAGCGCTATGGAATTTGGTCAGATCCAGCTGAACTATCTGGATTGGTCTTTCCAGGACGCCAAAAGAAAAATGGAGCTGCTGAAAGAATATCAGATACCGGTATGGGTCATGGAACCGGTGCGGGGAGGAAAACTGGCGTCCCTTTCCGAAGAAAATGCCGCAAAGCTGAAAGAACTCCGACCGGAAGAATCTGTGGCAGCCTGGGCATTCCGATTCCTCCAGTCTCTTCCGGAAGTGACTATGGTACTGTCCGGTATGTCGGATATGGAACAGTTAAAGGATAATATCCGCACATATGAAGAAGAAAAGCCGCTGAATGACCAGGAAATGAAAGTGCTGCTGGATATTGCGGAAGGCATGGTAAATAAGAGCATTCTGCCCTGTACGGCATGTCATTACTGCACCAGTCATTGTCCCCAGAAACTGGATATTCCGAATCTGCTCAATCTGTACAATGAACATTGCTTTACAGAAGGCGGATTTATCGCTCCTATGGCGTTGGCCGCTCTTCCAAAAGAAAAACTTCCAAGCGCCTGCATCGGCTGCAGAAGTTGTGAAGCGGTCTGTCCTCAGCAGATTAAAATATCAGAGGCCATGGCGGATTTCGCGAAAAAGCTGGACTTATAGACTTGGATCATGTAAAGAAAGGAAGATATCATGGACAAGCAGAAAATTTTAATGGTAATCGGATCTCTGCGGCGTCAGTCCCTGAACAGACAGCTGGCGGAAGCCGGGGCGGAACTGTTGAAAGATCAGGCAGAGGTATCTGTGCTGGATTATACCCGTCTGCCGTTTATTAATCCGGATATGGAATTTCCCGTTCCCGATGAAGTGCAGAAGATCCGGGACCAGATAAGCGGTGTGGACGGCGTATGGATTTTTTTCCCGGAATACAATTACAGCTATCCGGGAGCGTTGAAAAATCTGCTGGACTGGATATCCAGACCGACAGCTCAGGGAGCGCCCAGAACAACAGCCGTTTCCTCTGAAAAGCCGGTGACATACAGCAGTGTATCCGGATCCGCTTCCGGTATGAAAGCACTGGAAAAAATGTATGATCTGTTAAAGAAGATCCATATGGATATTATGGAGGAACCGGTTGTGTCTATCCGGGAACCGAAAACAACCGACGGAAAGCTGGAACTTTCAGAAGAAGAAAAAGGACGGCTGAAGGAACAGGCGGAAGCCTTTCTGCAGTTTATAAAAGAGAAAAATGAACGAAAAAACAAATAATACGGGAACAGAGTTGTCACGCAAGAAAAAAGATCTCCAAGGACATTTCAGTGTCTTTGGAGATCTTTTTGATTTGTGTAAAGTTGTAAAGTAAGCTTAAAAGATCGGATATTTTAGCCGAAGTATCTCTTAAGAAGTCCTTCGAATGCTTTGCCGTGACGAGCTTCGTCTCTTGCCATTTCATGTACAGTATCATGGATAGCGTCAAGGTTTGCAGCTTTTGCGCGTTTTGCAAGGTCAAATTTGCCTTCTGTAGCGCCGTGTTCAGCATCTACACGCATTTCAAGGTTTTTCTTTGTGCTGTCTGTAACAACTTCGCCAAGTAATTCAGCGAATTTAGCAGCATGTTCTGCTTCTTCGTAAGCAGCTTTTTCCCAGTATAAACCGATTTCCGGATAGCCTTCTCTGTGAGCAACACGAGCCATAGCAAGGTACATACCTACTTCTGAACATTCGCCTTCAAAGTTTGCTCTTAAGTCAGCAAGGATATCTTCGCTAACGCCTTTTGCAACGCCTACTACATGTTCAGCAGCCCATGTTCTGTCGCCGCTCTGCTCTTTGAATTTTTCCTTCGGAGCTTTACATACCGGGCAGAATTCCGGTGCTTCTGTTCCTTCGTAAACATAGCCACATACTGTACAAACAAATTTTTTCATTTTTATCATTTCCTTTCTTCAATTAATAACTTTATTGTTGTATGAAAAAACGGTTTTGTCAACCGGTTTTTTTATTTGCCAGATCCTGACTGAGACAGTCGGGACAGGTTCCGTAAAAATACGTTACATAATCTTCGATCACTCCGTCAAAGTTTTCCTTCGCCATTTTTGTGATATGATCGATATTTTCCATATTCAGATCCAGGATATTTCCACAGTTCCTGCAGATAAAATGATTGTGAGGCATTACATTTGCATCAAAGTGATCCGGCCCCATTCCTGGAGACAGTTTTCGGATTTCTCCCATATCCGCAAGAAGGGAGAGATTTCGGTAAACCGTTCCGAGACTGATCGAAGGCATCTGTTCACGAAGATGGATGTAAATGGTTTCTGCAGTGGGATGATCTGTCCTGCTCATGAGAAACTGTTTAATACATTCCCTTTGTTTACTCCGTTTGATCATTTTGCTCTTCCTTTTTTTGATAATAGTAATGATTACTGTTTCTATTTTTATTATAACGGAAATAGATCTTTTGTCAAGTAAAAATCATAATTTTTTTTGAAAATCATAAAGTATAGAAAGTTATGTGTTTGGAGGCAGTATGTCCAATTATCAGAGATTTATTACCTATCTGTTTTTATATGAAAATAACAGCAAAAAATCCGGCTGCGGATTTGCGAAAGTGGAAGCGTGCCAAAATCTGTGCAGAATAGAATTTCATATCAAAAACTGTCCCGGGCAGCAGCAGGAGGCGGAAGTGTCCGTGTTTGTCAGAGATGGAAAAGACCTGCTCATGATCCCGCTGGGAAAACTTCTGTTTAAAAATCACTGCGCAGAGGGCGTGTTCCGATTTGACGGCATGGGGGTGGGAAAAAGCCCGTATACCTTTGAGCAGATCCGTGGAATCCTGATCCCGCTGTCAGAGGATCGGCTGATCGCAAGCCAGTGGGATGATGAAGAGACAGACTGGCGAAGGAGAAAAGGATTTCAGAAAGAAGGGCCTGTTTTGGAGGAAAGAAAAGATACCGGGCAGAAAAAGGAAGAAACATGGGATACCCATGCGGTGTCAAAAGTAGAGAGGATGATGGAGCAGGAGATAAAAAAGGCGGAAAAAAGGAAAGAAAGGGAAACGGTCCGGCAGGAATCAGAACGAACAGAGCGAGCAGAGAAAACAGAACGAGCAGAAAAAACAGAGCGGCCAGAGAAGACAGAGCGACCAGGGAAAAAAGAGCAGTCAGATCAGACAGCTCCAAAGGTCCCAAAAGACCCGAAGGAAAAAGAAACTTTAAAGATCCAGTCTGCCCAGCCTGTCCGGGAGGCCAATCCCATGGAAGGCGCCTGGGGAAGATTCAAGCAGGAATATATGGAAATTTTTCCTTTCGCGGGGGAGCGCCATGTAAGGGCAGTACGTTTTGATCTGAAAGATTTTAAAATGCTGCCGAAGGAGTTTTGGTATCTGCGCAACAACAGTTTTCTCCTGCACGGGTATTTCAGCTACGGGACGCTGCTGTTTGGCTATATGGAAAAAGAAGAAAAATGGTTTATGGGAGTGCCGGGGGTCTTTCAGAACCAGGAGCGGGTCATGGCTTCTATTTTCGGATTTCCGGAGTTTCGGACCCAGGAGGAGTGCGTTCAGCGCACCGGAGAGTTCGGGTACTGGTATCGGTTCCTGGAAATGCGAGAAAGCTAATCCATGCCCCTGAGGATCGTATTTGGAATATAGGCCAGACAGATATCCCGAAAGTGTTTCATCTGATCCGGCGGCCAGGGATGGAGATCCTGATCCGGGACGGTATCGGCCCGGCGGAACATCTGCAGGGCATAAAGGGGCGCCGGAGCGATCCACTGACAGATCCGGAGCAGATCTTTTTCGGTGTGGAACTCCCGGATCAGGGTGGTGCGAAATTCAAAAGGGATCTTTGTCTGTTCTTTCAGCAAAGAAACGGAACGCAAAATGGGATCCGTCAAAAAAGAGGCCGGATCCATGCCGCACAGGGCCGGATATTGTTCCGGTGTGCCTTTGATATCCATGGCGGCATAGTCGATCAGTCCCTCCCGGATCAGCAGGGCAAGCATATGGGGATTTGTGCCGTTGGTATCCAGCTTTACCGGATATCCCAGATCTTTGATCCGTCGGATAAAGGCCGGCAGATCCGGCTGGAGGGTGGGTTCCCCGCCGGAGATACATACGCCTTCCAGGATCCCCCGCCGTTTTTTCAAAAAGGCCAGGATCTCT
>CAKNLF010000143.1 GCA_930989305.1 uncultured Roseburia sp. | reverse complement strand
TGAAAAATGTATTTTCTGAGTGGATCGACAATGGACATAATAATTTTGATGATGAAAACACCATAATTTTATGTGTGGAATTAACGGACGGACTGTTACTTTCAAATGAAACAAGATACGAGTTTTAAATTCCATTTATCATGGAGTTGAACAGAGTAATATTACCTAATTTGTGAAGGGGTAAAAAGTATATGATTTTATATCATGGAAGTTGTAATAGTTCAGGAACCGCAAATTTTGGAAAATGGTTTTTACAAAGATTTTGGCTATGGATTTTACTGTACAATTTTAGAAAAACAGGCAAAACGCTGGGCTTTGACAAAACGAAGAAAGCATATTGTAAATTGTTATGAGTATTCACCCGATAAGAGCCTGAATATTAAAAAGTTTAGTGAGATGACAGAGGAGTGGTTACAGTTTGTTGTAAACTGTCGGATCGGTTTAAATATTCTATACAGAGAAGGCATTACAGACTATCAAATTTGAAGGGAGTTATTCTCTATGACAAACAAATTTTTTCCGGAAGAGCAAATAACAGAGAACGAAGAATGGAGAGATTAGATTAATGAAAAAGATTACTTATAATCCAAAGCAGCGGAAAAGCAAAGGGAAATACGGCACAGCTTGTGGAAAGTTTTATAAAAGGAGCCAGAGAAAAAGGACATTCCGTAGAAGTTATATCCCTTGCAAAAAAAGAGGTGAAACCTTGTTTGGGATGTAATGCCTGTCGTTATGAGAAACCCTGTATACAAAAGGACTCTTTTAATGAATTGGTTCCTAAAATAAAAGAAGCTGACTGTCTTGTTTTTGCTTCTCCGCTTTATTTTTGGTCAATATCAGCACGAATCAAAGCCTTTATTGAACGATTCTACTGTATTGCCATAAAAGATGAAAATCCACCATTTGGAAGATATGAAAAATATCCTATAAAAGATTGTGCCCTTTTAATGACAGCGGCAGATAATAATTTCTGGACATTTGAACATGCTGTATCATATTATCGGTATGTGTTTATAAATTATATTGGCTTTAGAGATAAGGGAATGCTTCTTGCAGGTGGCTGCGGTCATACGGATGGACTGCCCCAAATTGATAAAACAAACCATTTAAACGAAGCATACGAATTTGGCAGAAATATTTATGCCGAATAATATTATATAATGAGGAAACGGCAGATTGTTTAAGGGGATAGTTTGCATAACTTATGTTTTCAGAAAGGCAGGGGTTGCAGAAATGAAAAGAATATACGGAATTAACGGAAGTCCCAGAAAAAATAAAAATACGGCGCAGCTGATTGATCAGGCGCTGGCCGGCGCAAAAGCAGCATTCCCGCAAGAAGAAGTTCTGACAGAACGGATTGATCTGTATGATCTTAACTATACAGGTTGCCGGAGCTGTTTTGCATGCAAAAGAAAAGGAGGCAGTTCTTATGGTACATGCGCTTTAAAAGACGAACTGAAACATGTTCTTGAAAAAATCCTGGAAAGTGACGGAGTGATCGTGGGATCTCCCATTTATTTTCAAAACATTACCGGACAGCTTCATAGTTTTTATGAACGGCTTATGTTTCCGTACACCGTCTACTCTCAGGACCGCAGCGGTATACAGGAAAAGAAAATACCCTTTGGGTTTCTTTATACTATGAACGTAACCAGGCAGCAATTTGAACAGGCCCGTTATGAAACATTTTTGCAGACATGGGAGACCCTTGCAAAAAATTTCTTCGGATATGCAGGAAGTTGTTATGCCTTTAATACTTATCAGTTTGACGATTATGATAAGTATGTCTCCGACTGGTTTTCGGAAAAGGAAAAAGCAAAATATAAGGAACAGCACTGGAATGAGGACTGCAGAAAGGCATATGAACTTGGAAAAATGATTGCGGGATCCGGGGATTGCAAATAGAAAACTGTTTCATGGGAAAATATTTTTATAATAAGTCCTGTAGAGTCATGTTTATTCTTAACATACAATTTATAGAAAAGAGAGGCATTATCTGATATACTGAAAAAAGATCTGAAAATAACAAAAAAATTCATTTAAATGGAAAGGAATACAGACAATGAATATTCAAAAGGAAATCAATTTTAATGAAAAAACAGGTTTTATCTGCGATATGGATGGTGTGATCTATCACGGTAATCAGGTTCTGCCTGGGGTGGCGGAGTTTATTCAGTGGCTCCATGAGGAGAAAAAAGAATATCTGTTTCTGACCAACAACAGCGGCTATACGCCTAAGGAGCTGAATCAGAAACTTGCCCGGATGGGACTGGATGTACCGGAAGAACATTTTTATACAAGCGCCCTGGCTACAGCGGCATTTTTAAAAGAACAGGCTCCAGGCTGCTCTGTATTTGCCATTGGGGAAGCCGGACTTTTCAATGCCCTTTATGACGCGGGCATTACGATGAATGACGTGAATCCGGACTATGTGGTGATCGGAGAAGGCAGATCCTATTCTTTGGATACGATTACCAAAGCAACAAATCTTGTACTTGGAGGCGCTAAACTGATCGGAGCCAATTCCGATGTGTCCGGTCCCATTGAAAATGGAATTGCACCTGCCTGCCGGGCGCTGGTAGCGCCTATTGAAATGGCTACGGGAACCCGGGCCTATTTTTGCGGAAAGCCAAATCCTCTCATGATGCGTACCGGTCTGCGTATGCTGAATTGTCATTCCGGCGACGCGGTTATGATCGGAGACCGGATGGATACTGATGTGGTTTCCGGAATGGAAAGCGGTATGACTACTGTACTGGTTCTTTCCGGTGTTTCTACGGAAGATACTTTGAAAACATTTGCCTACCGTCCGAGTATTGTATTAAACAGGGTGGGTGATATTGCCGCTATGGCCCGTTCCATGAAGTGATGAAATAGAAATCAAAAGGGAGTTTACAAGGAGAAGCAGTGTATGGGAATACAGTTGATCACAGAAAACATAGATCTGAACAGACTTTCAAAAAAAGATACTCTGCTTAATCCCAGTGACAGAGGGCTGTCCGGCGGCGGAGGACTGGACCGGATCGTACATAGTCTGGGTGGAAAAAGAATGAGGGAAGCATGCGAGGAAACAGGAGCTCTCCGGGAAGGAGAATGCTTTGTTACGGAAGGCTTTGATATAGGAGCCGGACAGATTATCCATGCCGTAGTTCCTTCATTAGACAGTAAACATTCGGTGGAGGATTTAAGAGGATGTTACCGCAGATGTCTGAGCCGGGCTTACGGCCCGAGGATTCTGATCCCTCTCCTTGGAACAGGAAGCATAGGCTGGGCGAAAGAGGATTCTCTGGAATGCGCCTGGAGTGAGTCTGTTCGATATCTGTCGAAACGAGCTTCTGACGCGCGAAAGTATGAAATTTTGATTTTCTGCAATGATCCGGGGCTGGCGAAAATATACGAAAAGAGAAAAAGCCGGGCATTTTTTCAGATGCCTGACAGGTGGGGAGCAAGAGGTGATATTTATTACTGGAGCTTTTTAATGGAACATTTTGATGCTCCCTGCTTTTCCGCACTGGATCTGCACGGATTTATAAAAGAAATGAACAGGATCACACTGGAAACATGCGGATGCAGAATTTCAGAAGATATGAGTGTTTATGTGGAAAAATTCGCTCACGGAGGTATGAGCAGCGGATATATCAGCGGATTCTGGGCTTCAGATGGAATTCCGCTTTTATGCAGCAGACTGTGTGAGCTTGGACTGGATGGAATGAAACACAAGACAATGTCAGAATATTTAATAGAAAGCAGTATATTTGGCGAAAAGCGGCATTTTCAGCTGCCTAAGGAGATCCTGCCGGATTTAAAAGGATTTTTGAGGAAAATCCGGATCCTGTGAGATATAAAGAATCCGTTCAATGATTATTATATTTTAGGGGAAAAAGAAGATTTAGTGTCTTTATATACTTATTTCTCACAGGCAAAGGCGGATCAGGTACCCATATATGAAGCGCTGTCTTCTGAGGTACAGACCGTCAATGCAGGCACTGCTGCTTTCTATAACAGAGGTGAAAAAATAGTGGGATATCTGTCAGAAGGTGAAACATTTGAAAAACGTGGAGATACGAGCAACGGTATTTTAGTAGAAACATCTGACGAAACATTCGGATACATGGATAGGAAAAAAGTTGAACAAGTAAAAAAGCCGATTGAATAAGAGGTCTCTATATAATAAAAAAAGCTTAAAAAATACAGTGCCATGTCTAATGAACATGGCACTGTATTTTTTAAGCTTTTTACAGTTATCTCGTAAAAATATATACTAATTTCAGATGGAATCGTACGAACGTGTTCAGGAGGTATATATTGATGACAAGAAGAGAAGAATTGCTGCAGGTATATCATCACAAAGATATCCATTATGTTCCATGCTTTTTTACGGATTTTGATTTCAGCCAGCCGGAAGAAATCCATGAAAGACCAAAGGAAGGCGGTAGAGACTGGTTTGGAGTTGAATGGGAATTTGTTCCAGCGGTAATGGCGCCTATGGTAAAACCGGGTACGAAACGTTTGACAGATATCTGCAACTGGAAAGAGGAACTTGTATTTCCGAATCTGAAATCTGTCGACTGGGAAGCTGCTGCCGCCAGGGAAACTGCAGGATGGGACAGGGAAAATAAAATATCTTATATGATGCTGATCAACGGAATTTTTGAAAGAACACATGCGCTTATGGGATGCAAACAGCCACTTTCTGCGGCCAGCAGGGCCGCATTTCCCGGCCAGTCAGG
>CAKNLF010000142.1 GCA_930989305.1 uncultured Roseburia sp. | reverse complement strand
CAATAGAAGAAAGTGGAAAAGGAAGACGTTGTAAAAATTGTTATTAATATAAAATAGAGACAGTAAAGATTTTTTTAGATAAGAGTAGGTGAAAGGCTTAAAAATGAGCTTTTCACCTACTCTTATCTATAATTCTTTTATTATAAATTCCGCCGGGGAAGGTTGCAATTAAAATTCTGTGAAAAGAATGAAAAGAATAGAATAGGAAAACACCTCCTGCGTCAGGATTCAAACCTGACGTAAGAGGTGTGTGCTTTTCCAATAGATCATTTGTATATGGAAGGTTTATTTTGCCAGGAGCATCATAATATCATTGCTCCGTTTTACAAATTTGCTCATTTCTTCCGGATTCAGCGGCTGGTTGGACAGTTTGGCCAGATCGTATAACTGTTCGCAGAATACCGGTACATGTTCGGAATCTTTGCTGTTGAGAATGTACTGTACCAGGTCGTTGTTTACATTTAATGTAAGTGTTTCACCGGCATTGAACATAGACGGATCCATACCGTACATATTGTACATTTTCATCATATCCTGCATACGTCTGCTTTCTTCATTGACCGTAATAACGGAAGCAATAGAAGTATCTTTTAATTTTTCGACTTTTACATCCAGCTTGTCGTTGTTCAGAGCTTTTCGGAATGTTTCCGTAAGGCTGTCCAAAGCGGATTTCAGTTCTTCTTCTGAAACATCCTCTTTTAAGGCTTCTGTTACATCCGCGTCAATACGCATGAACTTGTAGTTCTGGTTGCGGTGTTCCAGCTGTGAGATAAAAGAAGTATCAATATTGTGATCCAGGATGACCGCATCCATGTTCTGTTCTTTGAACATTTTGATGTACTGTCCCTGCTGATTGGGATCTGTTACATAGTAAATTGTTTTTCTTGTATCTTCTTTTTCCTGGTCATTTTCTTCGGAATCTGTTTTATCTGCATCCTGGTCTTTGGCGTCTTCTTTGTTTTCTTCCTCTTTCTTTAACAGTTCCGGAAGAGTGAGGTATTTGCCCTCCAGGTTTTTAAAGAGGATATAGTCGTTCATCTTGTCGCAGAATTTTTCATCTTTCAGACAGCCGAACTTAATAAACGGACTGATATCGTCCCAGTATTTTTCATAATTTTCCTTATCTGTTTTGCACATGCCGGTAAGCTTGTCAGCTACCTTCTTTGTAATGTAATCAGATATTTTCTGTACAAATCCGTCATTCTGCAGAGCGCTTCTTGATACATTCAAAGGCAGGTCCGGACAGTCGATGACGCCTTTAAGCAGCATCAGAAATTCCGGGATGACTTCTTTGATATTATCCGCGATAAATACCTGATTGTTATACAGTTTGATCGTTCCTTCAATGGAGTCGTATTCTGTATTGATTTTCGGGAAATACAGGATTCCTTTCAGATTAAATGGGTAATCCATGTTCAGGTGGATCCAGAAGAGAGGCTCCTTGTAATCATGGAAAACATTGCGGTAAAAGGTTTTGTATTCCTCATCGGTACATTCATTGGGATGTTTGGTCCACAGAGGATGAATATCGTTTAACGGAACCGGACGTTTGAGAATCTTCGCTTTTTCCTGGCGGGGAGATACTTCCACAACTTCTTTTTCGCCGTTTTCGTTTTCTTTTTCCTCGGTTTTTGCTTCCTCCACGATTCTTTCGATGACAGTGTCTTTGTCTGTTACTTCGTCAGCCGGGATTGTCTCATATTCAGGCTCAGCGTTTTCCTTTTCCAGATAAATATTTACAGGCATGAAAGAGCAGTACTTTGTGATAACTTCCCGGGCACGGTATTCGTTGGAAAATTCCACGCAGTCTTCATTTAAGAAAAGGGTGATCTCCGTACCGAATTCTGTACGGCTTCCCTCTGACATATCAAATTCCGTACCTCCGTCACATTCCCAGTGAACAGGCTGAGCCCCTTCTTTATAGGAAAGAGTATCGATGTGCACTTCGTCTGCAACCATGAACGCGGAATAGAATCCCAAACCGAAATGACCGATGATCTGATCTTCGTTGGCCTTGTCTTTATATTTTTCAAGGAAATCAGCGGCGCCGGAGAAGGCGATCTGATTGATGTATTCTTCTACTTCATCGGCAGTCATACCAAGACCGTTATCAATAAATTTCAAAGTTTTTTCATCCGGATTTACAAGTACGCGGATTTTGGGTTCATAATCATCAGGAATAGAAAATTCACCCATCATATCCAGTTTTTTCAATTTGGTAATAGCGTCGCAGCCGTTTGATATCAGTTCACGGAAAAAGATGTCGTGATCTGAATACAGCCATTTTTTTATAATAGGGAAAATATTTTCACTGTTAATGGAAAGGCTTCCATGTTTATTACTCATTAAAATCACTCCTTATAATAATAGTCTTTTTTCAATCTATTACAAACTATAATACGAAAGAAAACAAAAGTCAATAGAAAATCAGCACTCTTTTTAAATGAGTGCTAACAAAATGAAACGTTGAAAAAATGTTCAGCCGGTTGCGAAAATTTCCAAAAAAGATTAAAATGAAAAAGACTTCTCGATAAAAGAGAAGCAGTGTTTTCAGAAGGGGAAAGTTAAGAGGTTCCCTTGGAAAACAGGAGTTACCGTATACAAGGACAATGACAGGAGACAGATATGCAGTACAGATATGACAAATATGGACATCCGGTTTCTTCTCTGGCATACGGCTGTATGAGATTTACGAAAAAAGGCGGCAAGATTGATATGGCCAAA
Source organism: uncultured Roseburia sp. (assembly GCA_930989305.1). Taxonomy (GTDB): domain Bacteria; phylum Bacillota; class Clostridia; order Lachnospirales; family Lachnospiraceae; genus Brotonthovivens; species Brotonthovivens avistercoris. The sequence goes on along the minus strand of CAKNLF010000142.1, from coordinate 2,123 downwards.
GCGGAAGCGGAGATCATGGAGGCTGTCAGACTGGGGATCAACTATTTCGATACGGCATATATTTACGGCGGAAGCGAAGCTGCCATCGGAGAAATATTTGAAAAAAACAATTGCAGAGAGCAGATTTATATTGCGGACAAACTGCCTCATTACCTGATAAAATCACAGGCGGGGCTGGAAAAGACCTTTAAGGAACAGCTGAAACGCCTGAGAACAGATTATATCGATTATTATCTGATGCATATGCTTACGGATATACGTACATGGGAAAGGCTGAAAGCTCTTGGCATAGAAGACTGGATACAGGGAAAAAAGGAAAAGGGACAGATCCGCCAGATCGGATTTTCTTATCATGGGAATACAGCTCAGTTTTGTGATCTGCTGGATGCTTATCCGTGGGATTTCTGTATGATCCAGTACAATTATCTGGATGAGAACAGTCAGGCCGGAAGAAAAGGACTTCAGTATGCGGCGAAAAAAAGAATTCCGGTGATGATCATGGAGCCTTTGCGGGGCGGAAAGCTGGTAGAACTTCTGCCGGAAAAAGCAAAGCAGATGGTGGCGGATCATTATACCCACCGTACTGCCGCGGAATGGTCCTTTCGATGGCTGTGGGACCAGCCGGAGATCACCGCTGTTTTGTCCGGAATGAATTCCATAGAGATGATACGTGAAAACTGCCGGATCGCTTCGGAGATGAGTCCGGGATCTTTTCTAAAGGAAGATTTTGCGTTTATCGAATCCATTAAAAAAGAGATCAACCAGAGTATGAAAGTGGGATGCACAGGATGCGGCTACTGTATGCCCTGTCCGAAAGGTGTGGATATTCCCATGGCGTTCAGCTCCTATAACCGTATCTACAGCGAAGGAAAGGGAGCTGCCAGAAAAGGATATATGCAGTGTACCCTGATGCGCCACAATCCCACCAGCGCTTCCCTTTGCGTGGAATGCGGCAAGTGCGAGCAGCATTGCCCTCAGGGGATCCCAATACGCGCGGAGCTGAAAAAGGCGGCCGGTGAGCTGGAAACAGTGAGATACAAAGTATTCGGGAAAATAATCCGTACATTTAAAATGTGGTAAAGGGCCGGCTGTGTAAGTGAAAAAGGGGGAGAAAACAGAAGTTATGGCAAAGGAGCGGAATGCGTATTTTGATAATATGAAAGCTCTGCTGATTTTTCTGGTTGTCCTGGGACATGTGCTCAGCAATTTTGCCGGGGATGACAGTGTGGGAGACTGGATTTATCTTGTTATTTTCAGTTTCCATATGCCGGCCTTCTTATTTGTGACCGGATACTTTGCCAGATCGGATCCAAAGAAGGTGATCGGACAGCTGCTGATCCTGTATCTGATCTTTCAGACAGCCCAGGAAGTGATCGATTATGTGGTCATGCTTATAAAAGATCCGGAACATGCATTTTTTGACTTTCAGCTGTTTTTCCCTATGTGGACCCTCTGGTATCTGCTGGCAATGATCCTGTACAACATACTTTTGCCGGTATTTGATACAGATGATCGCAGAAAACAGGTCAGAAATGTAATCATCGCATTTGCCATGGGGATGATCATAAGCTGCAGCGTGGGAACAGATAATTTTCTGGCGGCAAACCGTGTAGTCACATTCCTGCCTTTTTATCTTACCGGCTATTATGGAAAGAGCAACGGTACGGTAAAGGATTATCTGTCCAACAGAAAGAAAATATTGAGCAGAGAACATATGAAATGGAAAATATCAGCGCTGGTGATCGCCGGAGTTATGATGGCAGTCCTTTGGTTTACAAGGGATCTGTGGAATCCGGAATGGTTTTTCGGAACTTATTCCTACGTGGACACCAGTCTGACTCCGTGGATCAAGGCGTTGTGTTATCTGCTGGCCTATCTGTGGATTTTTGTGCTGCTGATCTTTGTACCAAAGCGCAGGCTGGGGTATCTGACCAGGATCGGCCAAAATACATTGGGCATTTATCTGTTCCATGGGGTTGCGCTGCGGATTTTAAGGGAGATACCGGCAGTTACCGAACTGACAGAAAAAAGTCTGCTTTTGTGCTTCCTGCTGGCGGCAGTTCTCACCTGGCTGCTTTCTTTTGACTGCGTATCAGGACTTCTGAAAAAGATCCGGATACCGG
>CAKNLF010000141.1 GCA_930989305.1 uncultured Roseburia sp. | reverse complement strand
TACTTCACTGACAGATACCGGTTTTCCGAATATATCCGCCTGAATCTGCAGCCACTGCGGTGATGCCGCGCCCCCTCCGGAAGCAATAATCTCCTCTGACGCCACACCCTGTTCTTCTATAATTTCCAGACATTCTTTCAGGCTGTAGGTGACGCCTTCCATAACAGCCCGGAGGAAATGGGCCCGCTCATGCCCCAGCATCAGACCGAAAAACATACCTTTTGCGTCAGGATCCATATGAGGCGTACGCTCCCCTGACAGATAGGGCAGATAGATCAGGCCGTCAGAACCCGGCGCCACCGACGCTGCCATCCGGTTGACGGTTTCATAATCTTCAATCTGAAAGATCTTGTTTTTGGCCCAGTTCATGGACATACCGCTGCAAAGAGTCGCCCCAAAGATCGTATACGCATTTTTTATGGCGTGGCAGAAAGTATTGGTACGAAGCTTCCTGTCATAGACCGGTGCATCAAGGAAAGCTGAAATCTGTCCTCCTGTCCCTATATTGCAGATCATTTTTCCCGGACGGAACACGCCGTTTCCGATGCTCTGAGCCTGCTGATCTCCGGATCCCGCCACCACAGGAATTCCCTCCGGCAGTCCGGTTTCCCCGCTGCATTCTCTGCTGACCGTACCGGCAACGCAGCAGGTTTCCATTACTGGCGGAAAAATGCTTTTCGGCAGCTGAAACCGCTGGATTGCTTCCCAGGCCCAGTCTCTTTTCGCAGTGGAAAACATACCCGTTGAAGAAGCGTCTGTTACATCCGTTCCTATCTTTCCTGTCATTTTCATCCGCAGATAATCTTTTGGACAGAAAATGCTTCGGATTTTTTCAAAGACCTCCGGTTCCTCCTCCCGTATCCACAGCAGAGATGGAAACGCAAATCCGCCGCTGACTCTGTTGGCAAAGAGCCGGCCCATCTCATCTTCCGTAAAGGCCCGGCAGATTTCTTCCAGCTGCTTTTTGGAGCGCTGATCCAGCCAGATAATTGCCGGTCTCACCGGTTTTTTGTCCGCGCCTACAGCTACCAGCCCGTGCATCTGTCCGGAATATCCCACTGCCTGGATGTTTTCGTAATCCTCTGCATAATGGGATCTAAGCCATGTCAGAACTTCTTTCAGAGAATTCCACCAAAGTTCCGGATCCTGCTGAGCCCATCCCGGCCTTGGGATATCCACTCCATAAGATTTTGTCTTTACGCCCAGCACACCCTTTTCCGTGTCCAGAAGCATCCCTTTTACACTGGACGTTCCGATATCAATTCCCAGAATCACTGCCATCTGTTCATCCTCCGCTTTCCTTTATAAAACAAATAAATATGTTCCTTTGTATTTTTCCATTTTTATTCTGCTTTCATCCTTTACCGTATCACATACTGACCGGCAAAAACCGCCAATATCCCCAACACTGCGCTTAAAACGATATACAGCAGCGCCGCAGGAATTGCTCCGGATTTCATCAGCTCTGCCGCTTCCAGAGAAAATGTAGAAAAAGTGGTAAAGCCTCCGCAGATCCCCACTTTCAAAAAAAGCATCAGCTTATCGTTAATATGTATATTCTTTGCCGCGGCCGCCGCCAGACATCCTATGACGAAGGCCCCTCCTATATTGATCAAAAAAGTGTTTACCGGAAAGGCCGCCGGGTTTTTCAGCGGGATCTTTCCCACCAGATATCGGCATACGGAACCGATAAAACCTCCCAAGCCTACAGCCAAACATTCCAACATAATTTTTCTCCTCATAAATGTAATTTGGGGAAATATCAAAAATGATACTTCCCCGAATTAGTTTAGCACAAAAAAACGCATCATGCTATAACATCCTATGCTGTTCTTTACAGTTCTTTCATTTCCGGCAATTTCACCACATGCCCTTAGATCTTGTATTAAAATCAGTATAATACTTTTTCCTCAAACTTGCTTTTCCCTTTCCAGCCGTGGTAAACTGTAGAAAATCTACAGTACCCAGGAGGCTTTCTCATGGTCAATATACTTGTGGCGGAAGACAATGAAGCTTACCGCAATCTGATCAAAATCCATCTGCTCCGGGGAGGCTACAATGTCCTGGAAGCAGATGATGGATGTCAGGCGCTGGACATCCTGGCTCACAATCAGATCCATCTTATAATCGCGGATGTTATGATGCCCCATATGGACGGATTCCAGCTCACATCAGAAATACGCAGCGCCAATTATTCCCTCCCTATCCTGATTATCACCGCAAAATCCACACTTGAGGACAAGCGGGAAGGATTTAAAAACGGAGCGGACGATTATATGACAAAACCCATCGATATGGACGAAATGCTGCTGCGGGTGGAAGCCCTGCTGCGCCGTGCGAACATTTCCGAAAAACATATTCTGACAGTGGGAGACTGCACGCTGAATGCAAATACCTTGACTGTAACTTTCCGTGATGAGCAGATCGAACTGCGCCAGAAAGAGTTTCTGCTCCTCCACAAGCTGCTGTCCTATCCGGATAAGATCTTTACCCGCCAGAATCTCATGGATGAGATCTGGGGCGTTGATACAGAAACAGATCCCCGGACGGTCGACGTGCATATCAAACGTCTCAGAGAAAAGCTTTCCCATATGGATTCTTTTGAAATACAGACCATCCGGGGACTGGGATACAAAGCTGTCTTAAAGTAACTGCCGGACATCTGTTATGATCCGGCACATGACAATGACAATCGGATACGAAACGGAGTGTGATTATGAAACGAATTCGACGGCGTCTGGGCCTGATTTTTATTCTGCTGATCCTGTTTTCCTCACTGGCTTCAGTGACTATGATGTGGATGGTAAGAAACGATATCTTTTTTTCCAGAAATGATTTTCGTATTTTAATATTCGGATATGCCCTGAAGGATCTGTTCCTTTTTGTGGCAGCCCTTTTTATCGTCATCATGCTTGTGGCGGCTCTGGTAAAACGTACAGCCAGTCCTATTGTAGATCTTTCCAAAGCGGCCAAGGAGATCACTGCCGGTAATTTTGACATTGAGGTAGAAGAATCAGGGCGTAAAGATGAACTGGGAGATCTGGCCAAACAGTTTAACATTATGATCCGTGAGCTGCGCAGCAATGAGTACCTGAAAAAAGATTTTATCTCCAATGTTTCCCACGAATTCAAAACTCCGCTGGCCATTATCAACGGATACGGAATGCTTCTGACAGAAGACAATCTGTCGGAAAAAGATCGAAAAGAATATGCCAGGCTGATCGTGCAGGAAAGCGGCAGGCTGTCCAAACTTACCAGCAATATCCTGCGGCTGTCCAAGCTGTCCAATGATAAGATCCGCTTAAAGCACCGGAGTTTTTCTTTGGATGAACAGATCCGGCAGATTATTCTGCTCCTGGAACCCCAATGGTCGAAAAAACATCTGAACTTTCAGCTTCATCTCCCTCATACCATTTATATAGGCGATGAGGAACTCCTTTCTGAAGTATGGCTGAATCTTTTAGACAACGGGATAAAATACTCCCCAAAAGGAGGACTGATCGACATCAGTCTGATCGAGACCCAATATACTTTCCAGATTTATCTGCGGGATCAGGGACCCGGTATGGACAAAGATACCCTCTCCCACATATTTGAACAGTTTTTCCAGGGAGACACTTCCCACAAAAATGAAGGGGCAGGACTGGGGCTGTCCATTGCCCAAAAGGTTGCCCAGCTCCATGGAGGCAATATCAGCTGTTCCAGCAAGCCCGGACATGGATGCACCTTTACCGTATCTCTCAAAAAATATACCGAATAATAACAAAAAGTTATGGTAATATCTGACAATATCCAATATACTTATCTTATAGAAGAAAGATGGGGATACTGACGCGCCCTGTCTGCGGCAATTGTATATGTATATCAGGAGGTTTTTATGAACAATAACTATTTTGAAAAGGATCTGGCCACTCGTATTTACGAACTGGATTCCAAAATCTACAAAGCTACCGGCAGCACCCTGGGGAAGGTGTTCCCAGCGGTCAAGACTGTCTCTGTGAATCAGATCATCCAGCAGCTTCGCAGCGACAAAAACCGCTTTCTGAAAACGGAAATGATCCTTTTGTCCAATATGCTCAGCACCCTGCCGGACTCAGAAGAATATGAAACGCTTCTGGAAGAATATCAGGAACTGGAAGATCAGATCTATTCCTATGACGCGGACGCCTACAATCTCACTGCCGGACTGAAAGCCATCCGGCAAAAGGGCAAACCTATTCCTCCAGGGAAAAAAATCATCGTCTGCCTGAGCAGACAGTACGGATGCCGGGGACAGGAAACAGGCGTAGCACTTGCGAAACGTACCGGACTCACCTTTTACGACAAAGACATCCTCTCCATTGCCGCAAGGCACTACAATATGGACCTGGACGCATTTGACGGATACGATCCTTCGGAATCGGCTGCGTCCGGCTCCTTTTGGATTCCCAGATTTCCAAAGCTTGGTTCTCTGGCTCACGACAAACTGTTTTTTATGGAACGGGAAATGATCCAGAAGATCGCCCAGGAGGAAAACTGCATCTTTCTTGGCAGATGCGCGGATCACATCCTGAAACAAATGCAGATCCCTCACATTTCTATTTTCCTGTGCGCGCCTTTTGAAAAGCGAGTGCTTGTGGAAATGAGCCGCTTTGACTGCACTCAGGCCCAAGCCAAAAAGAACATCCAGCAGTTTGACCGTTCCCGCCAGGCCTTTTACAAATATTATACAAACAACACCTGGGGCAGCCCGGAACTGTACAACGCCTGCCTGAACACTTCCATTTACGGAGTTGAAGGCACTGTAGATCTGATCCAACAGATCATTCAGATCCGGTATGAGGAAGCATAAAAATACAGCCGTTTGGTCGCAAACACCGGACGGCTGTATTATTTTTATTTAAAATGAAATTTTTCCTGCATCCATCGGATACTGTCATGACAGGTCCTGCTTTCAATTGTCAGTGACACATCCCTTCCGCTGTATTTATCTGTAAACGCAATAACTTTTTCCATATTTATATTTCCGGCAGATATC
>CAKNLF010000140.1 GCA_930989305.1 uncultured Roseburia sp. | reverse complement strand
TGATCACAGTTGTAATAGCGGTGGTGTTGTGGATACTTCTGGCAAAGGTAAAACCGGAAGGCGCTCCGGATGTGAAGTCGGAACCTGTTATGAAATACATTAAAAATGTAATCGGAAACAGACATTTGTGGATTAACTCCATTGCGATGTTCTGTATGATGGGGGCGTTTATTTCCTGTTCCACTTATATGGTAGTGGGAGCTACAACAGTAAAAGGGATGTCCGCAATTGAAGCAGGGGTATTATCTAGTGTATCTGCTATTGTGGCTGTTCCCCTGATGCTGGTTATACCGGCGCTTATTACAAAAACCGGTTATATGAAAGCGGGAACGATCCTGATATGTATCCTTGGTGCGGCGCTGCTGTGCATATCCTGGTCCATACCCGGATTCGGAATCGGCGCCATGGTTCTGTTCGTCCTTGGAATTTCACTGATCGGAAACGGAATTCCGCTGATGAAACAATGGCCTGCTCTGCTTCCGGGAATTCATCAGGATTCTGTGGGAACGGCAGGCGGCGTGCAGTCCACTATGCAGAATCTGGGAGCCTTCCTGGTACCGTCCTATATTCTGGGAACGATTGTAGGATCGCAGATCAATCTTATTTTCTACGGAATTGCCGTTGTGATCGTAATATCCGCAGTGCTTATGCTTTTTGTACCTGACATTGGGACAAAAGCCCGTCAGAAAGCAGGCGTATCAGATGAGGCTCTGGAGGAAGAATTTTTCAGAAGTACAGATGAAGCATAAGAGTGATTTTAACAGAAACAGAGGTGTGTGCGACTATGTTCAGAGTTTTGGCAAAGATGGAAGTGGTACCCGGACAGTGTGAAGTATTCCGGGAAAATATATTGAAACTGGCGCCTCAGACAAAGGCATATCCGGGATGCTTGTCATATGAAGTGCTCCAGAGTACGGAAAACGAAAATATCTTCTGGATGTGTGAGACGTGGGAGGATGAAAAATGTTTTCAGGAGCATTTTTCGGCGGACTTTACAAAAGAATTTGAAGCTTCCCTGGAAGGGGTAGCGGCAAAGGATGTGGAGCCGTATATTTGCAAGGTAATATATTAACATATTAAAACAGGAAAGAGACTGTAGGATGGCGCGCGAATCAGCCGTAATACAGTCTCTTTTCAGAATACTCCGTTGTTTTCTTTACGATGTTTTCGAATCATTCGAATCAGCTGGCGTCGGCCTTCATTTGTATTGTTTTTGTGCCAGGCTGCGACTATAGTTATACTGAATCCTTCCAGTGGGAAAAATAGTAAAGACGGATTATTTTCTATTCTGGGAGTAAGGCTTACAGCAGAAATTCCCATGCCGGATTCTACGTTCAGTATCTGAGTCTCAATATCAGGAACGATGTGGAAGCAGGATTCATTTAGATTTAACTCTTGGCACAGATCCCGGACATATTTTTTGTATCCTCTTGAACCATTGGAAGTAATGTAAAAATTACAGTTTTGACACAGGTCGGATATAGGATTTCTAGAGTATGATTTTAGCAGAGACCGGTGAGCAACAAGGCCGTGAGTAAGGTCTCGTAGGGGGATATATTCAATCATAGGGTTTGCAAGAACTTCTTCCAGCAACGTAACTGCAAGGTCAATTTCGTTATATTCCAATTTATGGTTTAAGGTCCCGTGATTCAGAAAATCAAAGGAAAAATTTGTATTTTCAATCTGTTTTTCCAGTTCTGCCAGTGATCCCATAATGGGTGAAACAATATCTGCGCCTTCCAGGATCCCAAAATGGATGGTACGCGATTTCTGGACAGATAAATGCAAAGCATCTTCTTTGGCTGCGTTTATGATATGGATGGCATGTTCAAAAGCGTTCTGCATGATCTGACCTTCTGCAGTCAGGGCCAGGCCATTACTGGAGCGCTTAAAAAGCTTCATGTTCAATTCGCTTTCAAGAGCGGCAATCTGCTTGCTCACAGTGGGCTGGGAAACATAGAGTCTTCTGGCTGTTTCGGAGTAATTCATATTCTGACACAAAGACAAAAAATATTCCAGCTGTTGAAAATTCATATGGATCCACCTTTCTTCATTTGTAGAAAAATATAGTGAAAATGCTATAAAACAGAAAAATATTCTAGTTAAATTAGTTCGATTATACCAAAGAAGTGAGAGTGGGTAAATCTTTTTTGTAAAAAATAAATTATAAAAAGTATTCGTTTATCACAAAAAGTGAAAAGACAAACCGGGAAGGAGAAATGTATCATGACAGATATTCAAGTAAAATGCTTCCTGGCTCTGGCCAGACATCTGAATTTTACCCAGGCCGCCAGAGAAATGTGTATATCCCAGTCAACCCTGAGCATGCATATTTCAGCCCTGGAAAAAAATCTGAACCTGACGCTGTTTATAAGAACAAAGCGCAAAGTGGAACTGTCTCCGGAGGGACAGCTCTTATTTCCAAAACTGCAATATATGGATAATCTCTTGGAAGAAACGATTGCAGAGGCCAGAAATCTTCATAAAAGTCATGCTAATATACTGCGGATCGGCTACATCAATGGGATGAGTCCGGACAAAATACTGGTGCCTATTTTAGGCAGTTTCCGGGAAACTTATCCAGAGGTAAAAGTAGAATTAAAAAGGAGCGACCATAATATTCTTGTGGAGGAAACTGCGCAGAATATGCTGGACGCGGTATTTGCCCATGAACAGAGTCTGCAGATGAATTCAGCTTTTACAGGAAGGATTGTTTTTGAAAGCCCTTTATGTGTTATGTCCGCCAGGGGCAGGTTTGAAACCGATATGGACAGGCTTCTGGAAAATGAGTTCAAGAAAGAAACATTTATTATTATGTCTGAGGATACAAATTCTCTGGATACTATATGTTTAAAACAATTTTGCGAGAAATATGATATAGAAATGCCAGAAACAAAAAATGTCAATTCTATAGAAGCCCAGCTTTTTAATGTGGAAATGGGAAACGGAATCTGTCTGTCTGATTATTCTTCCAGAGTGTTCGGCGACGGCAGGTATGATTTCTGGGAGTTTCCGGATATGATCAGCCGATGCTGTGTGATCGCCAGAAAGGACAATCCTAATCCGGTAGTAAAAGCTTTTCTGAATTTTGTAGGAAACCGGGTCGTAAACTGACGAAAGCGCCGCTTATTGTATTATAGCGATAATTCTATTCCGGAAAAGTCCATGTTCAAAATGAAGTGCATTCTTTATAATAAAAGCAGATAAACCTCAGATGAAAGAAAACGTATCAGCCACATTTCAAACACAGATATTTGCAAAAAGGAAAAGGAGGACCTTTGTATGAGTGGGGAAAGATTAAGCGGTAAAGTTGCTGTGGTAACTGGAGCAGCATCTGGCATCGGAGCAGCAATCGCGCGCAGATACGCACAGGAAGGAGCGCGGGTTGTTCTGGCAGATATAAACGAAGAAATGGGGAAAGCTGTTGCGAAAGAAATTAATGACGCCGGAGGAAAGGCGGAATTTATATTAACAAACATGAGAGATCGGGCTCAGGTAAAACAGCTGGCGGATACTGCGTTTGAAACATACGGTAAGATCGATATCCTGACAAATAGTGTGGGGATCATGTTCAGCAAACCATTCCTGGAATGTACTGATGAGGACTGGTGGGAGGTAATGGATACGAATGTGCTGACACATATCTATGCTATGTGGGAAATCATTCCATATATGGAAAAACAGGGAAAAGGAAGTATTGTTAATGTGTCCAGCAAGCTTGGCTCTCCAAGGCCAAATGACAGGGAAGCATTCTATACATTTGCCAGCGCTGCTCTGACTATGGTAAGCCGTTCCGCGCAGATGGATACAGCAAAAGAAGGAATCCGGATCAATGTGCTGGCTCCCGGGGTTACAAGAACGAAATGGACGGAAAATGATGAACGGGCGAAAAAATTCGCGGATCCTGCGGCAGTACCTATGGGACGCTTTGCGGAGCCGGAAGAAATTGCCAACGCAGCGCTGTTTCTTGCTTCTGATGAAGCGTCTTATGTATCCGGATTGTGTATGGAAGTAGACGGCGGACATGTTGGCGGCGAACATGTGACAGCGCAGGATTAGGAGAAGGAGGGACAGGCAATGGCTATAAAAATGGATTATGATTCCAAAGGGAAATTATTAACAGAAAAAGTGGAACTGGTGCCGGAGGGGACCGGACTGGTGGAAGGAAAAGTGACTTTGATCACAGGGGCAACCTTGGGTATCGGGCTGGCAATGGCAACGCTTTTTGCTCAGCACAGAGCAAAAGTGATCATTACCGGCATTGAAGAGGAGATCGGGAAATACAATGCCCAGTTTCTGAGAGACTGCGGCTGTGAAGTTACATACTATAACGCAAATGCTTTCTACAGAAACGAGATCCATGATCTCTTTGAAGAGATCCGCAAGACATATGGCAGGATCGATATTCTGATCAACAGCGCAGGATACAACATTCCGGCTCATTTTATGGAAGCTACGGAAAGTCAGTATCGTCAGCTTATGGGTATCCATGGACTGGCACATGTATATACCCTTCAGGAAGCTATCCCCATGATGCAGAAGCAGGGCGGCGGCGTTGTGCTGGAATTTGGCTCAAAGTCTTCTGACAGACCGGGAGATTACGATCCTTTCTATTGTATGGCGAAAGCAGGGGTAAAACTTATGTCCAAGAGCCTGAATATGGAATTTGGGCCGGATAATATCCGGATTAATTGTATCTGTCCGGGGCCAACGATCACAGGCATGACACAGGATAATGACGGGAATATTGTACCGGCATTCGCGAAAGGCGGTCCGGTGCTGAAACAGACATCTCTGCGCAAAATCGCTATGCCTATTGACATTGCAAAGGCAGCGCTGATTATATGCTCGGATTATGCCGGATATGTGGCAGGTCTTACCTATAATGTGGACGGCGGTATTGTTATTTAAAAAGCAGAATACAACTTAAATAAGTGCCATAGAAGAAGGCGGTTTTCTCAGAAGAGGAAACCGCTGTTTTTGTATGACGGGCATGCCGTCAGTCTGTGGTGAAAGTCCACAAGGGAC
>CAKNLF010000139.1 GCA_930989305.1 uncultured Roseburia sp. | reverse complement strand
CGTTTTTCATTTGCCGGTTAACGGGGGTATCTTCATTTTGAAGCAGAAGTCTCATAGCCGCAATGGGAGTTTTGATCTGATGCACCCAGGTGGTGTAATAATCCGCCAGGTCGTTTTTTGCCATCTGTTCCGCAGTGATCTTTTCCGAATAAAGACGGTTCAAAGACAGGACCAGTTCCTGATAATCTTTTTCGATGATATCAGAAGGCGGCGGAAGCTGATTGGTCATCAGGGCAATGCTGTTTTGGATGATATTCAGTTCTCTGTGAAGCCGGCAGAATCTTGGAAAGCGCAGAAACATTAAGATAAGGCCAAGCACCAGACAGAGAACGGCGGCATAAAGCACCGCTTCCAGAGCCAGGGCGTACAGGGAAAATACGCTGGCAAAAATAGTGGTAAACAGAGCAAAGAGCAGGAACGTAAATTTGTGACGTCCCAGATAGGATAAAAATATCCGGAATATATGGGGTTCATGCATAAGGAAATCCTCCTGTCGTTTTTGTCGGTTAATCTTCTATGATATAGCCCATTCCTTTTCGTGTGGTGATAAAATCTTCCAGTCCCGCGGCTGTCAGTTTGCGGCGGAGACGGGAGATATTGATAGTCAGCGTGTTTTTATCTACATAGCAGTCTGTTTCCCACAGCTTTGTCATCAGTGTATCCCGGCTTACTACTTTTCCTTTGTTTTCCATAAGGGTCTGAAGTATTTTATAGTCGTTTTTTGTAAGAGAGATCTTCTGATCCTGATAGGTCAGGGTGGTATCGCTCATATTTAAGATCGCGCCTTTGTGCTCAAGGAAAGAAGTCTTCTGGCCGAAATCATAGGTGCGCCGCAGGAGGGCCTGCACCTTGGCAGTGAGAACGTCCAGATCAAAGGGTTTGGAAATAAAATCATCACCGCCCATATTCATAGCCATAACGATATTCATATTGTCGGAAGCAGATGAAATAAAGATCACAGGGACTTTTGAAAGTTTGCGGATCTCCGTGCACCAGTAATAGCCGTTGAAAAAGGGAAGGGAAATGTCCATGAGTACAAGATGAGGATCAAAAGCCGCGAAATCGGACATTACATGCTGAAAGTCTTCCGCTATTTTGACTTCATGATTCCAGACTTCCAGATGGTGTTTGATCATTTCCGCTATGGTCAGATCGTCTTCTACGATAAATATTTTATACATGATGGTACCTCCTTGCAGGCATGGGACCTGCTGCTATAACTATATACTATTTCAGGACGGAAATCCACAGGACCTTTGGAGATCCTTCCTTCTTGACAGTGGGAGAAAAGGCTGTCAAAATAAAATCAGGCCTATGATCCGGCGGGCCGGCTGTGGGCATGCAAATAAAGTATGACGATACGAGGTGACGGGAATGATAAGTAATGTATTAAAACCCCTTCATGTGGGGATCAGTGTGAGCAATATGGAGGCATCCGTGGAATGGTACCGGAAAAATCTGGGATTTGAAAAAAAACAGGATGACTACGCGCCTCCTTTGAAGGCAAGAGTGTGTTTTATTGAAAAAGACGGATTTGAGCTGGAACTGTTCCAGTACGATGATCCGAAACCGATACCGGAAGAACGGAAAACACCCAACACAGATCTGCAGACGATCGGAACCAAACATGTGGCTTTTCTGACGGACGACATGCAGGCTCTGAAAAAGGGATTTGTAGAAAACGGCGTGGACATTGCCCATGAGGTGACAATGGAAGGCAACGCGGTAATGTTTGTCCGGGATCCTGACGGCGTACTGATCGAGTTTATTCAGAAATAAAATGCCGGCGAAAGCGCAAAAGACAGCTCCGTTTCCGGAGGCGGGAGAAAATTCCTGCCCCGGACGGGGCTTTTTTCATTCATGATCCGGGACGGGAAAGAAGGAATGGGAAAAGAAATAGAAAAAACATGGAAAAAGCGGCGATTTTCGGTTATATTAAAAAGAAGCGGCGGAAAATACCGGACCGGATCTGATATGGGACGGTATGAGACCGGAAAAAAATAAAAGATTGGAGCGCAGTATATGGTTAAAATTCACAAAAACGTAATGGAACTTATTGGAAAAACACCACTGGTCGAGCTTACAAACATAGAGAAAAAATATGGAATAGATGGAAGACTTCTGGCAAAACTGGAGTACACGAATCCGGCGGGAAGCATCAAAGACCGGGCCGCAAAGGAAATGATCGAAGACGCGGAGCGCAGGGGCCTGCTGGAGCCGGGAGCTACGATCATTGAGCCTACCTCCGGAAATACGGGGATCGGACTGGCGTTTATTTCGGCTATCAAAGGATACCGGCTTATTCTCACAATGCCGGAAACTATGAGCCAGGAACGCCGCAATATCCTGAAAATATACGGGGCTGAGATCGTGCTCACCCCGGGAGAAAAAGGAATGAGCGGAGCCATTGAAAAAGCGAAAGAGCTGGTAAAGGAAATAAAAGGCAGCTTTATGCCCTCTCAGTTTGAAAATCCGGCCAATGCGGCGGTACATTTTAAGACTACGGGACCGGAAGTATGGATGGATACAGACGGCCGTATGGATATTTTTGTGGCAGGAGTGGGCAGCGGCGGCACGATCACCGGAGCCGGAGAGTATTTGAAATCCATGAACCCGGACGTGCAGATCGTGGCTGTTGAGCCGGAAACATCTGCGGTATTGTCGGGAAAGGAGCCGGGCAGCCATGCAATACAGGGGATTGGCGCCGGATTTGTGCCAAAGCTTTTGAACACGGAAGTTTACGATGAGATCGTGACAGTAAATAACACAGACTGTTTTGCAATGAGCAGAGAAATTGCTCAGAAAGAGGGAATCCTGGTGGGGATATCTTCAGGAGCCGCAGTGTGGGCTGCGGTATCTCTGGCAAAGAGACCGGAAAATAAAGGAAAGACCATTGTGGCAATCCTGCCGGACAGCGGAGACCGGTATTACTCTACGCCGCTGTTTCAGGATCCGGATGAAGAAGCGTAAAATTAAATTAAAAAACAGAATCCAAAAACGGGCTTTGGGCGGAAAATCGGCAAAGCCCGTTTTCATTTGCCCCAAAAACAGATCCTCCCGGACGAAATTTCTGAAGATCTCCTGATATATTTCCCGATTCAATAAGAAAGTCTTAAGGTTTTTGACAGGATTTTGCTGTAAGGAGATGCCATAATAGCTTCAGAAAGATAAATAAGATCAGAGGAATGAGGTGCAGGAATGAAAAGTCAGAGATACAGGATCAGAAAAAGAAGGCGCAGGATAGGGATACTGCTTACCGCGGTGGTGATCGTGGCGGCATTTACGATAGCCCTGAAATATGAAAGCTGCGGAATATCAATGGGAAATTACAGAGCGGTGCTGGAAGCAAAGCGGGAGCTGCGAAGCCATCAGGAATATCCGGAATCTCTGGCAGAGCTGCTGGAGAATAATCCGGAAACCGCTGAGTTTGTCAGAGATTATGGAAAAGAAGCGGGAATCTCTCATACTATTGATCTGACAAATGAGATCCATCCGGGAGAAATTCCGCTTTTTATCCAGTGGGACGAGCGCTGGGGATATGAATTGTATGGAAATGAAATGATCGCTGTAGATGGCTGCGGTCCAACATCCCTGGCTATGGTGCTGGCGGGGCTGACTCAGGATGCCTCCTGGAGCCCTCTGCGGGTGGCCGAGTTTGCTCAGGAAAACGGTTATTACGTAGACGGCAGCGGATCCAGCTGGAGTCTTATGTCAGACGGAGCGTCCAGCCTGGGGCTGAAGGCCAAGGTACTGTCTTTGGACAAAGGGGTGATCCAAAAAGAACTGAAAGAGGGACATCCCATCATCTGCATTATGGGACCGGGGGATTTTACCAGCAGCGGGCATTTTATCGTGCTCACCGGGCTCAATGATGACGGTACTGTCCGGGTTAATGATTCCAACAGCAGGATCAACAGCAAAAAGAGCTGGGATCTGGATCGGATCATGGGACAGATCCGAAATCTGTGGTCCTACAGTCTGTAAAACGTCAGAAAGAAAAGGATACGGCAGGGTATGCCGTATCCTTTTCAGGCGTTTTATCAGGATCTGCTTTCCCAGCGCCCGGAAGCGCCGCAGGGAAGCACCAGTCCGTTGGAAGAAACCGGAAGCCCGATTTCCTGTGCGTCGATCTTTCCGTTGTATTTTTTCATTTCCGTTCCCAGCAGATAGGCGAGGACGGCAGGCTGCAATCCTGTAGTATAAGAGTTAATAAGGAAGAAAAGCGGCGAATCGGATAAAATCCGGGTACAGGATTTTACCAGAGGGTGGATGGCGTTTTCAATCTTCCATATCTCCCCCTTGGGTCCTCTTCCGTAAGAGGGGGGATCCATAATAATGGCGTCGTAATGATTGCCCCGACGGATTTCACGTTCCACAAATTTCATACAGTCGTCTACCAGCCAGCGGATGGGCGCCTCTGTCAGACCGGAAGCAGCGGCGTTTTCTTTTGCCCAGGTGACCATTCCTTTGGAAGCGTCCACATGGGTGACCTGAGCTCCGGCGGCAGCGGCAGCCAAAGTAGCGCCTCCTGTATAGGCAAAAAGGTTCAGCACTTTTATCGGTCTGCCGGCAGTTCGGATCTTTTCTGAAAACCAGTCCCAGTTTACCGCCTGTTCCGGAAAAAGCCCCGTGTGTTTAAAACTGAATGGTTTCAGGTGGAAGGTAAGATTCCGGTAATGGATGTCCCACTGCTCGGGCAAATCAAAAAATTCCCATTCTCCGCCGCCGCGTTTGCTCCGGTGGTAATGAGCGTTTAGCTGTTTCCAGCGCCGGTCGGTCCTGGGGGTATCCCAGATCACCTGAGGATCCGGTCGGAGCAGTATGTATCTGCCCCAGCGCTCCAGTTTTTCTCCGCCGGAGCAGTCGATAACTTCATAATCTTTCCAATGATCTGCAATCCACATATTTGCAATCCTTTCTTTATATCATTCTGAGAGTCAGTTCTTTATTACGTTCTGCTATATTATAAGAAGGTACAGGAGCGCCGTCAATAAATAGAATGCACATAGAAGAGAAAAACTGGAAATACTGTATAAAAACAACAGTGAGTTCTGGTGCAAAGTGACAAAAATGGATTGTATCTCCAAAAATACAATTTATTGGGCTGATTTTTTCAAAAAGATGCAAAAAAGGCTTGAAATAAGTAAATTTATCGCTTATACTAAGTCTTGCTGTGACATTGATAGCTGTGAAGCGTGAGGTTGCTGCCCATGTGGCAGGTTTTCCGTGGAGCGAATGTCAAGTTAGGAAACTGACGACAAGT
>CAKNLF010000138.1 GCA_930989305.1 uncultured Roseburia sp. | reverse complement strand
TTGCCGCGGGTCACCACGGTACCGGAGGGACAGCCAAGGTTCAGATTGATCTCCTTATATCCCAGCTGCTGTATCTTTTTCGCGTATGTGATAAAATCTCCGGCTTTGTTTGACAAAAGCTGGGGCACCAGAGGAATCTCCAGATTATTTTCCGGCAGGATATCCCGGATTTCTTTCGTTTTGCGTATTCCGTTCTGATTAGTACCAATAAAAGGAGCAAAATATTTATCCGCTCTGTCAAAAAATTTGTAATGGGCGTTCCGGTACAGATAACCTGTAATTCCTTCCAGCGGAGCAAAATAAAATTTCATGGGGTATATTTCTCACTTTCTCATTTTAACATTCAGGCTCCGGGAAAAATCATCCCGAATTTTCCTGCAGTTATTCTATTTTATCATATACCCGGAAAAATAACAAAAAATCGCCATCTGTTTTCAGATGACGATTTCTTTCCGGGACAATGCCCGTTTCAGATTTTTTTGTATTTGCTTGCCGCCCGCAGACGCGCCATTGCTCTTGCCAGAGACGCCTGGGATCTGTGGTATTCCTGGAGACTCTGTTTCTGGCGCAGACGTTCTTTCGCACGTTCCTCCGCAGCCTTCGCACGGGCGATATCAATGTCTTCCGGCCTTTCCACGGTATCAACCAGCACCGTTACCTTATTTGCCATGATCTGGACAAATCCGATCCCGTTTACGGCTTCCCGCCACTGCTCTTTTTCATCTTTAAAGCGCAGTTCGCCGGCTTTTACAGCCACGACCATGTTTTCATGATTGGCCAGCACCGCAAGCTCCCCGTCCAGAGCGGGGACTACCAAAACGGAGCTGGGGCCTTCGTAAAAGACTTTGTCGCATGCGATCACTTTTAAGTCAAATGTATTCATTCTATCACATTCCCGTCTTATTCTTACGCTTGTGCTTCTTCTGCTTTTGCTTTTTCGATCACTTCGTCAATGCTTCCCACATTAAAGAACGCGTTTTCCGGATATTCATCCATTTCCCCTTCTACGATCGCTTTAAATCCGCGGATCGTCTCTTTCAGCGGAACGTATTTTCCTTTTACGCCGGTAAAACTTTCCGCAACATGGAAAGGCTGTGATAAGAACTTCTGTATCTTTCTTGCCCGGAATACGGTAGTTTTGTCTTCGTCGGACAGTTCTTCCATACCCAGGATAGCGATGATATCCTGGAGTTCTTTGTATTTCTGAAGGATCTCCTGCACTTTTCTGGCTGTTTCATAATGCTCTTTGCCCACTACATCCGGTTCCAGGATACGGGAAGAGGATTCCAGCGGATCTACCGCGGGATAAATACCCTGCTCCACGATCTTTCTGGAAAGAACGGTAGTAGCGTCCAGATGGGCGAATGTAGTAGCCGGAGCCGGGTCAGTCAGGTCGTCGGCCGGTACGTATACCGCCTGCACACTGGTAACAGATCCGTTCTTTGTGGAAGCGATACGCTCCTGGAGCTCACCCATTTCCGTTGCCAGCGTAGGCTGATAACCTACCGCGGAAGGCATACGTCCAAGCAGAGCGGATACTTCGGAACCCGCCTGGGTAAAACGGAAAATATTATCAATGAACAGCAGCACGTTCTGATGCTCTTCATCACGGAAATATTCCGCCATTGTAAGTCCGGTCTCAGCCACACGCATACGGGCGCCCGGAGACTCGTTCATCTGTCCGAATACCAGAGCTGTTTTGTTCAAAACGCCGGATTCGCCCATTTCTGTCCACAGGTCGTTTCCTTCACGGGAACGCTCTCCCACACCGGTGAATATGGAATATCCGCCGTGCTCTGTGGCAATATTTGTGATCAGCTCCTGGATCAGCACGGTCTTACCTACGCCGGCGCCGCCGAACAGACCGATCTTACCGCCTTTCGCGTAAGGAGCCAGCAGGTCGATAACCTTAATGCCGGTTTCCAGTATTTCCACAACCGGGCTCTGATCTTCAAAAGAAGGCGGATCTCTGTGGATCTCCCAGTGAGGAGCGGATGCGTCTATTTTCTCGCCATTGTCGATGGTCTCGCCAAGAACGTTAAACAGACGGCCCAGTGTCTGCTCTCCTACCGGAACTTTTACGCCGCCTCCAAGGGCTGTTACTTCCATATCTCTGCAGAGGCCTTCACTGGCTGACAGCATGATGCAGCGCACCGTATTATTGCCTACATGCTGCGCGACTTCCATCACGCATCTTCTGTCTCCGTTCATAACCTCTAATGCATCTTTAATATTGGGAAGATTGCCGCTTTCAAATTCTACATCTACAACAGGTCCCATGACCTGTACAATTTTTCCTTTATTCATGATACATCTTCACCACCTTAATGCTTCTTCTTCGCTTTCTGTGCACGGGCGCCACCGATCACCTCAGTGATCTCCTGAGTAATGGCCGCCTGTCTGGCACGGTTGTACTCTACAGACAGTTCTTTCAGCATATCTTTCGCGCTGTCCGTCGCGGACTCCATAGCCATCATCCTGGACTGCTGCTCGCTGGAGAAGGATTCTACCAGAGAGCCGTAGATCAGGCCTGTGACATAATCCGGCACGATATTGTTCAGCACCGCTTTCTCAGAAGGCATAAATTCCTCCGGAGAATGTCTGTGCTGCGTATCGGTGTCCTGAAACTGTTCCTTTTTCAGCGGAAGCAGCCGGAGCATCTCCGCCTCAGCGGAAACCGCGTTGATCATCCTGGTAAAGATCAGATAAACCTCATCCAGTTCCTCTGCGTCATACATTTCCATGATCTTTCTTGAGATCACTCTGGCTCTTCCCAGATGAGGATCCTGTACTGTGTACTGAAAATCCTCCCGGATCGGCCAGCCGTGTTTTTCAAAGTAATGTCTTCCGATCTGTCCCATGACCATCAAAACCGGATGTTCGCTGTCATTTAAATGTTCTTCCGCCATTTTGATCACATTGTGGTTATAAGCTCCCGCCATACCTTTGTCGGCGGTGATCACGATATAACCCACTTTTTTGTCTTTTCCCTTGGCGTCGGCAGAGCGAAAGTAGTGATGGTTCATATCCGGCACATGCTGTACGATCTGATTGATGATATTTTGCAGCGTATAGAAATACGGCTCCGTATCATCCAGCATTTTTCGCGCTTTTTTCAGCTTTGAAGAAGAAATCATATACATGGCATTGGTGATCTTCATGGTATCCTGAATACTTCTCATTCTGCTCTGTATTTCTCTTGCATTTGCCATATCATTCTCACCTGCGAATTATTTACTGAAATCTTTCTTTAAATGCGTCTGCCGCTTTCAGGATCTGATCGACCAGTTCATCTGTCAGATCTTTTTTCTCTTCGATTTCACGGATCAGTTCTCCATGCTCCGCGTCCATATACTCCAGCATCTGCATCTGGTATTCCTTGATCCTCTTAACAGGAATATCCATCATGCCTTTATGAGTTGCCACGCATAAGGTGATCACCTGCTGCGCCATGCTGAGCGGATGTCCCAGAGGCTGTTTTAAAAGTTCCATCAGGCCGGCGCCGTACTGCAGCTGCGCTTTGGTAGCGGCGTCCAGATCGGAACTGAACTGTGTGAATACTTCCATCTCACGGTACTGAGCCAGGTCGATACGGATACTTCCGGAGGCCTTTTTCATAGCCTTGGTCTGAGCCGCGCCGCCTACACGGGATACGGAAAGACCTACATTGACAGCCGGACGCATACCGGAGAAGAACAAATCGCTTTCCAGGAAGATCTGGCCGTCTGTGATGGAAATAACGTTTGTCGGAATATAAGCGGAAATATCTCCCGCCTGTGTTTCAATGATCGGAAGAGCGGTAATAGAACCCCCTCCCGCTTCTTCACTCAGCCGGCTGGAGCGTTCCAGCAGTCTGGAGTGCAGATAGAAAACGTCGCCCGGGTAAGCTTCACGTCCCGGAGAACGTTCCAGCAGCAGAGACAGCGCACGGTAAGCTACCGCGTGTTTGGACAGATCGTCGTAAACGATCAGCACGTCTTTTCCCTGATACATAAAGTATTCTGCCATAGCAGTCGCTGAATATGGTGCAATGTACTGCAAAGACGCTGTCTCGCTTGCAGTAGCCGACACTACGATCGTATAGTCCATAGCGCCGTATTTATCCAGCGTATTTACAAGTTTTGCTACTGTGGACGCTTTCTGTCCGATAGCGGTATAAATACAGATCACATCTTTTCCCTTCTGGTTGATGATGGTATCTGTTGCGATAGAAGTTTTACCGGTCTGTCTGTCGCCGATGATCAGCTCACGCTGTCCACGGCCGATAGGGAACATAGAGTCAATAGACAGGATACCTGTTTCCATAGGTACGCTGACTGATTTTCTTTCCACGATACCCGGGGCATCGTTTTCGATGGGACGATAATCCTCTGACTCAATCTCTCCCTTTCCGTCAATAGGAGCCCCCAGAGCGTTGATAACTCTTCCGATGAATTTTTCGCCTACGGGAATACCGGCTTTCTTTTTCGTTCTGGTTACTTTTGTACCTTCTTTGATTTCCGTATCTTTACCAAACAGGATACATCCGATCTCATTTCTGCGGATATCCTGGACCATGCCTTTCAGTCCGTTTTCAAATGTGATGATCTCTCCATACATTGCATGGTCGATCCCGTAAACAGTTGCAATTCCGTCACCTACTGAGATAACGGTCCCGGTCTCTGAGGCTTTCGCTTCTATCTCATAATTTTCAATTTCACTTTTCAGAATGGATATAATTTCCTCTGAACTAATTGCTCCCATGCGTCTCACCTCCGGATCAATTTCTGCTGGAGCTGTCTCAATCTTCCGCGGTAACTCCAGTCATATTCTTCATGCCCCACTGCCAGGATAAATCCGCCCAGCAGTTCTTTGTGCTGCTCTGTTGTCAGTTCCACAGCGCTGCATCCGTATGCTTGTTTCACAAATTCTTTCATCTGGGCGATCTGTTTGTCGTCAGGCTCTGTGACATACATCAGTTTCGCCTCTACCACATGGTTGTGGGCATTCACTATTTTTTTATATGCTTCCACGATTTCAAAAATATCGGATACGCTCTGATATTTGCATAAAACTTTCAGGAAACTGCGGATCTGCGGCTGAAACACCCGGTCGATCACCGCGGATTTCTCCTTAAATTCCACAACCGGATTTTCCAGCGCTTTTTTCAGGGGCGCTGAATTTTTAAATATTTCTTCCATTTCCAGAATGACGTCTTCTGGAACCGCAAGTTCGTATAAAACTTCCGCGTAATTAATGGCTGCCTGCGTCATTGACATCACCCGCTTTTTTTATAAACTGATCATACAGCCCGGAATCATCTGACGCATTCTCACCACCCATGATCTTAGCGGCAGCCAGCATTGCCAGCGCTGCGATCTCG
>CAKNLF010000137.1 GCA_930989305.1 uncultured Roseburia sp. | reverse complement strand
CTGAGGCGGCGGAGCTGGCAGTTTACGATATACGTGAAGTACTGGGGGAACTGGAGAGACAGAAGATGGGGCTTAACCGGGCTATGGTCCGGGCTATGGAACAGACGGAACAAAAAATCCATTTCTATAAAATGAAACTGGAATATCTGAATCCCCAGAACCGTCTTCTGGAGCAGAGACAGACCTGCATGGAACTCCAGGAAAAACTTCAGGAACGGATGTCTGCCATAATGCAGGACCGCAGACACAGGCTTCAGCTGTACGCAGCCGCGCTGGAAGGGGGATCTCCTCTGAAAAAGATCAGCGGAGGCTGCGGGTTTGTGACAGATACGGAAGGGCACAGAGTACAGTCTGTAAAAGAGCTGGATCCGGGAGATTGTATCCATATACGGATGCAGGATGGAAAAATAACGGCCAGAGTGATGGAAAAGGTGGTAACAGAAAATGGAACAGTATAAAGAAGAACTTCCGTCACAGCAGGATGGAGACGGACAGGAAAAAGAATGTTCAGTTGAAGAAGTGTTTCAGCAGCTGGATGAGATCATAAAGAAAATGGAGGGGGATGTGATCCCTCTGGATGAAGCCTTCGCTTTATATGAGGCAGGGCTGAAAAAACTGAAACAGTGCAATGAAAAACTGGATCTTATAGAGAAAAAAATGCTGGAGTTAAACAGCAGCGGTGAAGTGACAGAATTTCAATAAATCAGTATAAGGGGCAGATTATGGATATCAGACAGGAGATCGGCATCCACACAAAACAGGTGGAGGAAATCATTATCAAATATCTTCCGAAGGAGGAAGGCTATCAGAAAACAGTTATTGAAGCTATGAATTACAGTTTTCTGTCAGGAGGAAAACGGCTTCGTCCCATGCTCCTGCAGGAGACCTACCGGCTGTTTGGCGGAAAATCGGATATTGTAGAGCCTTTTATGGCGGCTATAGAAATGATCCATACCTATTCGCTGATCCATGATGATCTGCCGGCTATGGATAATGATGAATACCGCCGGGGAAGAAAGACAACCCATGTGGTGTACGGAGAGGCTATGGCGATCCTTGCCGGGGACGCTTTGCTGAACTGCGCTTACGAAACGGCCCTGGAAGCGCTGAAAAAAGAACCGGGGAATGTACAGATCGGACGGGCCCTGTGTATCCTGGCCTCCCGTGCGGGAATCTACGGCATGGTAGGGGGACAGACGGTAGATGTGGAAAATGAGGGCAAACCTCTGGACAAAGAAAAACTGAATTTTATTTATGAGTTAAAAACAGGGGCTCTTATTGAAGGCGCTATGCTGATCGGCGCGGTACTGGCCGGAGCTACGAAAAACGAACAGAATACCATACAGGAAGTTGCCAGAAATGTGGGACTGGCTTTTCAGATACAGGATGATATCCTGGATGTGACCAGTACCATGGAGGTTCTTGGCAAACCAATCGGCAGTGATGAACGAAATGAAAAGACCACATATGTTTCCATAGAGGGAATTGAAAAGGCCAGGGAGGATGTGCGCAGACTGATCCAGAAAGCATCCCAGTCTATGGATTCTCTTGTAGTGAAAAACGAGTTTCTCAACGGACTTTTGGAATATCTGATATACAGAGAAAAATAAAAGGGAAAACAAATGGCTATTTTAGATAAAATCAATCAGGAAAATGATATTAAGAAACTAAATGAGCAGGAGCTTGGCCTTCTGGCAGAAGAAATCCGGCAGTTTCTCATCGAGCATATATCGGAAACGGGAGGACATCTGGCTTCCAATCTGGGAGCAGTGGAACTGACCATGGCTCTGCATTTGTTCTGCAATCTTCCAAAGGACAAGATCATCTGGGATGTCGGGCATCAGTCCTATACCCACAAGATCCTTACGGGACGAAAAGACGAATTTAACAGTCTCCGGCAGTTTGGCGGACTCAGCGGATTTCCGAAACGGTCGGAGAGCGAATGCGACTGTTTTAATACCGGACACAGTTCCACTTCGATTTCCGCAGGTCTTGGTTTTGCGGAAGCAAGAGAAGTAAGGGGAGAAGATTATAAAGTAATATCTGTGATCGGAGACGGAGCTTTTACGGGAGGTATGGCTTTTGAGGGCCTGAATAACGCGTCCCGGATGAAAACAAATTTTATGATCGTATTAAACGACAATAAGATGTCCATTTCCGAAAACGTAGGAGGCTTCTCCACCCATCTGGCGGCGCTGCGTACCGCGGAAGCCTACCAGGATCTGAAATCGGGAGTACACACATCTTTGAGCAAGCTGCCTTATGGCGAGCGGGTGATCCGAAGGATCCAGAGGACCAAAAGCAGTCTGAAACAGCTCTTTATACCGGGAATGATTTTCGAAAATATGGGAGTCACCTATCTGGGACCGGTAGACGGACATAATATTGAGGACATGCTGCGGATCTTTAAAGAGGCTGCGAAAGTAAACGGGGCGGTTGTGGTACACGTGCTGACGGAAAAGGGAAAAGGCTATGAGCCTGCGGAACTGTTCCCGGCCAAATTCCATGGTACATCCGCATTTCAAATAGAAACCGGAGAACCGGTAAAGAAAAAGGTAAAAGCGGATTATACCGATGTATTTTCAAGTATGATCCGAAAAATCGGACAAGAAGACCCGGATGTGGTAACAATTACAGCGGCAATGGCAGACGGCACCGGACTGAAGCGTTTCCGGAAAGAGTTCCCGGATCGCTTTTTTGACGTGGGGATTGCCGAGGAACATGCAGTGACCTTTGCGGCGGGACTGGCAGCCAGTGGTTTGAAGCCTGTTTTCGCTGTATACTCATCCTTCCTGCAAAGGGCATTTGATCAGGTGCTCCACGACGTCTGTCTCCAGAAACTTCCAGTAACCTTTGCGGTGGACCGGGCAGGACTGGTGGGCGCTGACGGAGAGACTCATCAGGGAATTTTTGATCTGTCCTATCTGAATATTATACCGGGCATGACAATCATGGCTCCGAAAAACAAATGGGAGCTGGCGGCTATGCTGCGTTTTGCCGTTAATTATCAGGGCCCTGTTGCACTGCGGTATCCCAGAGGACAGGCATACGAGGGATTGAAAAAATACCATCAGAAGATCCGCTGGGGAAAAAGCGAAAAAATCTATGATGAAAGTCAGATCGCGCTGTTCGCGGCAGGAAGTATGGTGGAAACGGCAGTGGGTGTTCATGACATCCTGAAGGAAAAAGGATATGACTGCACGCTGGTTAATGTCCGTTTTATCAAGCCCATAGACGAGGAAATGCTCTGCGCCGCGGCCAGGGAACATCTGCTGATCGTTACCATGGAGGAAAACGTTCTGATCGGGGGATACGGAATGGCGGCGGCAGATGTACTGAAACGCCATGGAATAGATACAAAGGTGCTGAACATCGGAATAGAAGACCGTTTTGTAGAGCACGGCAGCGTGGATGAGCTGAGAAAAATGCTGGGGATCGATAAAGAATCTGTTGCCCGGCGTGTTATAGAAGCTTATGAAAGTATATAAAAGGAATTGAAAAAATGAAAGAACGTCTGGATATAATACTTGTGAAAAGAAACCTGGCTCCTTCCCGGGAAAAAGCAAAGGCAATGATTATGTCCGGCTGCGTCTTCGTGGACGGACAGCGGGAAGACAAGGCCGGAACTTCTTTTCCGGAAGATATTAAAATAGAGATCCACGGAAATACCCTGCGGTATGTGAGCCGTGGAGGACTGAAACTGGAAAAGGCGGTGGAGAGTTTTCAGCTCTGTCTGCAGGATAAGATCTGTATGGATATCGGCGCCTCAACCGGAGGATTTACAGACTGTATGCTTCAAAACGGCGCCGCAAAAGTTTACGCGGTGGATGTGGGCTATGGACAGTTCGCCTGGAAACTGCGTCAGGATCCCCGGGTAGTCTGCATGGAAAAGACCAATATCCGGTACGTTACGCCGGAAGATATTAATGACGTGCTGGATTTTGCTTCTGTGGACGTGTCTTTTATCTCGCTGACAAAAGTACTGGGACCGGCGAAAATGCTTCTGAAGGAAGACGGCGAGATGGTCTGCCTGATAAAACCTCAGTTTGAGGCGGGCAGAGAGAAGGTAGGTAAAAAAGGGGTCGTAAGAGACAAAAAGGTACATCTGGAAGTAATCGAAAAGATTCTGAACTTTGCCGGAGAAACAGGATTCACTCCTGTGGGACTGGATTATTCTCCGGTAAAAGGACCGGAAGGAAATATTGAATATCTGGTATACTTGAAAAAGGGGAGCTACGAATTACAGGAGGGAACACCGGATGCGCGCCAGATAGTGGAAATGGCGCATGCAGAGCTGGACAAGTAAAAGCAAAATGAGAAGATTTTTTATCATTACCAATGAACATAAAGACGAAGGACTGGAAGTAACCAGAGAGATCAAGACATATATTGAAAAAAAAGGAGGCAGCTGCAGGTATTTTGTCAGCACAAAATCAAACTGGCACGCAAGCAACGCGGATGGAAGCCGGGAACTGCCGAAAGACGCGGAATGCATCCTTGTGCTTGGTGGAGACGGTACGCTGGTACGGGCAGCCAGAGACTATGCAGGTTATCAGATACCGCTGATCGGAGTCAATCTGGGAACTCTGGGGTATTTGTGCGAACTGGAGCGCAGGACTGTTTTTTCAGCCATAGACAGATTGTTCGAAGACGAGTATGATATTGAGGAAAGGATGCTGCTGGGCGGTTCCGGCATATGCAAAGGAAAAGTACAGGAAGAAAAACCTGCTCTGAATGATATCGTCATTCACCGTACCGGTGCTTCTCAGGTGATCAATCTGGTAGTATCCGTAAACGGGGAATATCTGACTACTTACAGCGCGGACGGCATCATACTGGCAACGCCTACCGGTTCCACGGGATACAGCATGTCGGCGGGAGGTCCCATTGTGGATCCGAAAGCGGAACTGATCGTGATCACTCCCATTAATTCCCACGATATCAATTCCAAGAGTATTGTAGTGGGATCGGATGCGGTGGTTACTATTGAGATCGCCCAGAGACGGACGGAAAGAGATGAAGAGGCAGATGTAAGTTTTGACGGAGACAGGAGCGTTCCCATGGGAGTGGGGGACCGTCTGGTAGTCAAACGGGCTGACAGAAATACGCGGATCCTGCGGCTGAACCGGGTCAGCTTCCTGCAGATACTCAGGAAGAAGATGCAGGAATATCATCATTAGGAGGCATGAATGAAATCAAAAAGGCATGCGAAAATTCTGGAAATTATACGAAAGTATGAGGTAGAAACCCAGGAAGAATTGTGTGAGAAACTGAATCAGGAAGGATACAGCGTGACGCAGGCTACAGTATCCAGGGATATCCGGGAATTAAAGCTTACAAAAGTTTCTACGGACGGCGGAAGGCAGAAATACATGTCTATATCCGAAAAAAAAGAGGACATGGGAGAAAAATTTATCCGGATCTTTAAAGACGGATTTGTTTCCATGGATATGGCGCAGAATATTCTGGTCATTAAGACCGTATCCGGTATGGCGATGGCTCTGGCGGCTGCTCTGGACGCCATGGATTTTGACGAAGTGGTGGGAAGCATAGCCGGAGACGATACGATCATGTGCGCGGTAAGGACCGCCCAGGATACGGCCAATCTGATGAACCGTCTTCGCAGGATGATGAGCGA
Source organism: uncultured Roseburia sp. (assembly GCA_930989305.1). Lineage (GTDB taxonomy): Bacteria > Bacillota > Clostridia > Lachnospirales > Lachnospiraceae > Brotonthovivens > Brotonthovivens avistercoris. The sequence goes on along the minus strand of CAKNLF010000137.1, from coordinate 17 downwards.
GATTTGACGAGAGAGTA
>CAKNLF010000136.1 GCA_930989305.1 uncultured Roseburia sp. | reverse complement strand
CACTAACCATGACAAAAACCATGATTAAGAAGTCACTTAGAGCATACATCTCCCTGGCCCAGCTTGTAAATCCGGGAGCTCCGGTAATCTACTCCAGCTTTGTCAGAGGCATGGACATGAAGACTATGTGTATTACCATGTCCTCCCCGGAAAGCATCATCATGAAAGGGGCCATGGCCCAGCTTGGCCGGTATATCGGTCTGCCTACCCAGATGCCTGCTAATTTAAGAGACGGTAAGATCCTGGACGCCCAAAATGGTTTTGAAACCGGTATGGGCGGAGCTGTGGGGGCTCTCTCAACGGATTTTATCATCGGCATGCAGATGGACATGGATCTGCTGGTAGATTTTGCCGATCTGATCTATTCTGACGAGTGTATGCGGATCTTGCAGAGACTGACCCGTCCTATGAGTTTTGATGACGAGACCCTGGCCTATGAAAATATGGAAGAAGTAGGCCACGGCGGCAACTTCCTGGAGTCTGAGCACACCCTTTATAATTACCAGGAAGAGCTGTGGACGCCCCGGGTTATGGAAAGAGGAAACTGGGAAAACTGGCAGGCCAAAGGCGCCAAAGACATTCGGGAAGTGTGCCTGGCAGAGGCCAGAAAACTTTATGACCAGGTAAAGGACGTGGAACTGCTTTCCAAAGATGTCAGGGATAAGATTGATGCCATCGCTGCCCAGTCCGCAGACAAAGCCAAAAATATCAAGCGCTGACGCTGCCGGAAAGGAGACTGCCTATGAAACAGACAAACAAAGCTGCAGGTATGGCTGCCATGAGCATTGTAGTTTTCATTTATGGCATTTCCTATATTGCCAGGGAGGCCGTAGGGGCCTACCTTGGCACCACGGCCATTGTGGGACTGCAGATGGGGATCATGGCCCTGCTCTTTACCATTTACAACTTGATCACCCGTAAATCATTCAGAGTAAAGAAAAAAGATCTGATCTGGATCCTGGTGTCCGGTATCTTTGGAACCACGCTTTTCCACGGTTTTACCATACTGGGCGTCAATTCCATCGGAGCAACGGTATCTTCCCTTCTCTATGGATTTGCAGCCGCTTTTGCCCTGATCATTGAGATCCTTCTTTTCCACAGAAAAAAGACCGCCTTGGGAGCCGCCAGCATTGTCGTCTCTCTTATTGGAGTCTATATCCTTATGGACATGAATCTTCAGGATCTGGCTTCCACAAACTTTGAGGGCTATATTCTGAATCTGGCCAGCATTGCCTCCTGGGTGATCTATACTTTTCTCTGTGACAAAGTTCCGACCGAATACGACAAGACCATCGTACTGAATTATCAGGCTTTTGTGGGAGTTGTAACTGTGCTTCCTTTCGCCCTGTTAAATCCTGTGTCGGCAGATGCTTTGCTGAAGCCTGAAGTCTGGGGAAACCTGCTGCTTTTGGGCGTATTTAACTCTACCTTCGCTTACTTTCTGAATATGTACGCACTAAAGCAGATCGGCGTTACCTTATCAAACCTGTTCCTGAACTTCATGCCGGTTGTTACCATACTGGCAGCTCTGGTACTGTATCACACCGTGCCTTCCGGTAAACAGGTAATCGGAGGGATTTTGATCATAGCTTCGGTGTTTATGCTGGATAGAGATCAGAAGAATATTGAAACTTCCTAAAAATCAGAACTGTCCCATTGAACATAAGCTCAATGGGACAGCTCTTTTCAGTTCTTATTTTTGCATTTCTCAGATTGTTGATCCCGCACAGTATCCGGTACGCATTGCCTCCAGGATTTTACCTGCCTTCCTACAGTCGCCTACAAAGATCACCTCTTCTACAAGATCATTCCACTTTTCGTACTGTGGAAGAGTTCCCTTCATACCGGTAGCGTACAGAACTGTATCCGCCTCTAAAAAGAGTTCCTGCCCGTCTTTGTCCGTGATCTTCACGCCGGTATCTTCTACGGACCGGACTTTTGCGGAGCAGTAGGAATGTACGGTTCCTTCCATTTTTTCCAACAAATGACGCCAGTGGATATAAGGCGCATCCTTTGCCAGGCCGTCTTTCATCTCTACCAGAGATACGTCATGGCCCTTCCATGCCAGTTCCAGGCTTTCTTCACATCCTGCCAGGCCGCCGCCGATCATAACCACTTTCTTTCCAATAGAAATATGTTTCTTATAGATATCGGTCACATGATGCACGATGTCCTTATCCAGCCCCGGAATAGGTGGAACCACAGGTTCTGCGCCGCAGGCAATGATCAGAGTATCCGGTTTTTCCTCTGCAATAAGTTCATCTGTAACCTCTGTGTTCAGGCGAAGCTCCAGATTTGGAGTCCTCTGCACATTGATGACCATAGATTTCAGAAATTTTACAATATCCTCCTTAAAGGAAATCTGTTTTGCATAATCCAGGCTTCCGGCCAGATGGTCATCTTTCTCACACAGGATCACATGATGTCCCCGCCGGGCAGCGGTAATGGCCGCTTCCATTCCCCCGGGGCCTCCTCCTGCCACCAGGACTTTCTTTGCATATGGCATCGGCTCTTCCCTGCGGGTGTTTTCATATTCTCTTCCCCAGGCAGGATTTACACTGCAGCGGAGTACCCCTGAAGAAAAGGGCACATGAGGGATAAATCCGGCGCTTATACATGTTTCACAGCGGATACATTTTGTGATCTCCTCCGGCTTTCCTGCCTTCGCCTTTCTCGGCCAGTTGGGATCTGCAATAAACTGACGGCCTACCACAACAAAATCTGCTTTCCCTTCTGTCAGGGCGTTTTCCATAAAATCCGGATCATTAATGCCTCCTACCACAGAGACCAGGGACTTCTTGACTACGGCTTTGATCCTGGCCGCGTTTTCCACATTACATCCTCTCTGATAGAAAACCGTAGGGAACATTCTGGCGGAACTGCTGGTATCATGGAAAGTGGCGGCGGATACATGGATAATGTCTACCTTGCCATCCAGAAGTTTTGCAAATTCTACTGTTTCATCTATGGTAATGCCCCCTTCTGTTTCCTCGTCTGCGCTGAGTCTGAACTCCAGCAGCAGATTGGGACATTTTTGACGGATACGGTCCACGATCATTAATGGGAAGCGGGCTTTATTTTCAATAGAACCGCCGTACTTGTCTGTCCTGTGATTATTCAGATCTGACAGGAACTGACTGATCAGCCATCCATGGCCGCCATGGATATTGACCATATCGCATCCGGCAAATTCTGCCATATAAGCTGCCTGCGCGTAGGCATCTGCGATCATATCCATCATATCCTCGTCCATCTCAATAACCTTATCCCCATACAGGTTCGCCTCCATAGGGCTTGGTCCGATCACATATCCGCCTTCTGCCAGAAACGCTCCCTTGGCCCGGCATCCGGAATGAGTCAGTTCGATAGATGCCAGCGCTCCCCATCTATGTACTGTATCCACCGTCTGTATCAGAGACGGCAAAAGAGTTTCATCATCTAAATGGGGCATAGTCGGGTGTGCATGATCTGTCAGACTGTGTACGCCTGCCTCACCCAGGGTAACGATACCTGCGCCCCCCTTGGCAATCGTATTATACATTTCATAAGCTTCTCTGGTATAAAAGGGCACATCCCCGCTGGGCGACATTGGCGCAGACTCAATACGGTTTTTAATATATACATTTCTTACATGGATTGGCTGAAACAAATGTGGATATCTTAACATAATGGCCTCCTTGTTTTCAAACATTTTTCGTTTAAAATCACTTTTTTCTCTCTTTTTCCTATGCCTTTATGTTCATATTAACAGTTTGATATCTGAAATGTTATTCTGGATCTTGATATCTCTTTTCAAAATAATGATCCTGCCGCCTTATTTTTTCTTCTGAATTCCCCGGGAGACATACCGCAGAGACGTTTAAAACAGGTACAAAAATAGCTGTAGCTGTTCATTCCCACCCTGTAGGCAATCTGTTCTGTGGATATAACAGTGTGAACAAGCAGTTCTTTGCTGTGGCTGATCCGGCAGTTTGTGAGATACTGCACAAAAGTCATGCCAAATTCTTCTTTAAACACCCTTGTAAAATGGCCCTCGCTAAGTCCGATCAGCTTTGCCAGATGCTCCAGCCGTATATTTTCCATATAATGAATTTCTATATACTCGCTTACCGGAATACGAAAAAGATATTCTGCGCCTGCGTTTGTCTCTTCCAGCATTTTCGTAAATCCGTCAAAGAAATCCATAAAATATTTTCTGGCATCTGCGATAAATCCGCAGGAAAGTACCTGAGCCATAACGGTATTGCTGTATTCTTTCATCCGTTTTTCACTGATTCCGCAGCGGATACCATAATCGGAAATCTGCTGCAGCAGACGGATCAGTTCCATTTTCGCCAGACCAGGATTTATCTGTCCCTCCACAAGGGCCTGCATCATAGACTGCAGCAATATCTCCGTCCGCTGGCGGTTTCCCCTTGAAAAGGCCGCCATAAATTCGGGGTAAAACCCGCTGAGATCCGTCTCTTTTTCCGAAACAGGCAATTCCACATCTTCCAGAAAAATACTGAACTCCTTTCCAGAAAAATAGCTTTTATTCAGAGCCTGATCCATCTTTGGCTGCATCTGGGAATACTGCCAGATGCGGCTGCACCGGCGGCTGATACAAATAGAAACCGTATAATCGCTGTGGCTGCGTATTTCTTCCTTGAACCGCTCCGTAATCCCGGACAGATAACCATGTATATCCTTTTTTTCTTCTTCCTCGCAACATAAAAAGCATATGATCTTATCGATTCCCACAAGATTGGCCATAAACCCTTTCAGCCCCAATTTATCCATACATTCCCGCAGTAGATTAATGAGCACAGTCTTCTGGTAAAATTCCTGGGTGATCTGCATCTTGCTGCTGTAATTATAATAATCATCCACCTGGATCAGCAAAAACCGATTGGGAAGACGAGTAAGACCTACTGTGGCAAGAGCTTCTTCTATCTTCTCCGGACGAATATTATTGTAGATCAGGCTGTAGGATAATTCACAGGCCAGCACATTATGCATAGTAATATAATCCTTCCAATAATCCAGATCTGCATTATAAGAAAAATCCTTTTTATCTCTTTCCATAAGATCATCATCTCCCCTTTCATGCTCATATCAGAGCGGGTCACAAGATCTTGCGCCCACTTATGAGCAAGCCCATGTATGCGTAGACCATTTGACCCTGATATTATTAATATTCTATCAAAATAGCCAAAATTCCACAATATATTAATTTTTTATAATAATAAATCAAAATTATGAAATTACTTTTCTGCTTTAGCATAGTATAATTCAAGCAAACTTTTTTCTATGCTGAAATACTAAACAGACCATGTTTTTGCGGATACATGGCGGAAGGGAGAATTCTTTTATGAATCAAGGAATCATTACCACCATTGTGGTCGTGCTGGTGATTTATTTCGCAGCCATGGTTGTCATCGGCTGGATGGGCAGAAGTAAGGCCAGCAACTTTGAAGGTTATTTAAGCATGGGACGTACCGGAGGCGTGCTGCTCTTAATGGGCGGCGCTATCGGCGGACAGATCGGAAATGGCTTCGTAGTAGGCGGCGCGGCAGAAGGCGCCGCCTCAGGACTTGCCGGTTCCGCCTACGGCATTGCCTGCGCCCTGTCTCTTGTGCTTGTGGCCCTTTTCCTGAACAATTTTATATATAACAATGGTTATATGTCCATGGCGGACTATACGCGGCAGCGTTATCACAGTGAAGTTCCGGGTACCATCTATGACCTGAGCACTGCGATCTCCTCCATCGGACTGATCGCAGGACAGATCATGGCCGGCAAAGCCTTGTTTGAAGCTCTGGGACTGCCCGGCACAGTA
>CAKNLF010000135.1 GCA_930989305.1 uncultured Roseburia sp. | reverse complement strand
AGACGGGCATATCTATCAGCAGAGATATGAAAGAGGAAAAACGATGTATCCTCTGAAAATGGTGGGAGATTGTCCGCCGGAACAGACCGGGTCAAAAGTTACTTTTTCCCCGGATGGCAGCATTTTTGAAGAGACGGTATACGATTATCAGATCCTGCGCCAGCGTCTCCGGGAAATGGCCTTTTTGACAAAAGGACTGAGGATTACGCTGAAAGATGACAGAGAAGATCCACAGATTTCAGAAACATTTCACTACGAAGGCGGCATTAAAGAATTTGTAAGTTATCTGAACAAGAGCAAAGAAGTGCTGTATCCGGAAGTAATCTACTGTGAGGGAACAAAGGATAACGTGGAAGTGGAAGTTGCCATGCAGCATAATGATTCCTATAATGAATCCACCTTCAGTTTTGTAAATAATATTACCACTCCGGAAGGAGGAACCCATCTTGCAGGTTTCAGGAATGCTCTTACAAAAACATTTAACGCGTACGCAAAAGCAAACAAAATTTTAAAAGATACGGATCCGAGCCTTACCGGAGATGATATCCGTGAAGGTCTTACCGCGATCATCAGCGTAAAGATCGAAGAGCCTCAGTTTGAGGGACAGACAAAACAAAAACTCGGAAACAGTGAGGCAAGAGGAGCTGTTGACAGTATTGTCAGTGAGCAGCTTACTTATTTCCTTGAACAGAATCCGACTGTGGCCAAGATCATATGTGAAAAATCTCTTCTGGCTCAGCGGGCAAGAGAAGCGGCCAGAAAGGCAAGAGATCTTACAAGAAGGAAAACCGCTCTGGAAGGCACATCGCTGCCGGGCAAGCTTGCGGATTGTTCAGACAAAGATCCGGCGAACTGTGAAATTTATATCGTAGAAGGAGATTCTGCAGGGGGCTCCGCAAAGACAGCCAGAAGCCGGGCCACTCAGGCTATCCTGCCTCTGAGAGGAAAAATCCTGAATGTGGAAAAAGCAAGACTGGATAAGATTTACGGAAATGCGGAGATCAAAGCTATGATCACTGCTTTCGGTACGGGAATACACGAAGATTTTGATATTACGAAACTCCGGTATCATAAGATCATCATTATGACAGATGCCGATGTGGACGGAGCGCATATCAGTACCCTGCTTCTCACATTCCTGTACAGATTTATGCCGGAACTGATCAAACAGGGCTATGTTTATCTGGCTCAGCCCCCTCTGTACAAGGTGGAAAAAAATAAAAAAGTATGGTACGCATACAGCGACGATCAGCTGAAGCAGATACTGAACGAGATCGGACGTGACAGCAATAATAAAATACAGCGTTATAAAGGTCTGGGAGAAATGGACGCGGAGCAGCTTTGGGAAACGACCATGGATCCGGAAAAAAGGATACTGAAGCGGGTGGTAATGGATGACGAAGCCACATCGGAACTGGATCTGACATTCACCACCCTTATGGGGGACAAAGTGGAGCCGCGCCGTGATTTTATTGAAGAAAATGCGAAACGTGTGCAAAATCTGGATATTTAAACGGGAGGATACGAAATGGATGACAAGATTTTTGATCAGATCCACGATGTGGATCTGAAAAAGACGATGGAGGACTCTTATATCGATTATGCCATGAGTGTTATCGCGTCCCGTGCACTGCCGGATGTAAGAGACGGATTAAAACCGGTGCAGCGCCGTGTGTTATATTCCATGATCGAATTAAACAACGGACCGGATAAGCCTCACAGAAAATGCGCCCGTATCGTAGGCGATACCATGGGTAAATATCATCCCCATGGAGACAGTTCCATATACGGAGCTCTTGTAAACATGGCTCAGGAATGGTCTACCAGATATCCTCTTGTAGACGGACATGGCAACTTCGGATCTGTGGACGGAGACGGCGCTGCCGCAATGCGTTATACAGAGGCCCGTCTCAGCAAGATTTCCATGGAAATGCTGGCTGATATCAATAAAAATACCGTGGATTTCCAGCCAAACTTCGATGAAACGGAAAAAGAGCCTGTTGTGCTTCCTTCCAGATACCCAAATCTTCTGGCAAACGGAACAACAGGTATCGCCGTTGGTATGGCTACCAATATACCGCCTCACAATTTGAAGGAAATTATCAGCGCGGTGGTAAAGATCATTGATAACCGTATTGACGAAGACAGAGCTACCACCATTGAAGAAATCCTTCAAATCATAAAGGGCCCGGATTTCCCTACCGGCGGAATGATACTGGGTACAAAAGGAATCGAGGAAGCATACCGTACAGGTCGGGGAAAAATCAGAGTGCGGGCGGTTACGGATATTGAACCTATGCAGAACGGAAAAAACAGGATCGTAGTAACCGAATTGCCCTATATGGTCAATAAAGCCCGCCTGATCGAAAAAATAGCGGAACTGGTCCGTGACAAAAGAGTGGACGGCATAACGGATCTGCGTGACGAATCCAACCGTCAGGGTATGCGTATCTGTATTGAACTGCGCAGAGATGTTAATCCAAATGTAGTACTGAACCAGCTGTTTAAACATACTCAGCTCCAGGATACATTCGGAGTGATCATGCTTGCTCTTGTGAATAATGAACCGAAAGTTCTGAATCTTCTTGATATGCTGAGATATTATCTGATGCATCAGGAAGATGTGGTGACCAGACGTACAAAATACGAGCTTAATAAGGCTGAGGAACGGGCTCATATACTCCAGGGACTGCTGATCGCGCTGGATAATATTGACGAAGTAATCTCTATTATCCGGGGAAGCCGTACCACACAGGAAGCAAAAGAAAAATTAATGGACCGCTTTGGCCTGTCCGATGCTCAGTCCCAGGCAATCGTAGACATGCGTCTGCGTGCTCTTACAGGTCTGGAAAGAGAAAAGCTGGAAGCCGAATACAAAGAATTAATGGAAAAAATCAAAGAATTGAAAGCAATCCTGGCAGATGAAAAACTCCTTCTTGGAGTAATCCGAAAAGAAATCCTTGTGATTTCGGAAAAATACGGAGATGAAAGAAGGACATCCATCGGCTTTGACGAATATGATATTTCCATGGAAGATCTGATCCCGGTGACCAATACCGTAGTGACAATGACAAAACTGGGATATATCAAGCGTATGAGCGCTGATAATTTCCGTGCCCAACATCGCGGCGGAAAAGGCATAAAGGGTATGGAGACCATTGATAATGACTATATAGAAGAATTGTTTATGACAACTTCCCACCATTATCTGATGTTCTTTACAAATACAGGAAAAGTATATCGCATGAAGGCATATGAGATACCGGAAGCAAGCCGGACCGCCAGAGGAACGGCCATTATCAATCTGCTTCAGTTAGCTCCGGGAGAGAAGATCACAGCTGTAATACCATTAAAGGAATACGAAGAAAATAAATATCTATTTATGGCCACCAAAAACGGCATTGTGAAAAAAACTCCTGTAAAAGATTATGCAAATGTGAGAAAAACCGGTCTGGCAGCTATTACCCTCAGAGAAGATGATGAACTGATCGAGGTCAAGATCACAGATGATGAAAGAGACATACTCCTGGTTACAAAATACGGCCAGTGTATCCGTTTCCATGAATCTGATGTAAGAAGTACCGGAAGAACGTCTATGGGCGTGATCGGTATGAATCTGTCTGACGGTGACGAAGTGATCGGTATGCAGCTGGATATCCAGGGCGAAGCCCTTTTGATCGTTTCTGAAAAAGGACTTGGAAAACGTACTCTGATGAGTGAATTTACCAGCCAGAACAGAGGCGGAAAAGGTGTAAAATGTTATAAGATTACAGAAAAAACCGGAAATATCGTAGGAATGAAAGCGGTAAATGATGATAATGAGATCATGATCATTACTATCGGCGGTATTATCATTCGAATGAAAGTAAGCGATATTTCGGTTCTTGGAAGAGTTACATCCGGCGTCAAACTGATCGATATGGAAGACGATATTACAGTGGCAAGTATCGCAAAAGTCCGTGAAGATAAATCTCTGATGGATAACGAAAACAATGAAACAGGGGATCAGGAAGAAACGGATACGGAAAAAGATACCGGAGATCCTTCTGAAAGTTCTCAGAAGGAGTCATGATCTGAAAGGCTATTAAAGTGAAATATGGGAGGTTTGTGCATCAAATCTCCCATAAGTCATATATCAGGATAAAAGGAGAAAGCTGTTTTGATTAGAGAAATTAATGTAAAAACTGTTACAGAAACTGTAAAAGAAATGTGTATCAGGGCAAACTATTATCTGTCTCCCGATATGGATGATGCTATGAAGAAAGCTGTGGAAACAGAAAAATCCCAGCTTGGAAAGAAAATCTTAAACCAGCTTCAGGAAAATCTGCAGATAGCGGATAAAGAGATGATCCCCATCTGTCAGGATACCGGAATGGCAGTCATATTCCTGGAAATAGGGCAGGATGTTCATTTTACAGGAGGATACCTGGAAGACGCGGTAAATGAAGGAGTCAGACAGGGATATACGGAAGGATATCTGAGAAAATCCGTGGTAAAAGATCCTTTGATCCGTGAAAATACAAAGGATAATACGCCGGCGGTTATCCACACAAAAATTGTTCCGGGGGATCAGGTGCATATTACCGTAGCTCCGAAAGGATTCGGAAGTGAAAATATGAGCAGGACCTTTATGCTGAAACCGGCAGATGGAATAGAAGGAGTAAAAAATGCCATATTGACTGCAGTGAGAGATGCGGGACCGAATGCCTGTCCGCCAATGGTAGTGGGCGTGGGCATAGGAGGCACTTTTGAAAAATGCGCATTGATGGCCAAAAAGGCATTGACCAGAGAGGCGGGAAGTCATTCAGATATTCCTTATGTAAAAGATATGGAAGTGGAAATGCTGGATAAGATCAATCGTCTTGGCATAGGACCCGGGGGACTTGGAGGGACAACAACCGCGCTGGCTGTTAATATTAATACATATCCTACCCATATAGCAGGACTTCCAGTGGCTGTGAATATATGCTGCCACGTAAATCGTCATATTGTCCGTACTATATAAAATATAAAAAGCGTAACAGAGAATAAGATCAGAACAGAAACAGGATCAGACACAACTTATGAAGGAAGAAGAAAATATGGATAAACATATTACAACACCGATAACAGAAAAAATAACCGCTGATTTAAAAGCGGGAGATTATGTATATATAACCGGAACTATCTATGTGGCCAGAGACGCCGCTCATAAAAGAATGACGGAAGCATTAGATGAGGGAAAAGAACTGCCTTTTGATATTAAGGATGCAGCCATATATTATATGGGGCCCTCTCCGGCCAGGGAAGGCCGTCCTATAGGATCCGCAGGGCCTACCACCGCAAGCAGAATGGATAAATACGCCCCCAGACTGCTGGATCTGGGAGCAAAAGCGATGATAGGCAAAGGAAAACGCACACAGGAAGTAATCGACGCAATTATAAGAAATAAGGCTGTTTATTTTGCGGCAGTAGGGGGGGCCGGAGCGCTGCTCTCAAAATGCATTACAAAATCAGAAGTACTCTGTTATGAAGATCTGGGAGCGGAAGCGATAAGAAAAATAGAAGTAAAAGATTTTCCGGCTATTGTTGTTATAGATAAAGACGGAAACAATTTGTACGAAACAGCGATCAAAGAATACTGTACAATATAGGGAGATCTCTGTTATAGAAAATGGACCTGTTCTCTTATAAAAGAAGAATCTCATGCTTCTGAATAAAGGAGAACAGGTCTTAAAATTTTTGTTTTGCATAAAAAATGAAAAAAATAGAAATATATAATTGACAAATAATTATTAGTCAGATATAATAATCCATGCGTTGTAACGCAAAGGACAATATCATATAGGAAAAGACATATTCAGGAGAAATACTCAAGAGGCTGAAGAGGCG
>CAKNLF010000134.1 GCA_930989305.1 uncultured Roseburia sp. | reverse complement strand
CCTGTGCCACGTTCTCGTAATTACTGTCCGTTTTTGGAGGAAAGACTTCAAATGACAGCATATAGTCTTTTTTGTTTAAAATATCAATGATCTTCATACTCTGTCCTCATTTCATAAGCGATCCGGTTTTATTTTGCTGAAAACCTGACAATTTTCAAAACAAAAGAAAACAGCCCTTTGCAATGTTTCTGTGAACAGAATATCACAAAAGGCTGAATATAAAAAATATTTATAATTTATAATGCGTGATAGAAATAATCTATCACAAACTTGTCTCATTGATATATTCTTTCAGCAGTTCTATGTATCGTCTGCCTATAGGCGAAAGCTGCATACTTTTCTGGGTGATGCATCCGATGCGGATTTTTTCCCTGGAGTCCAGGGGGATAGAAACAATATTTTCTCCATTCAGATCGCTGCTGATGATCCCTGTGGAAATAGTATAGCCCTCCAGCCCTACCAGCAGATTAAAAAGCGTTGCTCTGTCGCTGACCTGTATGTTTTTCGGCCGGGATACCGTGCTCAGGATTTCTTCTGAATAATAAAAAGAGTTGTGGATACCCTGATCAAAAGTAAGACAGGGATAAGGGGCAAGGTCGTCCAGAGAGACCTTTTCCTTTTGGGCCAGGGGATTGTTGCTGCCTAGAAATACATGGGGACTGGCTTCAAACAGCGGGTGAAACTCCAGGTGATTTTCACGGAGCAGTTTGCGGATCACCTGTTCATTAAAGTCATTCAGATACAGGATGCCGATCTCGCTGCGCAGCGTTTTTACGTCCTCTACGATCTCGTGGGTTTTTGTTTCGCGAATGGCAAATTCATATTCTGTTGCGTCATATTCACGGATCAGGCTGACAAAGGCGTTTACCGCGAAAGCATAGTGCTGGGCGGATACGGAGAAAATCCGCCGGGCCGGTTTCTTCCCTAAAAAGCGGTTTTCCAGAAGCTCCGCCTGTTCCAGTACCTGTCTGGCATATCCGAGAAATTCGCTTCCCTGCATGGACAGAGAAATTCCTTTATTAGAACGGATAAAAATATCAAAACCCAGTTCCGTTTCCAGTTCTTTGACTGCCGCCGAGAGGCTGGGCTGAGAAACATAGAGCCTTGAGGCGGCCTCTCGCATGGAACCCCGGTTTACAATTTCAACAATGTATTTTAGCTGCTGTAACGTCATATGTCTGTACCTGCGCAAGAATATTTTTTAGTATTATACCTGTTTTGAAAAGACTGCGCAAGAAAAGGCCGTATTGATTGACACACAGACGGTCAAAAAGGTAAAATAAACGTAAGAAAAACCGATGAAATATTTACGGGAAAATATTTCAAAGAGAGAGGGGGTTTTACTATGAAGCTGGCCCATGTAACGATTATGACCAAATGTATGAATGAATCCGTTGAGTTTTACCAGAAAGCGGCGGGGCTGACTATTCAGCGGGATATGCGGGATAACCCGGCCCATCCCATTGTATTTCTGGCAGATGAAAAGGGGGAATCTTCCATTGAGCTTGCAGGCAATTCCGGGGAGATTTATTACGGAGGCGGCATATCCATAGGCTTCCGGGTAGATGATGTTGTAAAGGAACATGCCAGAAAAGAAGAAATGGGACTGCGGCCCGGTCCGCTGATTTCTCCGAATCCGAAAACGCAGTTTTTCTTTGTGAAAGATCCAAACGGAGTACAAATCCAGTTTATTCAGGAATATGAATAACAAGATCCGGAGAAATGGCAAAAACAAAAGTACGATAAACTTATAAAGAAACAGGGTATTGCAGAACATGATATGTACTGTAATACCCTGTTTCTTTATGTGATGGATTTAAAGTTCCTGGCTCCGGGCCTCTTCTTCCGGATACGTGATATGCCAGTCTTTCCGCAGTTTTGTCATAATATTCATAACGTCTTTTGTATATGCCAGATACATCTGGTTGCCGCCTCCGGATACTGCTTCTTCCATATCCTGTATTTCATAGATCAGCGCGTCATCACAGCTGCCAAGGCGGATGGTTTCCTGATGTCCGTCTTCCGTATAGGTGATCACTCCCTGATCTCCCCGGGGATAATTATAGATTTCTATGTAGCCCTTATCAAAGGCGGCCATGCCACGTTTCGGCTGTTTCGCATGGAGCGTGAGAGACAGAGAGGCCATTTCTCCGACAGGATTTGTCAAAAGGATCCCGGCCTGTTCATCTACTCCTGTAGGCGCTTTTTTTACCTGAGAGACGATCTGATCCGGCGCCTCTGATAAAAACCACCGGGTAAAGGACAGGGCGTAAATACCGATGTCCAGCAGCGCGCCTCCTGCAAGATCACGGCTGAAAAAGCGGTTGTTCATATCGTATTCTTTGTAGCTGCCGAAATTCATCTGGACAAAACGGAGAGGACCTAAAAGATTCTGGTCTTTCACCTCTTTCATCTTTTTAAACAAAGGCATGTGATAAAGAGTTGTTGCCTCCGCCAGGATCAGATGCCGTTCCTCTGCCAGAGCGGCGGCCTGATTCAGCTGTTCGGCATTCAGGGTGATAGCTTTTTCGCAAAAAACATGCTTTCCACTGTTTAAGGCTTCCATAATAAAAGGAAAATGCGTGTTGTGAGGCGTGGCGATATAGACAATGTCCACATTGTCGTCTGAAAATACCGAAGAAATATCAGGATAAACTTTTGAAATGTGATACTTCTCCCCAAAAGCCTCTGCTCGTTCTCTGGTGCGGTTTGCCACAGCATAAAAACTTCTGCCCAGTCTGTTCATAGCGCCCGCCATTTCATTGGCGATCACGCCGCATCCGATCATTGCCCAACGATATTCTCTCATCATTCATTACCCCCTGGCATATAAAAATTGTGTGAAGAAATTTTCTGGTTTTTATATCAGTTCCTGATTGCGGACAAGCATCTGCTGAATGGTCTCGCTGGTAATGATGCCCAGCCTTTTTCTGTCCTCGCGAGACAATTCCTTCGGATAGATCGGTTTCCCATACTCAATGATGATGTGGCATGGCGTCACCCTCGGCATATGATCCGCAATGACAGAAGCTGAATTGCTGATAGCCATGGGGACCACGGGACAACCGGTTTTCTCCGCTATCTTGAAGCTCCCTTCTTTAAAAGGAAGAAGCTCAGTTTCTTTACCACGATTTCGGGTTCCCTCCGGGAAAATACAGATAGAGATGCCTTTTTTTACATAGTCGATTCCCTGAAGGATGATCTTCATGCTCTGCTTGATATCTTCCCGGTTCATGAACAGACAATACAGGCGTTTCATCCAAGTGCTCAGAAGGGGAACCTTCTGAAGAGAATCTTTGGCAATATATCCTGTCAGGTCCGGACACAGAGAATAGGACAGGATGATATCAAAATAGCTTCTGTGATTCCCGATATATAAGACTGCCTGATCAGTAGGAATATTTTCCTTTCCAATGACTGTCAGGCGTATGCCGCAAATGCGGGCAATGACTCGGAATGCCCACTGGACCATACGCAGGCTGCTGATATCCATTGCCCGCTTGTTAAATTTTCCTATAACCCATTCTATGATCAGTACAGGAATTCCAAGGATAAGATAGAGGGCGGCAAAAATGACGCTCAGAATAGTTCTTATCATTCGTAGAATACCCCTTTCTTTTTTATCTGCCGGCAGGCAGTTAACCGGGAGGGCGCACCCCTCCCTTTATACACTAACGCTATTATACCCAGTGAAATGCAGAAATACAATAATAAAATGTAAAGGAATGGAATAGACTGTATAGAGGAAATATCATGGTATGAAAAATGTATCGAAAAATAGCCGTTTTGTTTGTCTGCCTTCTGGTCTGCGGTCTTGTCCTGACGGCCTGCGGGATAGAAAAAAAGGACAGCGCCAAAGTCAGGGATATGGATTATACTGTGCTGCAGCCGGAAGAGGTGCCGGATGAGCTCAAAGAGGTCATTGAAGAGAAAAAGGAAGGTGATTTTAAAGTAACCTATACATATGGAGGATATCTGTACATAGCCAGAGGATTTGGCATGCAGGAAACCGGAGGATACAGCATTCAGGTGAAAAAGCTGTATCTGGCGTCCAACGCTGTCTATTTTGAAGCGGAGCTGACAGGTCCCGGAAAAGATGAAAAACCGAAAGAAGCCGTCAGCTATCCTTATATCGTGATCAAAACCGAGGCGGTTGACGAAAATGTGGTGTTTGAGTAACAGACAGGGCAGAAAGGGGAACAGCTGGAATAAACGGGCCCCTGGCGCATATATGTTATGTAATAATTAAAGAAGAAAACAGGAGCGGGAAAATATGGAGTTGAATACATTTTCAGTACACAGGGAAAAGATAAAAGCCAATGCGAGAACACAGGTTACATTTGATGAAGACTATAATCTGCCGGATTATAAGCCGGATTTTTCTAATCTGATCATCAGTCAGGGAAGCGTGCGGGTGGAAGAAGTAAAAGTGACGAAAGGCCATGTATCCGTCAAAGGAACTTTAAAGTTTGAGATTCTGTACCGGGCGGAGCAGGCCCAGCTGGGGGTGAACAGTCTGGAAGGAAGTATTGGCTTTCAGGAAACGCTGGCTGCGGACGAGGCCCAAGAGTTTGATTCGGCCAGGGTAAACTGTGAACTGGAAGATTTGAGCATCAGTATGACCAATTCCAGAAAATTGGGGATCAGAGCGCTGCTGGATCTGTCGGCAGAAGTGTCCGAATTCGTAACAGAGGACTTCCCGGCCGGGATGGAAAAGGACCAGTCTGCGGAAGTAAAAAACCGGAAAGTAAATTGCCTTCAGTTGAAAGGAGAGGGAAAGGATCAGTGCAGAATCCATGAGGAGATCGAACTTCCGGCAAACAAACCTAATATACAGGAGCTGCTCTGGAAGCAGGTACAGCTCCAAGGACAGCAGACCAGATGTATGGAGGAAAAGATTCAGATAAAAGGAGAAATAGCGCTGTTTCTTCTATATATAGGCGAACCTGATACAAGACTGGAATGGTACGAGGCAAGGATACCTGTGATGTGTGAGCTGGAAGTGCCGGGGGCGGATTCGGATGATATTTGTTACATAAGATCCGAGGTCCAGGAGTGGAATGTGCAGGGGCAGGAAGATTTGGAAGGGGAACAGCGTTTGATCGCTATTGACGGTCTGATGAAAGCGGATTACCGTTTATATAAGGAAGAAGAAAAGGAAATGTTGGAGGATCTGTACGCTCTGGACCGGATGCTGATCCCTCAAAAAGAAACAGTCGGACTGGAACATCTTCTGATGAAAAATGAGTCCAGATGCAAAGTGAGCGATACCCTGTCTCTGGAAGAAGGGAAAAAGGAGATTCTGCAGATCTGCAGCTGCTTCGGACAGGTGCAGATCGATCACACGCAGATCACAGATGAAGGCATCCTGGTAGAGGGAGCGGTGTATGTGCAGATCCTGTATTTTACAAAAGAAGACAGAGTGCCTCTGGATGCGGCGGAAGGTATGCTGCCATTCAGCTATAAAGTTGAAGTGCCGGGAATGAAAAAAGAGTATCGTTTTGAAATGGATACCAGGCTGGAGCTGCTGTCAGTTATGATGAAAAGCAGCAGTATGCTGGAACTGCAGGCAGTGACGGATTTTGATGTGATCGTTTTTGTGCCGGAATATCTGGATAAAATATCCGGAGTCACAGAGGAAGAACTGAATTGGGAAGATCTGCAGAAACAGCCGGGAATGATCGGGCTGCGTACGAAAAAAGGAGATACCCTGTGGGATATAGCAAAAGAGAATCATACGACCATTGACGAAATCAGAAAGACCAATCAGATACCGGAAGAGCCTCTGGCGGAAGGAACTGTTATCCTGATCTTAAAACAAGTGCGTTGAAAAATACCGGAAAAGTGAAAAAGTTAGGAAGGCCCGCCCCTTTTCAGGGAAAAACAGGGCCTTTTTTAATGGAAAATAATATACGGTTGTGAAATTTATATGGATTTTGACAAATAACCCAGGGTATATTACGGAAATATTACAAATTTT
>CAKNLF010000133.1 GCA_930989305.1 uncultured Roseburia sp. | reverse complement strand
CGGTGGACGATCTGAAAAATCATTACGATCTGGCGGTAATACTGATCTCCCATGATCTGGACTATGTGGCGCGGTTCGCGGATCAGGTAGTGCTGCTGGACAAACAGGTGCTGAAACAGGGAACAGTGCGCCAGGTATATGAAAGTCCGGAGTTTCACCGGGTTTTTGGAGATTTTGACCTGGAAGCCGCTCAGATCAAAAGAGGCAGCAGCCGGGATGGGGGAAGCAATTCCGCGCTGGACCGGGAACAGCTGAAAAGAAACGGAAAGAATGAGACGCCGGACTTTACCAGGCGGGACAGGAGGGGACGCCTATGACAGAAATGCTGACATCCTGGCTGACCTATGACTTTATGAAAAACGCTTTGATCGCGGTGCTGATCATTACGCCGCTGTTTGGGCTGCTGGGAACCATGATCGTAAACAACAAAATGGCCTTTTTCTCAGACGCTCTTGGACACTCCGCGCTGACAGGCATGGCCATCGGCGTAGTGTGCGGCATACAGGATACCAACCTGTCCATGGTGATCTTTGCGGTGGTCTTCGCGCTGCTCCTGAATAAAATAAGCAGCAGCATCAAGGGATCTACTGATACGATTATTTCTGTATTTTCCTCCTGCAGTATCGCTATTGGTTTGGCGATTTTGTCCCGGGGAGGAAATTTCAGCAAATATTCCAGCCTGCTTGTGGGAGATATCCTGAGTATAACGGTCAGAGAAATCATATATCTGCTCCTGATCTTTATCGCTACGGTCATTTTCTGGATCTTCTGCTACAATCAGCTCCAGGCTGTGAGCATACACCGTACGCTGGCAAAAAGCAGACATATCAAAGTGGCGCTGATCGAAAATCTTTTTTCTATTTTTATTGCCCTGGTAGTCATGCTTTCCATTAAGTGGGTGGGGATTTTGATCATCAACGCCCTTTTGATCCTTCCGGCTGCGTCTTCCAGGAATATCGCGGAGAATGTCCGGGAGTATCATTTGTTCGCAGTGATCTTTTCCATGTTTTCCGGCGTGGTGGGACTGGTGATCTCCTACTTTACCAATGTGGCCTCAGGGCCTATGATCGTGATCATAGCCTCGATCATTTTTTTTGCCACATATTTGTATGGAAAAAACAGATAAAATATGATATGTATGTAGTATAGAAAAACGTACATTGCTCAGTTAAATGAAAAAGGAAACAAGAATATGAAAACACTGACCAACAGCGAAGCGCTGATCATGAAATGTCTATGGGACTGCGGCGGAGAAATGCCGATGATCCGTCTTATGGAGAAATTAAACGAAGTATATGACAGAAACTGGAAGCGGACCACAATACGCACGTTTTTGTTCCATCTGGAGGAAAAGGAATATCTGAAGGTATACAGGATAGGGAGGAGTTCTTTTGTCAAGGAACTGGTTTTTCTGGATCAGTTCAGGAAGGTACAGGCAAGGAAATTGCTGGATTTCTGGTATGACGGCTCTGTGTCTGTATTCCTGAAAGCTCTGGAACAGACAGAGGCGGAAAGAGGATAAAACAAATAAGAAAGACAGAATGCAGATACCGTTTTGGTATCTGTTTTTCGTTTTCCAGGGAGCATATATTATGGTGAAAGGAAAAAATCTTAAGAAAAAAATTAAAAATTGGCAAAATTTTAACAAAACCGGAGAATAATTCATATATAGTTCATAAAGCTGTTATAAACTGCAAAAGGCTGAAAAGGAAAGGCTTTGGAAAAAGCTTTGTATTTTCAGTGTGACAATTCGCAGATAAAGGAAGTAAGAGCTATGGAGAAGAAAAAGAAACTGAATATGTCTCATAATCTGATGGGATGCCGTTTTGACAATTGGATGAGGCTGATCCATCAGAATCCGATCTCAAAGGAAAATAAAAGACAGGTACGGTTTATGTCAGTAGTTTCTTTTATACTGGGAATTCCGGCCTTCCTGGAATGGCTGATCTTTTACATTCCCATAAAAAGGACAAAGCTCAAGAAAGACCCGGTCTATATTGTCGGGCACTGGAGGACCGGGACTACGTTTCTGCAGAATCTGATGACGAGGGATTCCCAGTTCGGGTGGTTCGATCCGGTAAAAACCGTTACTTTTAATAACTGTATCCTGTTAAAACCGCTGCTGGCGGCGGCTCAGAAAAACCTTTTAAAAGGTGCCCGGCCTATGGACAATCTGGAATATACTCTGGATCTGCCTATGGAAGAAGTATTTGCCCAGGCGACGATTTCCACTCAGGCCATTGCCCATATGCTTGTGTTTCCGGACGGAGGCAATGGGGTGAAATATATCGAGACCGCCTTTATCGACGAGCAGCCTGAGGAAAAACAGCGGGAATGGCAGAAAGCCTACGACTATATCCTGAAAAAGGTTACTTTTATAGAAAAAGGAAAACAGCTCCTGCTGAAAAGCCCGGAAAACACATGCCGGATCGGAAAGCTGAAGCGCTGCTATCCGGGAGCCAAGTTCATTAACATATACCGGGATCCTTATGTGGTCGTCATGTCGACCATTAATATGTTCAAAAAGGAAATGGGGCTGTTTTGCCTTAATGACAAGCCCACAGACGAGTTTATTGAAAACACTACAATAGACCTGTTTGAGCGGATATACAGAAAAGCCTTTAATGAGCTTTACGCTATGCCGGAAGGGGATTACATTGATATTTGCTATGAAGAATTCTGTAAAGACCCCAAAGGGCATCTGAAAAAAATATACGAGCATCTGGGACTGGAGGGTTATGACAGAGCTCTGCCGTATTTCCAGAAATATCTGGACAGTCAGAAGAATTATAAGAAAAATCATTTTGAACTCAGCGATGAACTGCGTGAGAAGATCAACAGCCGTCTGGGATTTTATTTTGAGCACTACGGCTATCAGATGCAGACAGATAAAAGGGAGGTAGTTTAAATGGACCATTTAGATAAACTGGAGGCAAAGAGCGTGCATATTCTCCGGGAGGCTTACGCGGCATTCGGCAATCTGTGCATGCTCTGGTCGATCGGAAAGGACAGTACAGTGCTGCTGTGGCTGGCCAGAAAAGCTTTTTACGGACATGTGCCTTTTCCGCTGGTGCATGTGGATACCCACTATAAGATTCCGGAAATGATTGAATACAGAGACCGCCTGGCAATGGAATACGGACTGTACATGATCTATGGAGAAAATAAAGAAGCCCTGGACAAAGGGGAAACATTCCCCAACGGAAAAGTGTCTCATATGGAATGCTGCAGACTTTTGAAAACAGAGGCGCTGACTCATACGCTGAACGGCACATGGCCCCGTTACCGCCTGAATCTGGAAACCGGAAAATACGAGCGTGATACAGATACTGCCGCTTATACGGGAGTAATCGTAGGCGCTCGCTCCGATGAGGAGGGATCCCGCTCAAAAGAACGGTATTTCTCTCCAAGAGATAAATACAACGACTGGAATCTGGACGATCAGCCCCCTGAGTTCTGGAATCAGTTTAAAACAGATTTCGCTCCGGGCACTCATGTAAGGATCCATCCTCTGCTGGACTGGACCGAACTGAATATCTGGGAGTATATCGACAGAGAAAATATTCCTACGGTATCTCTTTATTATAACCAGGGAGACGGATACCGGTATCGTTCTCTGGGATGCGCCCCCTGTACAAAACCCATTAAGTCCAATTCCCGCACCCCCAAAGAGATCATCCAGGAGCTGAAAACCGGCGCTCTGGCAAATATTGCGGAAAGAAGCGGACGGGAACAGGATAAAGAGGACGGAGGACTGGAAACGCTCCGCCGGAACGGATACATGTAAGGAGGCTGCCGATACAGATGGAAGAATTATTGAATATTGTTACAGTGGGCCATGTGGACCACGGAAAAAGTACTGTTATAGGAAGACTTCTTGCGGACGCGGGAGCTCTTCCTGAAGGAAAACTGGAAGCAATCAAGGAAAACTGCAAACGGAATTCCAAACCTTTTGAATACGCGTTTCTGCTGGACGCTCTGAAATACGAGCAGGCCCAGGGAATCACCATTGACACAGCAAGATGTTTTTTCCAGACGGAAAAAAGAAATTATATTATTATAGACGCTCCAGGACATATTGAATTTTTGAAAAATATGGTAACAGGCGCTTCCCGTGCGGAAGCGGCGCTGCTGGTGATCGACGCGTCCCACGGGGTAGAGGAAAATACAAGAAGACACGGATATTTCCTGTCCATGCTGGGGATCCGGCAGGTATCCGTACTTGTGAACAAAATGGACCTGGTGGGATATGACAGGAAAGTATTTGAAGACATCAAAGAAGAATATACGAAATTCCTGAAAAAGATCAATATACATCCGGAGACTTTTATCCCGGTCAGCGGTATGGAAGGAGACAATATTGCGGTCCGCTCAGAAAATATGCCCTGGTATCAGGGTCCTATTGTTCTGGAACAGATGGACGCCTTTCACGCGATCCCGGAACCGGAAAACATGCCTTTCCGTATGCCGGTGCAGGGAGTGTACAAATTCACGGACAACAATGACAGCCGCCGTATCATTGCAGGTACAGTAGAATCGGGAAAAGTAAAAGCCGGGGACGGCCTTGTGTTCTATCCTTCCGGAAAGAAGACAAAAGTAAAGACGCTGGAAGTATTTAACGCTCCCGTACCTGAACGTTTTTCCGCTGGAAACGCCGCAGGATTTACCATGACAGAGGAGATTTTCGTAAAGAGGGGAGAAATCGCCTGCCTGGCTGGAGAGGATGCGCCCTGCGTAGGCGTGCGGCTGAAAGTCAATCTGTTCTGGCTGGGAAAAGAAAATCTCCAGCAGAACAAAGTCTATCATTTGAAATGCGGCACTTCCAAAGTGGAAATGCGTCTGGAGCGGGTGGAACGCGTAGTAAACGCGTCGGATTTAAGCTGTCTCATGCGTCAGTATGTGGAGAAAAATGAAGTGGCGGAATGTATCCTGAAGCTGGACCGCCCCATTGCCTTTGACCTGGCCGGCAGCATTGAAGCAACCAGCCGGTTCGTGATCGTGGATGAATACGAGATCGCCGGAGGCGGCATTATCACAGAATCACTGAAAGACGATGATTACGACAATAAAAACATACGCTGGTCCGGAGACGCCATGACTGCGGCGGAACGTTCCAGAATGCTGGGACACAGCGGTCTGGTAGTCTGGATGACAGGACTGTCCGGATCCGGCAAGACAACCACCGCCCAGGAAGTGGAGCGGCGTCTGGTGGCAGCGGGCATTCCGGCCTATGTACTGGACGGAGATAAGCTGCGTCACGGACTGAACAATGATCTGGGATTTTCTGATGAAGACAGAAAGGAAAATATCCGCCGGACTACAGAAGTGGCGAAACTGTTTAAAGACGCGGGCATGGTTACCTTTGTAACATTAATATCACCTTTTGAGGAAGCGCGCCAGGCAGCAAAAGCAGCTGTTGGAAACGGTTTTATGGAAGTTTATGTGAAGGCGGATCTGGAAACCTGTAAGAGCAGAGATCCGA
Source organism: uncultured Roseburia sp. (assembly GCA_930989305.1). Lineage (GTDB taxonomy): Bacteria > Bacillota > Clostridia > Lachnospirales > Lachnospiraceae > Brotonthovivens > Brotonthovivens avistercoris. Next base: position 549 of record CAKNLF010000133.1, on the reverse strand, counting down.
AAAAGCTTTATGAAAAGGCGCTGAAAGGAGAAATCAAATCCTTTACCGGCATTGATTCTCCCTATGAGATTCCGAAAAATCCGGATCTGGTGCTGGATACAGAGCTGTGGAGCGAAGAAGAATGCGCGGAAGCGCTGTACAGCGCCGTTGTGGCGAAAGTAAAACGATAGGATATACGGCATGACGCCATATTTAGGGCAATAAAAAGAAACGATTCCGAAAAAATCCGTAATACAGAAAAACGGATTTTATGGAATCGTTTCTTTTTATCTGCAAACCGGACGCTACATTTATAAAAGTATTTCCGACATGTTGGATTCAAATGTTTTAATTCCAAGCTGAAGCTTCAGACACACATCTGCGCTGCTTAAAGAAATGTGGAGCAGCTGCTCAATGCGATCAATGTGATACAAAACCGTATTGCGGTGCATATGGAGAATGTCACCCGTTTCCGTAGCCTTGCGGTTGCACTGGAGATACACTTTCAAAGTGGTGAGGTTAATTGAAAATCTAAATGCAACATCGTCTGTTGCACTTAGAATTACATGA
>CAKNLF010000132.1 GCA_930989305.1 uncultured Roseburia sp. | reverse complement strand
AGATAGAGAACATATCCGCGGTAACTGGAAAGAAGACAGGGTATTTTTCCCGGAAATGAAAGAAGCAGACCGGGAGGGTCTGCTTGCCGGATGGAAAAGAGCAGTCAGATCTGCTCTTTTCTGGGCGGATTGTGAAAATTAAAGATCAATATCCAATTCTACGGGACAATGATCGGAACCGAAAATGTCGGTATGGATTTTGGCGTCTATCAGATGATCTTTCAGAGATTCTGAAGTGATAAAATAGTCAATTCTCCACCCGGCATTTTTTTCGCGGGCTTTAAATCGGTAAGACCACCAGGAATAAATCTGCTCCTGATCCGGATAAAAATACCGGAAGGTATCGATAAAACCGCTGTTTAAGAGACAGGTCATCTTTTCCCGCTCCTCATCTGTGAAACCGGCGTTTTTTCGGTTGGTCTTCGGGTTTTTCAGATCGATCTCCTTGTGAGCCACATTCAGGTCGCCGCAGAGGATCACTGGTTTCTTTTCATTTAATCCAAGGAGGTAAGCGCGAAAGTCGTCTTCCCATTTCATCCGGTAGTCGAGTCGTGCCAGTTCGCTCTGGGAATTGGGGGTGTAGCAGGTGACAAGATAAAAGGTATCGTATTCCAGGGTGATGACCCGGCCTTCCTTATTGTGTTCTTCCATTTGTATGCCCAGAGATACGTTCAGAGGTTCCTGCTTGGCAAAGACAGCCGTGCCGGAATAGCCCTTCCGCTCTGCGTAATTCCAGTATTGATGGTAGCCTTCCAGATCCAGATCGATCTGACCGGCCTGGAGTTTGGACTCCTGAATACAGAAAATATCCGCGTCAGCAGATTTAAAATAGTCTAAAAAGCCTTTATTTACACAGGCGCGCAGACCGTTTACATTCCAAGAAATCAATTTCATCATAAAGTTTCCTCCTTTCGGAAAAGGGCGATTTCTTCTTTATAGGGGGGATAAGATTTTTTTGGATTGTCAGGATCCGGAATATAGGGGGTTTCCAGAATCTTTGGTACGGAAACAAAATCCGGATGATGTACAATGTAGTTCAGCGCTTCAAATCCGATTTCTCCCTGGCCGATATTGGCATGTCTGTCTTTGGCGGCGCCCCGGACATTTTTACTGTCATTGATATGGAAGACGGCAATCTGATCTTTGCCGATGAGACGGTCAAATTGTTCCATGACGCCGTCAAAGTCATGGATGATGTCATATCCGGCATCGTGAGTGTGGCAGGTATCGAAACATACCCGCAGCTTATCGCTGCATACTACGCCGTCGTAAATAGCGGCCAGTTCCTCGAAATTTCGTCCGATCTCACTTCCTTTTCCGGCCATTGTTTCCAGAGCGATCATACAATCCGTATCCGGTGTCAGTACATGATTAAGCCCCTGGATGATCTTTTTCGTGCCTGCTTCCACGCCGGCACCTACATGAGAGCCGGGATGCAGAATCAGGATCCGGCTGCCCATAGCGCTGCTCCTTTGCAGTTCCAACTCCAGAAAGTTTACGGCCAGTTCGTAGGTTTCCGGTTTGACGGTGTTGGCCAGATTGATGATATAGGGGGCGTGGATGACGATCTCGTGGATCCCGTGGGATTTCATATAATCCCAGGCAGCCGGTATATTCAGCTGGTCGATTTCCTTACGTCTTGTATTCTGAGGGGCTCCCGTATATACCATAAATGTGTTTGCCCCATATCCGACGGCTTCTTTTGCGGAGTTCAGGAGCATATCCTTTCCGGACATCCCCACATGAGAACCTATTTTTAACATAAAAGTCTCCTTTGCTGCTGTAAATGAATGGGTCCGGTATTGCCGGACATGGCTCATTATAGCATATCCCCGGGAAATCGTATAGAAAGTACAGAAAAAATAACGATTTCTTGACAGTTTACGGAAAAGTGATTACAATTACCCCCGTAAGCAGCATTTATGAAAGGAGATTTGAAAATGGAGGATAAAACAACAAAAACCAAAGTGGATGAAATAAAATCGACTGCAAAGAAAAAAGCCGCTGAAATCAAAAAAGAAACTGTTAAGAAAGCAAAAGCCGCAAAACAGGAAGCAGTTAAAATTGCCGAAAACACAGCGGAAAGCACAGTGGAAATGGCAAAGACAGCAAAAAAAGGCGCGGCCAAAATTGCTGAGAGCACAGCGGAAAGCACAGTGGAGATGGCAAAGTCAGCGAAAAAAGCTGTAGCCAGAGTAAGAAAGCCCACAACTAAAATTTTTCTGCAGTACTACGGAAAAGAGATTTCACAGGAAGAACTTTCCAACAGAGTGCTGGCTCAGTTTAAAGAAATGTACGAAGACGTACAGGCGAAAAAACTGGAAATATATCTGAAACCGGAAGATAATGCTGCATACTATGTGATCAACAGTGAATATACAGGAAAGATAGATTTGTAAGTTGCAAAAGAAACAGAAAATATGAGTAAAAAAGTAAGTCAGTAAAGCGGACGGATGCCCTGACAGCAGCCGTCCGCTTTACTGATTTTTGTTTTTGTCTTCTGCGTCATGCATACAGCTGGCGCGTTTGACGGAATCCGGACCGTAGCGTTTGCGGATGCTGTCCAGGGCTTCGTCCAGTTTTTTCAGCTTCCGGGAGGAAGGGGCGTTCACGGAATCGCTTGTTGTTCCGGGGTGTTCCATATTAAAGATGGAAAGCTGGATAGGGGCATCCTGATCGCACAGTTTTGAGGTGCGGATCCCGAGAAGACGTACCGGATCTTCGTTCCACAGCCGATCTGCCAGGACAACGGCAGTCTGATACAGTTCCCTGCTGGAAGCGGAAGGAGTCAGGAGCCGGGTTTGTCTGGAAACAGACTGAAAATTGCTGTATTTGATCTCCACCGTAACAGTACCTGCCAGCTGTCCGGCTTTTCTGAGACGGGCGGATACTGTTTCCGCCAGAGAAAACAAAACGCTGTGGATTTCTTCCTTTGTGGAAGCGTCTTTGGACAGGGTGGTGGAATTGCCGATTCCCTTCGCCTTGTGATGATCCGGATCCACGCCGGTGAGATCAATGCCGTTGGCGTATTCCCACATCTGCAGGCCATGGCTTTTAAAAACAGCCGCAAGGAGCGTTTTGTCTGTGTGGGCCAGTTCGCCGATGGTATGGATTCCCATTGTGTGGAGCCTGGAAGCGGAAGCATGTCCAACCATAAACAGATCATCCACCGGCAGGGGCCACATTTTTTTAGGAATCTCATTTGGAAAAAGCGTATGAGTACGGTCGGGTTTTTCCATATCGCTGGCCATTTTTGCCAGTATTTTTTTGGAAGAAATTCCAATATTAACAGTAAAGCCGAACCGGGTGCGGATATATTTTCGGATATCCGCCGCCGCTTCCAGAGGCGAGGAAAAACGCCCTGCGATAGGAGCGAAATTCAGATAACATTCATCAATGGAGACCTGTTCGATATCCGAAGTCAGGGTGTGCAGATAGTCCATGAGAGCTCTGCTGTATTGTTTGTAAACTTTATGATCCGGAGGCTCCAAGATCAGATCCGGACATTTTCGCAGAGCGGCGGCCACCGGCTCTCCTGTGCGGATGCCGTATTTCTTTGCGGGAATGGATTTGGCCAGTACTACACCGTGGCGGCTTTTTTCATCGCCGCCGATAATGGAAGGAACAGTGCGCAGATCCAGCGTATCCCCTTTTTTCAGTTTTTCCAGTGCGCTCCAGCTTAAATAGGCGGAGTTGACATCAATGTGAAATATGCAGCTTTCCATAGACACTCCTTATGTAGATAACGCCTTTTCGGCCTGTAAATGGTTATAGAAAAAAGGTATGGAGAAAAATCTGGCCGTTTTCAATGATGACCCGGCCGTAAGAAGGTTTGCCGGGATATCGGGGTTCTCCGATGCTTCCGGGATTCAGCATGGAAAGACCGTTGTGCTGTTCATAAAAAATACGGTGTGTGTGGCCAAATAGCACCAGATCCGCCTCTTTTTCCCTGGCTGCATACTGAAGATTCAGATAGCCGGATTTCACATGATACCTGTGTCCGTGGCAGAGAAAGATTCGTTTGTTTTCCACAAGGATCACTTTTTCCTCGGTTTCCCTGTCAAAATCGCAGTTCCCGCAGACCGCCTCCAGGGGAATATCCGGGAAACGGGCGGCAAGCTGCATGGCATCCCGGTAATGATCTCCCAGATGGATGATCATATCCGGCTTTTCTATTTCAACGGCCTCCACCATATTCTGGATATTTCTGTGTGAATCGGATAAAATAAGTAACTTTTTCATAGGACCTCCTGTTCCGGAAATAAAACGCAAAAACGATTGGTTTTTTTTGTAAAATCAGTTAGAATATCATATAGTTTAATATAAAATCGGCAGGAAGGAAAGAAGGAGATGCACAGATGAAGAAAAAAATACTTGTGATCGGAAGTCTGAATATCGATCAGTCTATCCATGTAAAAGAAATGCCTCTGGAAGGTCAGACGATCATGGGGGAAAATTTGGTGTTTGCAGCAGGAGGAAAAGGAGCCAATCAGGCCTGCGCGGCAGGACGCCTGGGGGCGGATGTGACCATGCTGGGATGTGTGGGAGATGACGATTTCGGAAGGATGCAGATGGAAAGTCTCCGTCAGGCCGGCGTGGATATTTCAAAATTAAAAGCAACAAAAGACGCTGCTACGGGAACAGCAGTTATTTATGTAAATGAAAGAGGAAACAACTGTATCGTAGTGGCTGCAGGAGCAAATCAGGAATGTGATACAGCATATCTGAAGGAAAATGAGAAATTATTTCAGGAATATGAATATATCCTTCTCCAGATGGAAATCCCTTATGATGCGGTGTACTATGCGATCCGCCAGGGGAAAAAGGCCGGATGCAAAGTGGTATTGAATCCTGCCCCGGCTCCGGATTCCATGCCCGAAGACATCTGGGATAAGCTTCATTTTATTACTCCCAACGAAACAGAACTGATGGGGCTGACAGGCATGCCGGTTTCCAATCAGGAGGAAATAAAGAAAGCTGCGGAAAGCCTTCTTGCCAAAGGCGTGGAGAATGTACTGGTTACAATGGGAGAAAAAGGCGTCATGGTAGTAAACAAAGCAGGCGCGGTGGTATATCCGGCCAGAACGTGCAGTCCTGTGGATACCACTGCAGCGGGAGATACGTTTAACGGCGGCCTGTTGACAGCTCTGGCAGAAGGCCGGTCAGTAGAAGAAGCATGCCGGTTTGGAAATACCGCATCTTCAATCACTGTTACAAGAAAAGGCGCTCAGAGTTCCATTCCGGACAGGGAGGAGACCCTGGAACAGATGAAAGATTTTTGCCCCGCGCCGGAAATTATATAAATGATGAAAATTATAAGTTTTATTAAGATTTTCTGAACGTACTTTACAAGTCTGTGGAAAATTGGTATTAATTAAGTACGGAGGAACAAATGAATGGCTTTATTTCAAAAGATGTTATTTACGTTTCTGGCATCTCTGGTGCCAGCAGTTGAAGTGAAAGGAGCGATTCCCTTTGGGGTGGCGCTGGGGCTGCCGGTTGTTGTGGCTTATGGTCTTGCGATCCTGGGAAGCACGATCGTAGTTATATTTCTGGCCTTTGTGACAAACTGGTTTTATAACCTGTGCAAAAGGAAAAACCTGTTTCGCAGGTTTATCGGCTGGATAGAAAAGATTACGGAAAAAAATCATGATAAGATAGAAAAGTGGGGGCCGCTGGCAATTTTCGTATATGTGGCAGTGCCCATACCGGGAACGGGAACATGGACAGGCTCGATCATAGCGGGGGTTATCAATCTGAAGCCCAAGACGATCATCTTAAGCGTACTGTGCGGAAATCTTATTTCAGGCTTGATCATGTCGCTGGCAAGTAAAGGCGTATTTACGGTAATCGAAAGATTTATAATGAGTAATCAATAAAGAGAGGCTGTGTGATGGGACTTCTTTAAAAGGAAGAAGAAAAATCATACAGCTTTTTTAGTTCATTGGAAAAAACGGTGAAAACAAAAAAGAGAAAGCAATCTGCTTTCTCTTTTTTGTGTTCACCGTTTAAAACGAGTGCAGGAAAAGGGACTTGCACCCTCATGAACGCAATGTTCACACGGACCTGAACCGTGCGCGTCTGCCAATTCCGCCATTCCTGCAAAATGCGGAAGATGGGACTTGAACCCAC
>CAKNLF010000131.1 GCA_930989305.1 uncultured Roseburia sp. | reverse complement strand
ATTTTGAAAAAGACGGCAAAATCTATCATCATATTCTGGATACATCCACTGGATATCCTATTGAAAATAATCTCTACAGCGTCACTATCATTTGTGACAGCTCCACAGATGGAGACGGTTTGAGCACTACCTGTTTCGCCTTGGGCCTGGACGCAGGCATGGACCTGATTGAAAGCCTGGATCATACAGAAGCCGTATTTATCACAAGTGATATGCAGGTACATAAATCTTCCGGAATCGGAAATACAATTCCCTTCCGGATGCTGGAATAATCCCGTCCCGGATATGCTCAAAAAAGCAGGAACCTTTCGGTTTCCTGCTTTTTTGATGAAGGACAGCCTCCTTTTTCTGCTTTACATTGGGCCGTCTCTTATTCTGCTGTAATAATCTTCTTCGGACATTTCTCAGCGCATGCGCCGCATCCGGTACATTTATCCTGGTCAATATGAGCAAGGTTGTTTTCTACTGTGATTGCTTCAGACGGGCATACTTTCTCGCACATCTTACATCCGATACATCCCACTTTACATACCTGCATTACATTTTTGCCCTTATCTTCTGAGTTGCACTGCACTGCATGTTTTGCATCATACGGAACCAGCTCGATCAGATGTTTCGGGCATGCTTTAATACACTTACCGCAGGCTTTACATACATCCTTATCCACAAGAGCAATTCCGTCTACGATGTGGATCGCGTCAAAAGGACACGCTTTCACACAGCTGCCAAAGCCAAGACATCCGTACTCACAGGATTTCGGTCCGCCGCTTGGTACGAATCCCACCATGGAGCAATCTTCAATCCCGTAATATTCATAATCATGTTTTGCTGTTTCACAGTTTCCCGCGCATTTCACAAACGCAGTAAGACGTACGGCTTCTCCCGCTTCCTGTCCCATGATCTCACCGATCTTGGCAGCTACCGGAGCTCCTCCTACCGGGCAGGCGTTAACTTCCGCCTCGCCGGCTGTGATAGCGGCAGCCAGACCGGAACATCCGGCATATCCACATCCGCCGCAGTTATTTCCGGGAAGGACTTCAAGGATCTCTTCCTCTCTCGGATCTACATCTACTTTAAACTTTTCACCGGCAATCCCCAGGATGATGCCGATGACGATACCAACACCGCCCACTACTACAGCGGCAATAATAATTGCTTGAACATCCATCTGCATACCCTCCTAAATAACACCGGAAAATCCCATGAAGGCAATTGCCATCAGACCTGATGTAACCAGTACAATGGCTGAACCCTGGAATGGTTTCGGGATATTGTTGTATTCAATTTTTTCACGGATACCGGCCATGATAACGATCGCGATGGTAAAGCCTACTGCCGTAGCAAAACCGTTGATAGTACTTACGCCGATGCCGTATCCATACTGTACGTTATTTAAAGCAACACCTAATACGGCACAGTTTGTTGTGATCAGAGGCAAATAAATACCAAGAGCATTATACAGCGGAGGCATTGATTTCTTCATAAACATTTCAACAAACTGAACCAGCGCCGCGATTACAAGGATGAAAACAATGGTCCTCAGATAAACCAGATCAAATTTCTGAAGGATCACAACATCCAGTACACTTGTGATAAATGACGCAATTGTGATAACGAAAATAACTGCCACACCCATTCCGGCTGCAGTATTTACTTTTTTGGAAACTCCAAGGAATGGACACAAGCCAAGGAACTGGCTCAGTACAACGTTATTAACAATTGCGGAACCAATTGCTATTAAAATGACTTCTTTCATCTGAACCTTTCCCCCTATTCTTTATCTTTCTCATCTTCATCTGTTCCTACAGTAAATACACGGCCGGTACATGTGCCGTTGTGGCATGACGCGCAGTCGCCAGCGAAACATCCGCTTCTTTCTTTTACCGGAAGCCCTTTCTTTCTTCTTGCCTCACGATAAGCATTCTGGATGGCGATAAGCATAGCCAGTACAAAGAAAGCACCTGGTGCCAGAACGAAAATCGTTACCGGTGTAAAGCCTGCTTTGCCTGCTGCGGCATCTGCCAGCGGAAGGATCTGGAATCCGAAAAGCTGTCCGGCGCCCAGGATCTCACGTACCGCGCCAATACATGTAAGAGCAACGGTAAATCCAAGCCCCATACCGATACCATCAAAAATAGACGGAAGAACAGGGTTTTTGGAAGCGTAGCTTTCCGCACGGCCAAGGATAATACAGTTAACAACGATCAACGGGATATAAATACCCAGTGAAGCGTAAAGGGAAGGAACATAACCTTCCAGCAGGAACTGTACAATAGTAACCAGAGAAGCTACGATAACGATAAATCCCGGAACACGGGCACTGTCCGGAATGATCTTACGGAGCAGTGAAATCAGCAGATTGGAAAATACCAATACCAGCGTTGTGGAAAGTCCCATACCAATACCGTTAATAGCGGAGGTTGTTACCGCCAGGGTAGGACACATACCGATCAGCATAACAAAAGTAGGGTTCTCTTTCACAATACCGTTATATAAACGTTCAATACATCTATTCATTTAAAAGTTCCCCTCCTGTCGTCTGTAATAAATCTCTGTAATATGCAAGTCCCGCATTCACCCCGTCTGTAACGGCGCTGGATGTAATTGTCGCACCACTGATCGCGTCGATCTGAGAGTCATCTGTAGAACCTGTTTTCGTAACAGTGAATGTTTCTACCTTTTTATTTTCAAACTGTGAATAAAAAGCTTCTTCCTGGGCTTTCATACCCAGTCCGGCTGTTTCACTGATAGAAGTGATGGAATAACCGTTTAATGTTCCATCCAGCTGCACACCCAAAGAGAATGTAATATCGCCGGAATATCCGTTATGCGGGGTTACGGTAATTACATATCCCAGTAGAGTTCCGTCAGATCCTACAGCCTGTACGCAGCCATCAATGGTAACGGCTCCTGCTTCTATCACACCGCTTTCTTCTGCGATTTTAGTAGCGTCATCAGCGGAGAATCCGGGAATATCCACAAATTCTGCTGCATCTTTAAATACCGTCCGGTATGCGTTCTGCTGAGTATCATACTCAACTTTGGCAATCGGCTCTTTTGTGATGTTATATACGGCTCCAAGTCCCACTCCGGCAATAACTGTAATAGCCAAAAGGATTAAGGCGTCTTTAATGATTTTTCCTTTCATTATTTTTCCCCTCCTTTACCGAATGGTTTTGGAATTGTAAATCTTTCGATCAGCGGTACTAAGATGTTCGCAAAGATAATAGAGTAGGAACATCCTTCTGCTGAGGATCCAAACATACGGAAAATACCCAGGAGACATCCGCAGATAATACCGTATATGATCTTTCCTCTCGGAGTTATAGGCGATGTAACATAATCAGTTGCCATAAAGAAAGCGCCCAGGATCAGACCACCGCCGCATACCTGCTGTACAACGAACTGGGGCAGATCGCCGCTTGTCAGATGCCCGCCGAACAAAATAATAAAAATTACAAAAGTAAGTATGTATGTTCCTGGGATCCGCAGATCAATCACGCCCATGGCGATCAAAAAGATCGCGCCGATCAATAGGGCAATCACAGATGTTTCGCCGATGGTTCCGGCGATGCGGCCTGTAAACATAGCCATACTGTCGCTGTAAAGCTGTCCGTTCTCTTTAATGATCGCCAACGGTGTGGGGCCTGTCACCCCGTCAAAAGTAAAGCTTGTCATCGGGCCGGTAAATGCCAAAAGAAGAAAACATCTTGCTCCCAGAGCAGGGTTCATAAAGTTCTGTCCCAGACCTCCGAAAAGCATTTTCACAACAATAATAGCAAATCCGCCGCCTACGATAGCGATCCAGAAAGGAATCGTATGAGACAGGTTCAAAGCCAGGAGCAAACCGGTAACGATACAGCTCAGATCTCCGATCGTCTGCTTTTTATGCGTTATTTTATTAAATATCCATTCAGACACCAGACAGCTTGCGATAGTAACCACAATGACAGCAAGTGCTCTGGGGCCGAAATTAAAAATACCAAAGACAGTAGCCGGAAGCAGCGCAATGATTACATAAAGCATAATTCTGCTTGTGCTTGCCTTGGATCTTATATGTGGTGATGCTGTAACATTATATAAATCACTCACAATAGTCCACCTCTTTCTAACGTAATTTATTTTTTCCGTTTATTTGCAAGAATTGTTCTTCTCATGGATTTAATCGCATGTGCAAGACTGCGTTTAGCAGGACAGGTATAACTGCAGCTTCCGCATTCCACGCATTCCATTCCGTGCCATTTTTCAAACATTTCTTCATCATAGTGTTCTGCAAAATCAGCAAGTCTGGAAGGAACAATCCTGGATGGACATGCTTCTACACAGCGTCCGCAATTGATACAAGCTGTAGCTTCCTGGGTGCTGGCTGCCACATCGTCTTTAGACATTGCCAGCAGGGCAGAACTTGTTTTTACCACAGGCACATCCAGACCGAACATGGCAAATCCCATCATAGGACCGCCTGAAATGATCTTTTCCGGATGCACTTTGAAACCGCCTGCGGCCTCTACCAGCTCCGCGAAATTCGTGCCGATAGCCGCTCTGAAGTTCTGGGGTTCCGCTACCGCGTCTCCGGTAACGGTAACGATCCGGTGCATTAACGGCCAGCCGAATTTTACCGCGTGATAAATGGAAACGATAGTGTCCACATTGTCAACGATACAGCCTGCGTCTGCAGGAAGCATTGTTGAGTTGATCGCCCGGCCGGTTACAGCGTAGATCAGCTGACGCTCAGACCCCTGAGGATATTTTGTCCGCAAAGATTTGACTTCCATACGGGGTTCGTCTTTTACCAGCTCTGACAGTTTCGCGATACAGTCAGGCTTGTTGTCTTCAACGCCGAAAATACCTTTCGCGTTGTCAAATAAGGAAAGGATAATACGCATCCCTTCGATCAGTTTCTCCGGTTCTTCCAGCATTCTGCGGTAATCAGAAGTCAGATACGGCTCACATTCCGCGCAGTTGGCTATAATATAGTCAATCTTATCCGGCTCCTTCGGAGATAATTTTACATGGGTAGGGAATCCCGCGCCGCCCATACCGACAACGCCGGCATTCTGGATCTTTTTAAGGATCTCTTCTTTTGACAATACCGTAATATCTTCAGTCGGCTGGTACTCCACTTCGTTAAATTCGCCGTCATTTTCCAAAACGATCGCATTTACCATGTCTCCTACAACCACTCTTCTCGGTTCGATAGCTTTGACTGTACCGGAAGCACTGGCGTAGATCGGTGCGGATACAAATCCGCCAGCTTCTGCAATCATCTGCCCTTTCAGGACTTTATCTCCTACTGCAACCACTGGTTTTGCCGGCGCACCAATATGCTGAGACAGCGGATATACCAAATCTCCCTTGGGTAAATAATCCCGGATCGGCTTATCCTTAGACAGGTCTTTTCCATCATAAGGATGGACTCCGCCTTTAAAAGTACATAAACCCATATTCTGTGCCCTTCTTTCTCAAATTTTTTTCTAATGGTTTCCCACAAAAATTCCAGTATATTATATCATACTATGTAAGGCTTGTAACAATTTTTTTTAGATTTTTTTTAGATACACTACATAAAACTTTTAATATTCTCCTGTATAGCAGCTATACAATATTCACTATTTTTTATCATTACCTTTTCGTTATTTTGTGGTATACTTGGAACACCTGATATGAATTTTATACAGGAAAGGACTGGAAACAATGAAAATATTCCAATACAGATCCAAACTCCCATCATCAGTTGTGGTAAGCGCCTGTGCCAGTCAGCTTCCGGCAGATACCTTATTTGCGGATATAGAAACTACAGGCCTCTCTTCCGCAAGGGATCCCATATACTGCATCGGCACCGCCCTCATCCGGGATAGTATTTTGGACATCCGCCAGTTTTTCGCGGATAAGGCCGAAGATGAGCCGGAGATCCTGGAACAATTTCTGGAAATGCTCAGCCATGAAAAAAGCGCTCATATCCTTACCTTCAATGGCAGCGCCTTTGATCTTCCTTACATTGAAAAACGCTGTAAAAAATACGGTCTTGCCTTTCAAAAAGCCCGCTGGCTTTCCATTGACCTGTACCGGGAGGCAAGAGAATTGAAACCCCTTCTTGGACTCGCGGGGCTGAAGCAAAAAAATATTGAAGATTTTCTGGAAATTTCCCGGGAAGATATTTATACGGGAGGGGAACTGACGGATGTATACCGTCAATATGAGAAAAGTCAGGATCAGCAGCTGCGCGGCATTCTCCTGCAGCATAATCTGGATGACGTCAGGGGCATGACGGCG
>CAKNLF010000130.1 GCA_930989305.1 uncultured Roseburia sp. | reverse complement strand
ATCCTATTAAATAATCGTCGTATAATTTATGAATTTTATATGAGCAAATAAGCGGCTCCCTTTCAGACATAGAAGTCCGGAGTAAAAGATGTCTGAAAGGGAGCCCTTTTGTTATCATATATAGGAATCTTCTGGTATCACTTCCTTATCCATGCTATGATAATTCTATAAGTGAAAAATTATATAAAATGGCCTTGCCATGGAAAGGAGTTTTTATGCAGTACACCATTCAGGGAGATAATCTGCCGGTTGTGATCTGCCGGCTGGAACAAAATGAACAAATGATCACAGAGAGAGGCGCTATGGCCTGGATGTCTCCGAATATGACTATGGAGACAACGACCGGAGGGGGCATGGGAAAGGCTTTCGGGAGAATGTTTTCCGGAGATTCCATGTTTCAGAATATTTATACGGCAAAAGGGGCGGAAGGCGAGATCGCCTTTGCAAGCTCTTTCCCCGGCGAGATACGGGCGTTTCAGGTAGGACCGGGACAGGAATATATTCTTCAGAAGAGATCCTTCCTGGCTTCGGAGGCAGGGGTTTCCTTGTCGGTGCATTTTCATAAAAAAGTGGCATCCGGCCTCTTTGGCGGGGAAGGTTTTATCCTGCAGAAAGTATCCGGCAGCGGCATTGTATTTGTGGAATTTGACGGCAGTATTATAGAATACGAGCTGACAGCCGGTCAGAAGATCATAGTGGATACCGGTAATCTGGCGGCTATGTCAGCTACCTGCAAGATGGATATCCAGACGGTGCCGGGACTGAAAAATAAAGTATTCGGCGGAGAAGGATTTTTTCATACGGTTGTGACCGGTCCGGGACATGTATGGCTTCAGACCATGCCGGTCAGCTCTGTGGCTGACGCGCTGCGTCCTTACTTTCCCTCATCCGGAAACTGACGGAAATTGATAGAGGGAAAGAGAGGCGCAGGGAATGCATAATGTAGACATACGCAATATCAGTCTGGGGCAGATCCATTACTTTATCAAAGTAGCAGAGTATGGGAATATTACAAAAGCAGCGGCGTTTTTTAATCTGACCCAGCCTACTTTGAGCAAAAAAATTATGAGTATGGAGGAGCAGCTGGATCTGCAGCTGTTTATCCGGGGCAAGAAAGCCATCCGGCTGACTCCGGCAGGGAGATATTTGTATGAGCAGTGGAAAGACAGTGTGGGACGGCTGGAGGAAAACGTACAGCATGCACATATCCTTCAGCAGGGCTATACCAAACAGATCGTACTGGCGTGTATGGATTCTTTCCGGCCGGATCTGTTTATGCTGCCTTTGGTGGACCGTTTTCGGGAGTCGTATCCGGATGTGCTCATTCGGATCGAATCAGATTCCGCTCAGGATATCCGAAAGATGCTGATACACGGGGAAGCGGACGTGATCTTTTCCGTACTGTATGATTTTAAGGAAAAGGAAATGGAAAATATAGCCTGGACAAGGCTTGGAAAATGTACCCATGCGGCCTGTATGAAAAAAGAAAATCCCCTGTCCCAAAAGGAATGTTTGCAGATCGGAGATCTGAAACAGTCGGATTTTCTGTGTATTTCTCCCATGCAGCTGCCGGAGTACATACAGGAGGTGCAGCGGGTCTGCAGGAAAGGCGGATTTCTTCCTAACATTACCAATTATGTTTCATCAGCCAATTCACTGACCTTAAATCTGATGACAGACAATGATGTATTTCTCTGCGATCGGTATTATGCGGATATGAAAGAGGAAGAGCACTGTCTGATTCCGATCTCGGATACGGAAAGCGGATTTATCATGGCCTGGAGAAAGGATTCCGGATACGCATACTGTGACATATTTGTGCAGTTTGCTCTGGAATATATGAAGGAGAATGGGCTGGATTGGTCGTAACGGAAAGGGCACCTGTCATAGATATCATTCAGGAATGGAATGGATAGATAAATATTTGCCATTTTTCAAAAACAACAGAATAAAATATAATAATATCAGAAAATAACAGAGCGTTTTTGCAAGTGTTCACTATAGAAGGAATCGTGAGACGCTCTGTTTTTTTGCGCCCTTATTTAAATAAGATTGGAGGAGAAGTTTATGAAACAAGGGAAAAAGAGTGAATTGTTTGGTTTTGGAAAAGGCTGGGGAACGATCATTTTCTGTCTGCTCATGTTTTGGTTTTATGCGGGTATGGTCAATGACAGTTCCAACATCGTGGCCCCGGCAGTAGCCGAAAAATTGGGAATTCCTGCAGGAAGCGTTCTGAATATGGGAACAGTAGCGGCTATGATCGGCGTCATCTTCTTTTTTGTTATGGGAGCACTGAACCGTAAGATCGGCGCGAGAGCTACTTCTTTTATCTGCCTGATCCTGGCAGGTGCCGGTTACTTTGGAATGGGACATGCAAACAGCCTGTTTGTGTACGCCTTTTCCCTCTGCGTATGTACTATCGGAGCTATGAGCGCCGGTTATATCGCAGGCGGAGCGCTGGTAGCCCAGTGGTTCCCGAAGAAAAAAGGTATTGTTATGGGCTATACCACAATGGGACATAACCTGTCTACAGGATTTTTCGTTCCGATGATCTCCTTGCTGGTAACAAGACTGGGGGTAACCAACGCAGTTGTGCTTCCGGCGGTCCTGGTTATCGTTCTGGCAGTTGCGGGACTTGTATTTGTACGCAATACACCTCAGGAGAGAGGACTCAATCCGGATAATGTTTCCGATGAAGTTTATAAAAAAGAATACTTTAATGAAGAAACAGGAAAAGACGGCGGATGGACAGCGAAAAAGCTGTTTAAGATGAAAGGATTCTGGATGACTGCAGTGGCCTCCGGCGGCTTCCAGTTTGTATCAACTGTTATTATCACACAGTTGGTAGTGCGGAATATGGAACTTGGGTTTACCCAGGGACAGGCTACTATGATCATGACGATCCTGGCATTTGCAGGTATTCTGGGATCATGGATCATTGGAGCTATGGACCAGAAACTGGGAACAAAGAAAACCATGATCTTTTTCGGAATCTGGTATGCGGCGGCGCTGTTTATTGAAGTAACAGAGATTCCGGCCTGCGTGATCATCTTCCTGATCATGTTTGCCCTGGCTCTGGGCGGATCCGCCAACTTTACCACATCTTTGCCGGCAGCGGTATTCGGCCGTCACGGATTTGAAAAGGTAAACAGCGTGCTGTTCCCGATCCAGGCCCTTGTGTCTTCTTTCGGATTCTGCGTAAACGGAAATGTTCTGAATGCTACGGGAAGTCTGCGGATGTCCTATGTGATCGCGGGTATTGCATCTTTGCTGGTAGTAGTTCTGGTGCTGTTTATCAATGAACATCAGTACAACAGAGACTTTATGACAGAGGAAGAGGCGGAAGCCTTTACAAAAAAACTGGAAAATATGTAATTTTCCCGGCAGAAAAGAGAGCTGTCCGGTGTATGGAAGAGAGATCTGCTTCATATGTTTATAGAAAGTATATGTTGTGTGGATCATAGATCAGATGACCGGAAAGAAAGCAGTAGCAGTTATACTGGGGGTTCTGATCCTGGCAGCCAGTTTCTTTGGAACGGCCCGTCTGGGTAAAGATCAGATCCTGCCGGCTTTCTGCCAGACAGAAATAAAAAACGGGGAAAAACAGATGAAAAAGGTTGCGCTTACGTTTGATGACGGGCCTGATCCGGAATATACACAGGAACTTTTGGATGGGCTTAAGGCACGGGACGTAAGGGCAACTTTTTTTGTGCTGGGAAAACAGGCAAAGCAGTATCCGAAGCTGACAGAGCAGATCGCAAAAGAGGGGCATCTGATCGGATGCCACGGGTATGAGCATGTTAATTTAAAATCCCTTTCCATGGAGGAGGCCTGCAGACAGATGACGCGGACCGCGGATTTGATCTGCGGCATTACCGGATCCAGACCCATGTTTATGCGTCCGCCTTACGGGAAAAGCCATGAAGGCATGGAAGAAAAGGTGCAGATGATAGAAGTGCTGTGGGATATTGATACTATGGACTGGTCTTTGCGCGATCCTGACCGGGTGGTGCAGGAGACACTTGCGAAGGTGGAGGACGGAAGCATTATACTGATGCACGATGAGTTTCAGGAAAGTGTGGACGGGGCGCTTCAGCTGATCGACGCGCTGAAAAAACAGAATTATCAGTTTGTAACGGTAGACGAACTGATCCTGGAATAGGGCGTTGCCAAGGAGGCGTCTCTTGATTTATAATTGGCTTAAATGCATGATCTCACAGGGAGCGTAATATGAGAAAAGAAGGAAAAACAATGAAAAAATGGAAGAAACGTCTGCTGATCCCCGGGGTAGTCCTGGCTGGGGCGGCAGTTGCTTTTATTATATATGTAAGTAATTATTATCACAGCGAAGCTGTTGTGTCTTACGGAGAAAGGGACGGGATACAGGTACAGGCCGGAGAAAATTATATTGAATTTCTGCCGGGAGAAAAGGAGGCGGATACGGCGTTTGTTTTCTATCCGGGAGCAAAAGTGGAATATACCTCATACGCGCCGCTGATGGAGCGGCTTGCCGGGGAAGGGATCGCCTGCTATCTGATGCATATGCCCTGTAATTTGGCTGTGCTGGATATGAACAGCGCAGATGAGATCCGGCGGGAATATGATTATGATAACTGGTATGTGGGAGGTCATTCTTTGGGTGGAGCTATGGCTGCGGCATATGTATCCAAAAATGCGGAGGATTACGACGGCCTGGTGCTGCTGGGAGCATATTCTACAAAAGATCTGAGTGATTCCGGCCTGAAAGTGCTTTCAATCTACGGCAGTGAGGACAGAGTGCTCAACAGGGAAAAATACGAGGAAGACAAGGATAATCTGCCGGCAGGTTTTTCAGAGCTGGAGATACCGGGAGGAAATCACGCCTATTACGGAGCGTACGGAGAACAGAAAGGGGACGGACATGCCCGGATCACGCCGGAAAAACAGCAGGAAGAAACTGCCGGGGAGATCCTGGACTGGATGGAAGAATAGGAAACTGCCGGAAACCGGCCCTTTGGATGGAGCGGATACAGAAGGTTTTGCAATCTATAACTATAAATCACAGAATAGCGGAGGACAGATAATGGGAAACGCAAAAGCAGAAAACAGTATGATGCAGGCAGAACAGGCCAGAGAAAAAGAAATCCGGGAACAGATCTGCCAGGGGGAAACATTTCTTGGGATCGAGTTTGGATCTACCAGGATCAAAGCCGTATTGACTGATGGCCGGGGAACACCTCTGGCCTCCGGCGGACATGCCTGGGAAAATCGTTATGAAAATCATCTCTGGACTTATTCTCTGGAAGATATTTTCGGAGGAATGCAGGATTGTTATAATAATCTGGCAGGGGATGTAAAGGAAAAATATGGGGTAATCCTGACATCGGTCCGGGGAATGGGATTCAGCGCCATGATGCACGGCTACATGGCTTTTGACAGAGAGGGAAGACTGCTGGTGCCTTTTCGCACATGGCGCAACAGCAATACGGTCCGGGCGTCAAAAGAGCTGACAGAGTATCTGGATTTTCATATTCCCGAGCGGTGGAGCATCGCCCATTTGTATCAGGCAATCCTGGACGGGGAAGAACATGTGAAGGATATTGCCTATATCACAACTCTGGCGGGATTTATCCACTGGAAACTGACCGGTGAAAAAGTCATCGGCATTGGAGACGCCTCCGGTATGTTCCCCATTGATTCGGAAACAAAAGACTATGACGCCGGAATGCTGGACAAATTTGACCGTCTTACGGCGGACCGGGGATTCTCCTGGAAATTAAGGGATATTCTGCCAAAGGTGCTGTGTGCGGGAGAGAGCGCCGGCACTCTGACAGAAGAGGGAGCGGCGCTTCTGGACGAAACAGGATCTTTTGGAGCAGGCATCCCTTTATGCCCGCCGGAAGGAGACGCCGGTACCGGCATGACAGCTACCAACAGTGTAGCGGAGCGCACAGGCAATGTATCTGCGGGAACATCTGTTTTTGCGATGATCGTGCTGGAGAGGGCTTTAAAAAAACTTCATCCGGAGATCGATATGGTAACAACTCCTTCGGGAGAGCCGGTGGCCATGGTACACGCAAACAACTGTACGTCAGATTTAAATGCCTGGGCGGGACTTTTCCGGGAATTTGCCGAAAGCTGCGGCGTTTCCATAGATACAAACCGATTATATGAAACGCTGTTTCAGGCGGCCCTGAAAGGAGAAACGGACTGCGGAGGGCTGCTGTCCTACGGCTATCTGTCCGGAGAAAATATTACAGAGTGTGAAGAAGGACGGCCGCTGTTTGTGCGGATGCCGGACAGCCGTCTGAATCTGGCCAACTTTATGCGCGCGCATCTGTTCAGCGCTCTGGGCGCTTTAAAGATCGGT
>CAKNLF010000129.1 GCA_930989305.1 uncultured Roseburia sp. | reverse complement strand
GCACTGCGTCATATTCCTGGAAAGCAGACTGCATGTACTGGGTTCTCTCGTTATAATAGCTGCCCTGGAAAACAAGGACTCTGGGAAGTCCCTCTGCCCCTGCCTGACGATTAACCAAACAGAACAATTCATTGTAGTTCTGATCCAGTTTCATGCTGCTGTAGTTTTCTGTAAGGTCCTGAATGTTTTCCTGATTTTTATCCCTGAAGACCGGCACGTCTTCATCAATGGCAAAATGAGAAACCAACAGGCTGTCTTCATGGACTGTTCCTATTTCAAATTCTGACAAATCTCTGGGCTGTACATTTGGAAAATATTCAGCAACCTTTTCCAGAATATGGTTGGTGCCATAAAAGGCGCCTAAATCATTCCAATGACCTGCATCGTATTTGACATTATATACCTGTTCTGTTTCACTTTTTTCTTTGAGCAGGTATTCGTTTGTAATATAATTTACCCCATACTCTTCCAGCTTTTCATACATCATCTGGTTCAGCTTGTCCTGATAAATATATCCATCGGGGAGATATTGCTGATATATGGTGATCTTGGAGGGGTTCAGACAATAGATGAAGGGAACACCCCGCTCTTCGCAATAGTCCTGAACCTGTCTCAGATACGCGCAGAAAAGTTCTACAAATACAGGGTCCGGATTTTCGTAAGACATCTGAAAAAATACATATCCGTCTTTTCCATAAGTGTAAGTAGGGTGGACCATCATGCCAAACACCTTATCATTCAGTTCTGTATACGCGTCAATAGCTTCTGTCCGGAATCCAATCCGGTCATTGATATAGGACTCCACCATTTCAGTTACATCTCCACCAGCAGGATCCCACTCTGTAAGCATTCGGTTATCAATAGGTGATGCATAATTCTTCTCAAAGTTGAAAAATATAAGAGGCAGCACCAGAGCCACGCATAAAATCCCCAAAAACAATATTTTTATTTTTTTCATTCACCGGCCTCCTAAAACTGAAAGTATAAAAAGGGTTGATAGCCCTCAGAGACGGAAGTAACAAAGCAAAGGAACAGGCATCCCAGAAGGAATACATATTTAATCCCATTAAACACCTGGGACTCTTCATTCCACTTTATCAGCTGTACCTGAACCTTTTTCCTGCTGAAAATCAGAGTCCCCAGTATTACAACTGCCCATAAAGTCACTAATCTAGGTGTCAGGTAAAACAGCCCTGTAAAGGAAATGGGCGTTCCCATACCGAACAGGTATCCTAAAAACTCTGTGAACTCATCAAATTTTGTCACATTAAAGGTTATCCAGCCAATATTCACAATAAAGAAAGTTGCAGCCCATCGGAGGAACACCGGTATTTTTTCATACCAGTTTTTTTTCATAATGTATCGTTCCACAACTACACAGACACCGTGCATGGCTCCCCAAAAAAGATAGACCCAGGCTGCACCGTGCCAGATTCCAGTTGCCAGAAATACCACAAACAGATTCAGGTATACATTTCCTTTTCTGCTGCCGCCCAAAGGAAAATAAAGATACTCCCGGAACCATGCCCCCAGAGACACATGCCATCTTCTCCAGAATTCGGTTATTGAAGTGCTGAGATAGGGGAAATTAAAATTCTCCTTAAATTCAAATTCCATCATAGCAGCCATGCCGATGGCCATATCTGAGTATCCGGAGAAGTCCATATAAAGGCTGAAAGAATAGCTGATAAGAGCAATCCAGGCAGTTCCTGCATCCATCCCCATCCCCATACTATAAAAAATGCTGCTGGATGTCTGGCCTAAAATATCTGCGATCAATACTTTTTTGGAAAGGCCCATAATAAATCTTTCCAGCCCTCTGAGAAACTTGTCAAAAGTTATAGTACGGTATTTCAGCTGTGTCTCCATATCCTTGTATTTCACAATAGGTCCCTGAGAAAGTTTTGGAAAAAAAGAAATATAAAGGGCGAAATCCAGAAAATTTCTGCAGGTCTGAGCCTTGCCCTGATATAAATCCATAAGATAAGAAATGCACTGGAAGATAATGAAAGAAATTCCTAAAGGTGCTATGATCTCCCAGAGAAAGAAATCTCTGTGCAAAATATCATTATAGGTAGTGATTATCAGATTTAAATATTTATAATAGAATAAGACGCCCAGATTCAAAACCACGCCTATGATCAGCAAGGCTCTGGACCGTTTTCCCAGAAGTCCCAGAACATAATTCAAGACAATAAGGAAAATCAAAGCTTTTATGTATTGAGTTCCGCTCCAGGCAAAGAACAGCAGAGAAAAGAGGAGCAGTATCACATTCTGGATCCGTATACGGAAACGTCCCCCTGCCTTTTCCGCCGCCAGTATACATAGAATACATGGAATAAAACAAAGAAAAATAAATGTCAGCGAGTTAAATATCAAATTTTTTCTCCTTCCTTTTTACAAACATCAAGCCATCTGCAGGACTGCAGGTGGCTTGACAGCATACTTTTATATAATTATATCCTATTTTCTGCAAAAAACAACCATTTCCGACAAAATCTGTCATTTTTTAGTAACACTTTGGTCATACAAACCAATTCTTTTCTATTGAATATACTCTTTCAGGAACTGATAGATTTCCTCTTCTGTAGGCGGACAGCCTTTCAGGAAGTATCGGAACTTTCTGGTACACTGTCCAATGCCCAGCTCTCCAGTCTTTCCCCGGAAGCCCTGGCCGATGCAGATTTTCTCATTCAGATTTTTCATCAGCCCCTCTTCCTTCAGACGCTGAAGAGCCGGTATCAGATATCCGTAACAGGCGCTGCAGGATTCTACCTCTTCTACAGTATCCTGAAGTTCCACGATTTTTCTGTCCTTGGGAACCACAGCCTTTTCCTTCGGAAGATTTAATTCCCGAAACTCAGCCAGTTCCCAGTCCTCCAGTCCTGCACCCAGATCTGCTGCCATCTGGATATAGGGAATCTCTTCCAGATCATATCCCATAAGATGAGCCACGTAAGCGTCACACAATACCGGATCTGCAGCGGCCATAATCCGGTTCATCACTACCGGATTTCCTCCATCTTCAAAATCCCAGTCTCCGCAGATATTGTCCACTACAATAAAGTCCTGATGTATTCCCACAGCCAGATGGGCAATAGGTTTGTGCAGTCCCATAGAATGGAAACGGCGTTTCTCAGAGTTTGGAATCAATCCTTTCATATTTTTCAGCGCACAGGTAATCTTTGTCTGGCAGTGTCCTTTCATTACCGGCACATTGATCAAAAAATCCAGCTTTTTTGCTTCATCGCAGATTTTCAGTTCCATCCCTTCACAGTCATAGGTTTCATAGCTGTCTTTCTGCATATCCAGGAAGTCTACACCGTATTTCTCTGAGAGGTCATAATATCCGCATAGTCTGGCTGTGTCCTCTGTCTTGTCTCCCACCCAGGAGCCTTCTAACATAACAAGATCATGGAATCCACGTTCCTGAAGATATTCAATAATCCCTGCTACGATTTCTGGGTGAGTGGTAGCCCCCCGGGAAGGGTCTGAAGGAGACACCAGATTGGGCTTTATGCCGATACGGCATTCTTTATCTGGTATCCTGGAGGCCAGACAAGCCTCTTCCAGAAGTTTCTTTGTCATATCTTTATAATCTTTCCCGTATATTGCCAGAATCTCTGTATTTTCCATCTCTTTAACCGCCTTTCAGCTTTATTTTCTTTCCTATATCATAACGAAAACGGCGTCAGGTGTAAAGAAAAAACAGCAAACCCTCTTTTTTGACAGGTTCCTCTTTACACGCCGGTTCTAATTGTGTAAAGTAGAATAAGTATTAAAAATTACATATTACCCAGGAGGATTCACTTATGTCAACCAAAGCTTCTATCTTTGAGCTGGACGGCGTTCCTGGCTTTTCCCAGGCCCTTCCTCTGGCTCTTCAGCACGTAGTTGCCATGATTGTAGGGTGTGTAACTCCCGCCATCATCGTTTCCGGTGTGGCCGGTCTTAATGACCAGGACCGGGTCATCCTTATTCAGGCTGCCCTGTTTGTCTCTGCCATTAGTACCCTGCTTCAGCTTTTTCCTATTATTAAGGGAAAAAATTTTCAGTTAGGGGCAAAACTTCCTGTGATCATGGGAATCAGTTTTGCCTATGTTCCCAGTATGCAGGCCATTGCCGGAGAATTTGACGTAGGCACAATTCTGGGGGCTCAGATAGTCGGCGGTGTTATAGCCATTATCGTAGGCATTACCGTAAAAAAAATCCGTGTCCTCTTTCCGCCTATCATCACCGGTACTGTAGTTTTCACCATCGGCCTTTCTCTGTATCCCACAGCTGTAAATTATATGGCCGGCGGAACTTCCAGTGAAACATATGGTTCCTGGCAGAACTGGCTGGTTGCCTTCTTTACTCTGGCAGTAGTAACAGGGCTGAACCATTTTGCCAAAGGCTTTTTAAAGCTGGCCTCTATCCTTATCGGTATTATCGCAGGCTATGCTCTGGCGGCATGTTTCGGAATGATCGATTTCTCCGGAATTTCTTCTTCAGGATTTTTTCAGCTGCCTCAGCCATTCCATTTCGGCGTCAGCTTTGAGCCTTCAGCCTGTATCGCCATAGGCGTTTTATTCGCTATTAATTCCATACAGGCTATTGGAGACTTATCTGCTACTACAGTAGGCAGTATGGATCGCGAGCCCACTACTAAAGAGCTCCAGGGGGGCATCGTCATGTATGGTATTGAAAATATTATCGGCGCTGTATTCGGTGGTCTTCCCACAGCTACCTACAGTCAGAACGTAGGTATCGTTACTACCACCAAAGTTATTAACCGCTGTGTTCTGGGACTTGCCGCTCTTGTCCTGATCATTGCCGGACTGGTACCGAAATTTTCTGCACTCCTTACCACCATTCCTCAGTGCGTTCTTGGAGGTGCCACGATTTCCGTATTCGCTTCTATCGCTATGACAGGGATCAAGCTGATCATGCAGCAGGAAATGAATTATCGAAATACTTCTATTGTAGGTCTCTCCGTAGCTCTTGGAATGGGCGTTACACAGGCTTCCGGATCCCTCAGTGCTTTTCCTGGATGGGTGACTACGATTTTCGGTTCATCACCGGTTGTTCTGGCTACTATTGTGGCTATTCTTTTAAATGTCATTCTTCCCAAAAGAGAAAAATCCCAGACTTCCCATAAGGGCGCCCAGGATAAATAAATTCTCTTAAAGACTTTCCCTTTCCGGGAGAACATCCTGAACTTTCTCTTTGATGTTCTTCCTGGAAGGGGAATATTTTTTTCTTAAATACAGCAGATATTTATATATACGGTACATCAGCAGGTCCCTTCCGGGACTTTTCCCATAAAGGACTGCACTGCCCTCATACCAGGGACTTTCTTTCACATATCCCTTGCTGAAACCGCTCATCCGGCGGATCTTATTCCAGGCATGGTTGGCTTTCAATTCTTCTTCTGTGAGCTTTTCTGCTGTCATCTGCCCTTCTGTATCAAAAATATCATCTGAAAAGGGGAGATTTCCGAAAGCTTCCGCCTCCTGAAACGAAGGTTTTCCCATAATCCGTCTCAGTTGCCTGCTGATTTCTCTCCTATTTTTTTCTAAAGGAAGTTTTTCTATATCCTCTATTCTTTCCGCCTGCTTTTCTGCATACTCCAGAAGGATACTCTCCAGTTCTTCCAGAAATCTTTTCTTTTTTTCATTTCCCGGTCCACAGACAGGCTCCCACCTTCCATTCTTTTTCTCATATCCTGTTGTCATCCCGTGAGGTGCGCTGAAAATACTTTCAAAAAGGCTGTTGCTGAAATAAACCTTTTTTCTCAAACCTTTTTCCGGAGAAAAATAATAACAGTGATAGTTTTCCCTTTTTATCCCTTCCGGCAGTTCATAAAGCCCCCAGTAATATCCTGACAACTGGCCGCTTTTCCCCAGTATTTTAAGAGCCTGATTGATTTCTTTCTGCATGGATCCTGTCCACCCGCTGTCTGCTAGGGCCATAGGTGTCTCATCCAGAAGTCCCTCCTGTTCCAGATAGCCAAGAAGAGAAAGAAGTTTCTTCCTGGAGTTTACTTCCATTGCTTTCAGAAAAAAAGGACAGCCCTTCAGTTTCTGCCTGATTTTCTTCAAATAGGAATATGGCAGGGGCCGGTCTCTTTCTTCATCCCATCCCAGGAGTTTCAGCGTCCTCTCCTTTTCTGCTTCACGAATGCCGGAACGTTTAAGGATTTTCTCGACAGTGACCTCAATACCTCCTCGGCAGATATAGTTCAGGGCAGTCTCCATGTCTCTGTAATACAAAGGCAGCCTCAAAGAGTACCGGGAACAGTATAAATACCGGCATTCCAAAGGAAGCTGCAGCTTGTTTACATATACTTGTGCACAGCGGTGCATAAGATAACCGTCTCTGGCAAGGAAATACACTCGATGTATTCCATCACGGCAGGCCTCTGACAAAATCCACAGTACGAAGTCATTTAAAGCC
>CAKNLF010000128.1 GCA_930989305.1 uncultured Roseburia sp. | reverse complement strand
GTAAGTCTATCTTACATCAGTTTGAAGGTTTACACAAACTTTGGGATACTCCCAGGATATTAGCGATTGCTGCGGTTAGATACAGGATTCTTCCTTGTTCAACCGTAGCAAGTCATTGAAAAGGCTAACAGATGCCAATAATATTGTCCTCAATTTATAGTACGACTATGACTATAATCCATTACTTCCGCACATATGGCAGTTGTATATTATCTCAAATCAACTAACACTATGTATTCATTTGAAACAGGTTTAAAACCTAATGCAAAAACGGAAGCCAAAGTGATGTCTTCATTCTTCTAGCTTCCGTTTTCCTACCTTTTTGCTGTAGCAAAATACAATAACATCCCTGCCAGAAGATACACATAGGGATGGTACATATATAATGCAGCAAGACTGTACCACAGCCAGTCCCACTGATTATTGACGGTCATCCAGTATCTTGTTCCAAGATACGGTCCCAGAATAACCAATGCAGTAAAAATAATTCCCAGGATCATCCGTTTTCTTCTTGACCGGACATGAATGTCAAAAAATACCGAAAGAAGGGAAAATCCCCCTATCCCTATAAGTAAAAACAATACAGGATGCAAAAGATAGTTCGACAAAAAAAACCATTCTACTGTATACTGCATCTCCGCCACTTCTTGAGCCCACGAATCGTACCCTGACACAAAAAATGCCATAGCTGCTGCCGCTGCCGCCAGAATAACCGTCTTTTTGATCAGCGGCCTTCTGTCTCTGACTGCCGGCTCCCCGCTGATTTTCTGTCCGTAGATCAGTTCCTCTATGGTGATTTGAAGTTCTCCGGCAATGTTCTGCAGCATGTCGATATCCGGCTGAGTCTTTCCGTTTTCCCAATTCGAGACAGCCTGCCTAGTTACATTCAGCTTTTCTGCCAGTTCCTGCTGAGTCATTTCCGATTCCTTACGAAACTTTTTTATGTTTTTAGAAATTTCTGCCATGACTACTCCCCCTCTATCTGTTTTCACTATAGCACAGACGGGGATTTTTGTAACGCAACAGTTTGTTGCCGGACAATTTTACTGCTGATTCTTCTGTTCCGCCCGGACCAGTTCAATGGCTTTCTTCCCTGTAACATGATCAATAGTTATCTGGATCATACAAAGGAGCGGATATTCTTTTTCGATCATTGCCTCCCGATGTTCTTCACTGTCATCCGGATAATATTTTAACGCCAGTTTTTCCACTGCCTCTCTGATTTCCGTATCTTTTTCCAGTATCCTTCCATGTCCGAAGGCGATCACGCTTTTAAAGTATGACGTGTATTCTTCCGGCACTACCAGATCCTGAGCCGTTACGCAAAAAGAAACTTTCGGATTTTTTAGAATTCCATCTATCTTATGTCCGGTTTTGGCGCAGTGAAGATAGATTTTTCCATCGTCATACACATAACTGATGGGAACTCCGTAGGGATAGTCATCGTCTCCGTATACGGACAAGACACCAAAGCTTCCCTTTTCTAATATTTCTATTGTCTCAGCCTGAGACATCTGCTGCCTTTTTCTTCTCATTTCACGGAACATATCTATTCTCCCCTTTTCTGTAAAAAATTTACTTCAGTTTACAATTAAACTGCCTCATTGTCAAAGGTCCTGATATTTTACCTTCTCCATTGTCTCATATTGTATATCCGTGAAATGAACTTTTCAAAAAATCAACGTATAAATCCAAAATCAAAACCTGATTTTTTAATCTCAATTATCGTCTGCGGATAATCCTGCCGCCTGTCTGTACTTACGGTCTGTCTCTCTGATATGTGCCGGACTGAACAGACAGATCAGGATCAGGGCTGCCACTCCCAATACTCCAATTACACCAAAAGCCTGATGGAATCCTATGCGAAAACCTATCATCGCAACCATCATAGGCCCAAATGCCTGAATAATATTGGAAACAGGGTTTGCTACCGCATATACCGATGGAAAGTCCTCCCGTCTCCAGTACTGAGCAGAAAAAGATACTACAAAGTTGCTTGCTGATCCCATAAACACACACAATAAAAGCAGGCCTATTACCAGAGAATACTGATTGGGGATCAATCCAAGCACCCCGCTGACAATTGCAAAAATACAGGAAATAATAATAGATGTCTTAGTTCCAAACCGTGTATCAACTAAGCCGAGAAGATAGCTTCCCAGGCAGGCAATAATTGTTACTAGAATCATTGCGATCGTGCCATATTTTGCATAAAATTCAGGATAAACATTTAAAATATTTGTCAGCTGTGCCATTGCTCCTACGCTGGTTGCCAGGAGAATACCAAGCGTTATTGTTCCAAACCAAAAGTCCCGACATTTTAAAGTATTTTTTAAAGTCCATACAGAAGTTTTCTTTGCCTCAATCTCCTGTTTCATCATGGCCTGAGCCATCTCAAAGGTCATATTTTCATCGTTATCACGGTAGCAGCCGCACTGTTCCGGATAATCTTTAACAAACACAAGTCCTATAATAATTCCTGCAATGGCAACTAAAAGAAATGGCAAATATGCCATAAGAGGCCCCTTAGTAAAATAATTTGCCGCAAAAATAGACAACAGAGCTCCTGTTGTGATAGGGAACGCTAATGTAGCTATTCCCATAGCTGTTCCTTTTCTTCTGGGGAACCACTGTCCAATGAGTATTCCCATTACCAGAGTACACCCGATATTTGAGAAAAAAATACCAAGAGCAAACAGCAGCAGCCAAAGTACTTCATTCAAAAAAATTGTAGCCATTCCAAAACCGCAGATTACACTCAGAATCATAAAGAGTACAGAAATTCTCTTTATATTTCGCGCATTTACGATCCTGCGCGCAAAAATAACCTGAAAAATAACACCAATAATAATTGTTATCGTATAAACAGTGGGTACTCTGGCAGCAGACCATCCATACATCATCTCATTACCTGTTGCCTGAATATTCTGGGCAAAACTGTTATATACTACATAGAGATAAAAACCTATAGCCTGATATAGTATCACCATCCATCCACGAAATCCAAAACTTATCTTTTTGTTGTTTCCCATAACAAAACCTCCTGTAATTATAATTCATTGATAATCACGAAACATAACAGCCATCTTTATAGTAAGATACTTCTCTGCTGAGCATTATAACCCCCCTTCCAGCCTTTGTACTTCAAGTATACAGAGAACAAAAGTCCTTGTAAAAAGCCAAAAAAATACAGTGCCATGCGCAATGAACATGGCACTGTAAAGTCTGTACTTTATACATATTTTTTGTTTAATGGAGCGGCTGCACCGGTCCCAATAACTCATCGGCAAGGAAATCTACCAACAGCTTTCTGGTAATATTGGAATTTTCTCTGTAAACAGCCAACTGAATATTGGTTTCATTAGGAGGTACAAAAGGATACATCTTAACTGCCGGCGAAGCCACAATCTGCATTTCCATATTTAACAGGGCACACTTGCTTCCAGACTCTACCCAGAATAAAGCGTCCTGCATAGTAGTGGTAAAGTGAAGCTTCGGATAAAAACCGCCCTGATCCTGACAAAGTTTTATAAGATTCTGCACTCCCGCGGCGCACTCATCCCTATCTACAATCACCAAAGAAATATTTTTAAAATCTCTGAAATCCAGACTTTCTTTACTTGCCAGCGGATGGGAAACCGGAACAGCAAATGCAGGATGATATGGCTTCCAATTATATAATTCCAGATCTTTTTGCCTCCAAAAAGTTACATCTAAAGAAATCGCCCCATCCAGACTGCGATTATATAATCCTTCTATGAGCGGGAGAAAACTCAATCGTAAAATTTGAAGCTCAATCTGCGGATATGTCTCTTCAAAGTACTGTATAGTCTTTGGCAATATTTCCTGTACATTTAAGCCGTCCAGTATACCAAGGGTTAAGGTTCCGGAAAATCCTCTGCTTGCGTACATAGCTTTTTCCGTCCCCTCTTTATATAGTGACATAATCTGAGCGAAATATTTCCGAATCATTTCTCCGGCCGGAGTCAGACGAATACCTTTATTGCTTCTTATCAGAAGCTGCATATTCAATTCTTTTTCCATAGCAGTCAACTGTCTTCCCAGATTAGGCTGAGTTATATATAATCGTTTCGCAGCTTTAGAAATATTTTTACATTCCGCTGTTTCCAAAAAATACTGTATCTGTGAAATTGTCATAATTTTCCCCCTGTAAATTACATTTGATAAATGCTAACGTCTCCTCACGCCGATTTCTTTTCCCTTATCCATTTTTTGGAATATAAAGCCCTGACAGATCCGCTCCTTCCAGCTTCAAAAGCTGTATTTTTTTATCAATTCCCCCTGCGTATCCGGTAAGGCTGCCGTCAGCCCCCACCACCCGATGACAGGGGATAATAATAGAAATCGGGTTATGACCTACCGCCCCTCCTACTGCCTGTGCGGACATTGTTTTTTTCCCCTTTTTTCCGGCCAGCTCTTTTGCTATTTCTCCATATGTAGTCACTGTCCCATATGGTATGCCGCACAGGATCCTCCATACTTCCATACGGAATCCGCTTCCGGAGGGCTTGAGAGACAGATCGGAAATTTCAGGTTTTCCGCCGCTGAAATATGCGTCCAGCCACTGTCCGGCAGATTGAAAGATTTCCAGATCTTCTCTCATTTCTGTCCGGGGCTCCAAAGTGCTGCCGAAATACTTCTGTCCCTCCATCCATAGTCCGGTCAGATTTTCGCCGTCGCTAGCCAAAGTCAGTTTCCCTACAGGAGACTGATAAAGGGATAAATATGTCATACGCTCTCACCTGCTTTCCTCTAAGGGGCCTTTATTCCGCAAATGTCCTTCCCTGTTACAAAATATATTCGTACAGTTCAAATTCCGTCCGCCCTGTATCTTCATAATACATTTTCAAAGTCTAACAATATTGAAATCCAAGGCCGGTGTACAACTGCACCGCTGGGAAATTTTCTTTCATCACATCCAGTCTGACAGTTTTCTACCGCCGGTCTCCTTCCAGCGCCTGCTTTACCGTTTTCGCGATCACAGCGGCTCCCTTCCTGTTGGGATGAAGTCCATCCTCATCATACCATTCCTCATGACCAGCCGTAGCAGTGTGGATGTCGATCAGATGCAGATCCATTTCCTCAGCAAGCTCTCGCACTGCCTGACATTCCTCCAGCACTTTTCCATCGGTGATCCCGTATTTAAAACTTGCGGATTCCGCTTCCTTTTCCCGGTAAACGCAGGCTGGCGTACAAAGGTAAATTTCCGGTTCCGATTCCAGTTCCATATAAGTCTCCAGAAATTCCCGGTACTGCTCTTTATATGCTTCCGGTCCGTTCCAGTATTCTGTTTTGGTATCATTTGTGCCGAGCATTATCACAACAATATCCGGGGCATAGGCAAGACTGTCCTTATATTCCTGCGTATCCCGGTAAGACTCTTTTGTTTCATCTGAAAGAGTTTTTCCGCTGTTCCCGTAATTTCCCACATGATATTCCCATCCCAGCATTCTGGAAAGCTGCGAAGGATAGGAATTAAAAAACGGATTGAAGATCCGGGTACCGTATGTGATGCTGTCTCCCACACAGGCCACTTTTACCTGCCCGGAGAAGGGTTTTGTATGGCAGCGGATATTAGTGCCGCCTTTATATACCACCAGCAGAAAACATATGCATAAAGCCCCTGCGATAATAACCGCCGCTGTGATCCTGCGTCTTCGTTTTCCGTTCATTTTAAAAATCATAGTTCTGTTGCCCTCTGATCTGATTTTTCCTTTTATCCGGCAATACATTCCGGCAATTCTATTCCTATTATACACAGAAAAGCAAAAAAAGAAACCGCTCTTTTCCCGGCGAAAAAAGCAGTTTCTATCTTATCTTGCTGTCTGTTACATTTTTTTACTCTGGGCCAGAAGCTGTTCCGCTTCTTTTATTTTTAAATGCGCTTCATAGGACGCTTTGGTCCGGGCATCCATGATCCCCCATTCATATGCATATCTGGCCGCCTCCGCGTGATGTCCCACATCCTGGAGCCAGTATGTAAATTTCAACCGCTGCATCCGTTTCTCAGGAAGGGGAATCTTCCCGTCCAGCATGTTCTTGAATCTGATATCCGTCCGGGACATTTTCTTTTGCTGCTTTCCCGCAGTTGCAAGGGATACCGCCACTGCCCCGGCAGCGATTCCGCCAAAAATAATGATTTCCCATATTAAAGTTATCTGCTGCATATTCCCCTCCTGATCCGTTTTATTTTATCTGATATTCTTTTTGTTTTTGATAACAGTCTCGATTAGCAGAGCCCCGGTGCCACAATACAGATGATACACAAAATAACTGTTCCCACCGTAGTGTTCAGCACTGTACAAACTCCTACGTATTTGTAAGATTTATTTGCCTGGGTTTTGCAGATTTCATTTGCTGCGATATATCCCGCATTCGTAGGCAGCGTATCAAAAGTTGTGGCGCAGAATGCGGAAATACGCGCAAACGCATTCATATTTACGCCCATGGACTGAGCCAGCGGTGTAAATACCGGAAGACCTACGCCCAGACCAGCCGGTCCTGAACCGCCGATCAATGTCATGACCATCATTGCGATCATTGCGATCACCAG
>CAKNLF010000127.1 GCA_930989305.1 uncultured Roseburia sp. | reverse complement strand
TGTAAGGATCTTTCTCACCTGCTCCTTTTCCTCTTCCGCGGCTTCCACCAGCAGTTCATCGTGGACCTGAAGGATCAGTTTAGAACGCAGGTTCTCCCTGGCCAGCCGCGCCCGTACCCGGTTCATGGCGATTTTGATGATATCCGCGGCAGTCCCCTGTATGGGAGAATTCATGGCGATCCGTTCCCCGAAAGAACGCTGCATAAAATTGCTGGACTTCAGCTCCGGCACCGGACGCCGTCTGCCAAACATCGTCTCCGCATATCCTTTTTCTTTGGCGTCCTCCACCAGCCGGTCCAAGAACGCCTTGATCCCCGGATAGGTTTCAAAATACCGTTCGATATACTCCTGGGCCTCTTTTCTGGTAATGCTCAGATCCTGGCTCAGCCCGAAAGAACTGATTCCGTATACGATTCCGAAGTTCACTGCTTTCGCGTTTCTTCTCTGAAGATCTGTTACTTCCTCCAAAGGCGTGTGGAACACCTGGGAAGCGGTCATCCGATGGATATCTTCCGCATGTCGGTAGGCTTCGATCAGATTCTTATCGCCGGACATATGCGCCAGCACTCTCAGTTCGATCTGGGAATAATCCGCGTCCAGAAACACATATCCCTCTTTTGGCAAAAAGACTTTCCGGATCAGTCTGCCCAGTTCCATACGAATGGGGATATTCTGCAGGTTCGGATCCGTACTGCTCAAACGCCCGGTTGCGGTAATCGTCTGATTAAAGGTTCCGTGGATCCGCCCGTCTTCTGATATAAAGGCTGCAAGCCCGTCCGCGTATGTGGATTTCAGTTTGGCAAGCTGCCGGTACATCAGGATATCTGAAACGATCGGGTAGTCCGGTGCCAATTTGTCCAGCACATCCGCCGCCGTAGAGTATCCGGTTTTTGTCTTTTTCCCATTGGGCATTTTCAGCTTTTCAAACAGGATCACCCCAAGCTGTTTTGGGGAATTGATGTTAAATTCTTCTCCGGCCTGTCTGTAGATAGACTGTTCCAGCTCTCCTATCTTTTCAGAGAGTTCTTCTCCATATGCCTTCAAAGCCCCGGCGTCCACCCGGATCCCTTCCAGCTCCATATCCGCCAGTGTAAAAGCCAGCGGGATTTCTATATTGCAAAACAGGTCCAGCATGCCGTTTTCTTCCAGCTGTTTTTCCAGCTCCTTCCGACAGGACATAGCCGTATAGCCCAGATAACAGGCCATCTGGCAAAAGGCCTCCTGCTGGTCTTCTCCTAATTTGTGGAAAGCAGTCCGTCCGATCAGGTCCATCCGTGAGGGTACGATCAGGCCTAAATAATCTTTTGCCAGATCATCATAGGGATATTCATTTTTCAGAGGGTTCAGCAGATATGCGGCAATGGTCGTATCAAAACATTCTTTTTCTTCTGATATCTTTACATATTTTGCCAGATTTTTCAGATCCGGAGTAATGATCCTTCCGGCGGCGGCAGCCAGTTCCCCCGTTTTATCCAGCAGTTCTTCCATACTCAGATCGCCTCCGGCCTTCATAAATACGGTTTCCTCTTCTCCGGTACAAAATACGATCCCGTACAAAAGGCCCTTTTCCTCTATTAGAGCCACCGTCAGATCTTTTGTGTTTCCTTCAGTGAAACGTTCCCTCATTTTTGCAAAAAAGTCCTTCGCATCCTGTGGCGAAGTCACGATTTTGAAATACTGCTGCACTTTATTTTCCGGCATATCCACTTCAAATCTGGAGAGAATATTTTTAAATTCCAGACGTTTCATATACAGATACGCTTCTTTTGTATACAGATCTCCGAGGACCGCCTGTTCCAGTTTAAAGTCAATCCCGGCGTGTACGTCGATGGTAGCCAGAGTTTTGCTCATCTGCGCCATATCGTAATGCTCCCGCAGAGCGTTCTGGGCTCTGGGCGGTCTGACCTCATCAATGTGGGCATAAGCATTTTCAATGTTCTTGTATGTTACGATCAGACTGGTGGCCGTCTTTTCTCCGATTCCCGGCACACCCGGTATATTATCCGAGGAATCGCCCATCAGCGCTTTTACGTCAATAAATTCCCTGGGCGTCACCTGATATTTTTCCACCACATCCCGGGCGTAATAATCTTCGATTTCCGTACCGGTCCGCTTTGTCTTTGGAATACGGATCCTCGTATGGTCTGTGGCCAGCTGCAGCAGATCCCTGTCTCCAGATACAATGCTGACGTTTACACCTGCTTCCTCACACTGGCGGGCAATGGTTCCCAGTATGTCATCCGCCTCATATCCTTCTTTTTCCATAATATTTACGCCCATGGCCTGAAGGACTTCTTTCATGACAGGCACCTGCTGGCGCAGCTCTTCCGCCATGGCTTTTCTGGTGCCTTTATAAGCTTCGTACATCTTATGACGGAACGTAGGCGCGTGCACATCAAAGGCCACCGTCAGATATTC
The DNA here is from genome assembly GCA_930989305.1 of uncultured Roseburia sp. Lineage (GTDB taxonomy): Bacteria > Bacillota > Clostridia > Lachnospirales > Lachnospiraceae > Brotonthovivens > Brotonthovivens avistercoris. Next base: position 4,280 of record CAKNLF010000127.1, on the reverse strand, counting down.
CGGCTTTTCTTCTTCCAGTATCTTAAACAGGATATTCAAAAACCCGTACACCGCATTGGTATGAAGACCTTCCGAATTAGTCAGATCCGGGATACCGAAAAATGCCCTGTTTAAGATACTGTGTCCGTCTATCAAAACTATCTTTTTATCCATAAAATCCTCCATTGCCCCAGATTATTTTTTATCTCAATCCAACAGAAAAGATGCTGCAAAACATCTCTTTCACTCCTATTCTGCAACATCTTTTCTGTCAGTATACTACATTTTTTCATTTGTGTCACCAACGGCTTTTATTCTGATATATAATCTCTGTAATCCTCTTCACTGGAAAACAACATATATTTCCCATTTACCATTCCCATATATCCGGCATCTGTTACATATCCTCGCATATCGTTTTCCCTCCTGTTTTGTTTTATAGTGTTATTTTGCCAGGTCTAGGGTACGATAAACGGGACTTTAAACATTTCGTATCAAAAAAACGCTATGACACTTTGCGTCATAACGTTTTTTCTCACACATTGACATGTTCCTGCTGTTCCGGCAGCAAAACTTTGCTGTCTCTTCTGCGCAGATATCTCACAATGATCAGGCAGCCTGCCCAAAAGCATCCCTGACGCACCATATCATTTTCTCTGAAAATGGCATTCAGGGCATTCCAGCACAGAAAGGTGAGCACAGTACGCCCCCCTTTGGGCCTGCGGCGCATCAGTATCTTAAATACGATATACAATGCCGCCAATAGGCAAAGAGGCCCAACCTGCGGGAAAAGACCTGCCGCCACGCCAAAAATAACCGCAAGAATCCCCCAGCCCATTCCCGCAGCCTTTATGGCGTTCCATGTGCCGGGATTACCGTTGTCGCTGCATTTGCGTATATCGATCCTTTTTTCTTTCAGAGGTAACCGCCGATCATAAATAAAATATAACCCATTTTTTCACCTTCCATCTGACGATTACTTTTAACACCCTGAGAATATTCTGTCCAATTTCCTCTACATCTGATGCCGTACGACGCGGTATTCATCATCCGATCTGTAATAGGGACATTCTCTGAAATTTCCGCTTAAGAAACGGTACATTTCATCTTCGTCCAGGTTCACGTCACAGTAATAACAGTCATCTTCTTCTTCATAAATATAATTAGCGCAGAACTCGCAGGCTGATGCGCCGCTCTTTTCTTTTTTCATACTCCGTTATCTCCAGCTTTTTATACTTCAATGGCTGACGCAGTCAGGAAGTCCATTGCCTTTCCTCCGGCCACATCCTGTCTTACCAGCTCAATGCCTCTTTCTCCGATCAGTTCTTTTAATTTTGCCTGATCCATCTGGTATCCGATGGCCATATGACGAAGCTCTCTTTCCACTTCTTCGTCAGACACTGTGATCCCCTCCTGACGGGCAATTTCCGCCAGCACCGCCTGGCCTTTGATCATATGCTCTGCCTGGCGGATCGCGCTTTCTTCAAACTGCTCCATGGTCATATGTTCAAATTCAAGATAAGCTTCCAGTGTCTGTCCGCTGTTTTTCAATTGTCCGATAAATCCCTGTTTCAGATTTTCCGCAGCGGTCTGAATATCCTGTTCCGGCACAGTTACCGTAGTCGTCTTCATAATCTGATCTACGATCAGATTTTCTTTCTGGATTGCCAGATCTTCCTGTTTGTGTTTCATGATCTCATCCCGGATATAGTTTTTAAATCCGTCCAGAGTCTTGCAGGGAGAAACTGCAGCCGCCAGCTCGTCATCCAGCTCAGGGAGCACCGCCTCCCGAAGTTCTTTGATCTGTACCTTAAAGATTGCCGGACGTCCTGCATATTCCGCCGCATGATAATTTTCCGGGAAGGAAACTTTTACATCTACGCAGTCTCCCTTTTTGCTTCCCAGAAGCTGTTCTTCAAATCCCGGAATAAAAGCGCCGGATCCGATGACCAGCGGATAGTCGGAACCGTCTCCGCCGGGAAATGCTTTTCCGTCAATATACCCGGTAAAATCGATGAGCGCCTCGTCCCCTGTCTCTGCGGGACCGTCCTTTGGCGTTTTTTTCGCAGCCATCTGCTGAGCTCTTTTTAATTCTTCCTCAATTTCCTCATTTGAAACCGTTGCTTCCATTTTCGGGATACGGATCCCTTTATATTCTCCTAAAACTACAGTGATCTTTTCTGCTGTATCGCTCATATTTTTTCCTCCATTGTGGTTTTTACGCGGCTTTCCGGGACTGGCCCTGTTTCACCCGCATCGGTTTCAGTATACGTTATTCCCATCCGGATTGCCAGTACTTTATACATTATTTATTTGATATCCCTGTTAAATTTCTGTATGATAAATGAAAAGGATTTCTCCCATCCGGCAGATTCTGAAACCTACGAAAGGATTTATACATAAAAATGGAAGAAAAAGTTATACATAACGTAAATATGGGATTTAACGAAAATGTAGAAATCCCTTTTGAAAACATTATGAACATGGAGCATCCGGAGCTTATCATGCAGAAATTCGAGCCCTTTAACCGGCTGATGATGGAATATCGCTGCGCCATCATGGAAATCGAAACAAAGCTGAAAGTACTGGACGAGGAATTTTCTTTAAATCACAACCGAAATCCCATCGAAGACATCCGCACAAGGATCAAGACGCCTGTAAGTATCATTGACAAAATGAAACGGAAGGGATTTCCCTTTTCCGTAAAAAGCATTGAAGAAAATCTGTTTGACGTGGCAGGCATCCGGGTGATCTGCTCCTTCCCGGAAGATATTTATACTGTAAAAAAAATGCTGATCCGTCAGGATGACATTACCCTGCTGGAAGAGAAAGATTACATTAAAAATCCAAAGCCCAACGGATACCGGAGTCTCCATCTGATCGTGGGAATTCCCATCTTTCTTGCCACCGGGAAAAAAGAAATGAAAGCCGAAATCCAGCTTCGCACCATTGCCATGGAATGCTGGGCAAGTCTGGAACATAAAATGAAATACAAAAAAGATATCCGCAATGCGGACGAGATTTCCCGCAAGCTCAGTCACTGCGCGCAGATCAGTTATGAGCTGGATCAGGAAATGCAGGCGATCCGCAATGAGATTGACATAGAAAATCCCCAGAGGCAGTATTTATAGAGATTACTCTTTTGCCTCCTGATCCTCTTCCTGGAATATTTCCAGTATTTTATGATACATGGCCATGGCCAGTTTCTCATGGCCTTCTTCATCCAAATGGAGCGAATCCCTCTCGGAAGCCTGGGCATAGGCAGCCGCGTTCATATAATGAACGCCCTGACGCCGGGCTTCTTTTTCAAATTCCTCCGGAAATTGTCTGGAACGTATCACAGCGCTTTCTCCTCCGAAAGACTCTTTCCAGACGCTCTTTTGAGCCATTCCTTCGCCAATCTCTATAGGCGATACCAAAAGGATCTTGGACGGGATCCCCTCCTTATTGAAAGAAGCGGTCAGCTCTTTTGTTTTTTCCACCAGTTTCCCTGCGTTCTCAGCAATCTGCCGGGCTGTCTGCTCCCCAAAGATCCGTTTCAGATCATTGGAACCCAGCATAATGATCACCAGATCTTCCGGTTTATGCATCCGCAGAGACATATGTAAAAACAGTCCACCGTTTACATAGGGCTCCAGAGGATCCGTCAGCACAGTGGTCCTTCCGTTCAGTCCCGCTTCTATCACATGATACTCCGGTCCCAGAAGATCCGCCAGCATTCCTGTCCATCGCACATGATAAGGAAACCGAAGTCCGTTTTTCGGATTGTACCCATGGGTATTAGAATCTCCGTAACAAAGAATCGTTCTCATTTCTTTCTAACTCCTTTTTCTAACTGCAAATGTACTGTTCCTGTCAGAAATCTTTTTTCCTGATAGTTGTCAATAATATGCTGATACAGTGTTTTTACCGCAGGCGCCATAAATTCCGGGTTCAGTACGGACAATCCAATGACCCTGCAGGCGTCAGGCTCCGTCAGATACGAATCCACTGAATAGGGAATATCATTCATCACCAGCGCAGGCATGATACAGATGCCGAATCCTCCGGCCACCATGGCAATGGTGGACAGGTCGTCTACCACATGATAGGCTGTCTGAACGTTCAATCCGTTTTCATGGAGAAATTTCTGTATATCAGCATCAGTAGTTTCCATCTGGGATACAAAAACACAGTCCCGCATTTCTTCTATGGTCATTTTATCCGATGAGGACGATTTCGAAAAGCCCTTTGGCACTACGCACAGGAGAGGATCCCTGTATAAAGGCTCTATGGGCAGATCTCCCGCGCTGGACAAAGAG
>CAKNLF010000126.1 GCA_930989305.1 uncultured Roseburia sp. | reverse complement strand
GGATTTTGAAAGCGGCGGTCTGTTTCAGAAAGTGAAAAGCCTGGTGCCGATTTTGGTGCCGCTTTTTGTATCTTCATTTCGGAGAGCGGAAGATCTGGCGCTGGCTATGGAAGCCCGGTGCTATCACGGAGGCGAGGGCAGGACCAAAATGTATCCGCTCCATTATCGTTCCGCTGATTATGTCGCTTACTTGGTTGCATGGATTTATTTATGTGTTATGATTGTATTGAGGATTTTTTTATGAAAAGGATAAAATTGATCGTTGCGTATGACGGCACGAATTACAGCGGCTGGCAGGTGCAGCCTAACGGCGAGACCATTGAGGGCGTGCTGAATCGGACTTTAAGCGGGCTTCTCCATGAAGAGATCAAGGTGACGGGAGCCAGCAGAACAGACGCGGGGGTACATTCCCTGGGAAATGTGGCTGTATTTGATACGGATACCAGGATCCCGCCGGAGAAGATTGCTTATGCGCTGAATCCCTTTCTGCCGGACGATATTGTGGTACAGGATTCCTGTGAAGTGTCCGGGGATTTTCATCCCAGACACTGCGACAGCAGAAAAACCTATGAATATAAAATACTGAACCGTACATTTCCGCTGCCTACCAGACGGCTGGATACGTATTTTCTATATGGAAAGCTGGATGTGGAGCGAATGCAGGCGGCCGGGGATTATCTGGTGGGGATCCATGATTTTAAAAGTTTTTGTTCCGCCAATACAGCGGTGGAGACGACTGTACGCAGGATTTATGATCTGCAGGTGGAACGGCAGGGAGAGGTGATCACCATCCGGGTAACCGGAAGCGGATTTTTATACAATATGGTCCGCATTATTGCCGGGACATTGATCCAGGCAGGCCGGGGAGAACTGGAACCGGAAGAGATGAGAGAAATCCTGGAGGCAAGAGACCGGAAAGCGGCTGGTCCCACGGCGCCTGCTCACGGACTTACAATGACAGGAATAGATTTTCTGTAAATATACTATAATAAGAGAAAGAATGGAGGGTATTCAAATGGCATTTTTTGACGATTTAGGGAAACTGATATCTGAAAAAGGACATCATGTGGTGAACAAAACAAAGGAGTTGACAGAAATCACAAAGCTGTCAGCAAGAATTTCAGATCTTCAGAGAAAGAACGATAATATATATCGCATTATCGGGAAAATGTATGTGGATAATTTTGGATCCAATCCGGAACATATGTTTAAAGACGCCATACATTCGATCATGGAAAATCAAAAGAAGATCGTAACTTGCAGGGAAGAGATCAAGATCTTAAAAGGGATCCGCAAATGTCCCTCCTGCGGAGCGGATGTCCATGCGGGAAGCCAGTTTTGTTCTAAATGCGGAGCGAGAGTAGAAGATGATGATGTGGTGGCTGACGCAGAAGCGGATATCGTAAATGACGAGACGGAGACTACATTTGATGAAGTTTCAGAAGAAACCGTAGAAGAAATGAAAGAAAAAGGCGAAGAGAAGAAAGCAGAAGGGGACGAGAACGCAAAAGAAGGAGAAGAAGCACAGGCGGAAGAGTCTGCGGAGGAAGCAGACGGGAAAACGGAAGCGTAAAATATCTGTTATAAGAAAAGAGAAAATGCAAACAGACCGTCGGAAATAAATACCGGAATGGATTTATTCCCGACGGTCTGTTGTTTTAGAAACATAAAGAGTTATTTATAATTATCCCGCGGTATGTAGTGGGTATGGAGAAGTTCGTGAGCTTTGCTGCCACCGGCGGCGCCGAGGAATTCTTTGTATATTTTTTTCACCGAGGGATTATTGTGGGATTTCCGTATATAGGAGGAACGGTCTTCCCGGTACAGGCCTTTTGTGCGCAGAACCCGATAATCGGTCCAGTTGCGGAAATCTGAACGCTGAAGAGGCTGTCCTCCGCCGTTGACACATCCTCCCGGGCATGCCATGATTTCCACAAAGTGGAATTGTTCTCCTGCCCGGATGGCTTCCATAAGTTTTCTGGCATTTCCGAGACCATGGGCAACAGCTGCCCGCAGTTTCAGATCTCCGATCTGGATAGCGGCAACTTTAATATCTTCCAGTCCCCGGACTTCTTCATATTCGATATTGTCGGCAGAGCGGTCTGTAAGAAGGTCCGACACAGTGCGCAGAGCGGCTTCCATTACCCCGCCGGTAGAACCGAAGATCACGCCGGCTCCGGAAGCATTGCCAAAGGGACTGTCAAAGTCACTGTCTCCCAGCTCAGGAAATTCAATACCGATATCATAGATCATTTTGCTCAATTCCCGGGTAGTCAGTACGATATCTACGTCCGGCATGCCTTCGGTTTTCAGTTCCGGGCGGGCCGCCTCGTATTTTTTTGCCGTGCAGGGCATTACAGATACCACAACAATATCAGCCGGGTCTATGTTATTTTTCTTTGCGTAGTAAGTTTTCAAAATAGCGCCGAACATCTGGTGAGGGGATTTGCAGGTGGAAAGATTATCCAGCATGTCCGGATAATTATGTTCACAGAATTTGATCCAGCCTGGAGAGCAGGAAGTAATCAGAGGAAGTTTTCCGCCGCTTCGGATCCGGTCGATCAGTTCTGTGCCTTCTTCCATAATAGTTAGGTCCGCGCCGGTATCTGTGTCAAAAACTTTGTCAAAGCCGAGCATTTTCAGAGCTGTAACCATTTTTCCCGTGACCAGAGTACCTACGGGCATTTCAAAGGCTTCTCCAAGAGCTGCTCTTACAGCTGGAGCTGTCTGAGCGATCACGTGCTTGCCGGGATCATAAATGGCCTCCCAGACTCTGTCGATGTCTGATTTTTCATGAAGGGCATTAACCGGGCATACATTGATGCACTGACCGCAGTTGACACAGGGAGTATCTGAAAGGGACATGTCGAATGGCGGCGCGACCCTGGTGTTGAATCCGCGGTTGACCAGATCAATGACACCTACGGTCTGTACGTTTTTGCATACGCTGACACATCTGCGGCAAAGAATACATTTATTAGGATCCCGGACGATAGAAGGACCGATATCCAGAGGAAGAAGTTTTTTCTCCCCTTCAAAACGCACGGTTTCCACGGAAAGTTTATTGGCCAGAGCCTGAAGTTCGCAGTCCATCCAGCTGCGGGAACAAGTTTGGCATCTGGAATTATGGTTGGACAGGATCAGTTCCAGGTTTACCTTTCTGGCTTCCATGACTTTGGGCGTATGGGTCAACACCTCCATACCGTCGGAAACGGGATATACGCATGCGGCCTGAAGGGATTTTGCCCCTTTTACCTCTACGAGACACATGCGGCAGCAGCCGATTTCATTTATGTCTTTCAGGAAGCAGAGGGTGGGAATGTTGATATTAACTTCTTTGGCGGCCTGAAGGATGGTGTAGTTTTCAGGAACATAGAGACTGATGCCGTCTATTGTTACACATACTTTATTCATAATGATACAGATTCCTTTCTATGCATTTTTGAGGATCGATTTAAACGGGCATTTTTCCATACAAACGCCGCATTTGATACATTTGTCCTGATCAATGGAAAACGGCGTATTTTTGTCCCCGGAAATTGCGTTTGCGGGACAGTTCTTTTTGCAGATACCGCATCGTTTGCAGGTGTCCTGGGCGATCAAGAATTTCAGCATAGAGCGGCATACTCCTGCGGGACATTTTTTGTCTATTACGTGCGCCAGATACTCGTCTTTAAAATATTTCATTGTGGAAAGCACAGGATTTGGAGCGGTCTGTCCCAGACCGCACAGGGCGCCGGCTTTGATATTGCGGGCCAGGATTTCCAAAAGCTCCAGGTCTTCAGGACAGCCTTCACCTTCGGTGATCCGGGTAACGATTTCCAGCATTCGTTTTACTCCGATCCGACATGGCGGGCATTTTCCGCAGGATTCATCTACGGTAAATTCCAGGAAAAATTTAGCCAGATCCACCATACAGGTATCTTCATCCATTACGATCAGTCCGCCGGATCCCATCATAGAGCCCAGAGCGATCAGAGAATCGTAATCAATGGGAGTATCTAGTTCGGATGCGGGGATACAGCCTCCGGACGGGCCGCCGGTCTGCGCCGCCTTGAATTTTTTCCCATTGGGAATACCGCCTCCGATATCGAAAATAATTTCCCGGAGTGTGGTGCCCATGGGGATTTCCACAAGACCGGTATTGTTGATTTTGCCCCCAATGGCAAATACTTTTGTGCCTTTGGACTTTTCTGTTCCAATGCTGGAAAACCATTGGGCACCGCCAAGGATAATCACCGGTATGTTGGCGTAGGTTTCTACATTGTTCAAAATCGTTGGTTTTCCAAACAGACCTTTTACCGCGGGAAAAGGAGGCCTTGGCCGGGGTTCTCCCCGCTTTCCTTCCACAGAAGTCATAAGGGCTGTTTCTTCTCCGCAGACAAAGGCTCCCGCGCCAAGCCGCAGCTCCAGATTAAAGTTAAAGCCTTTTCCCAGAATGTCTTCCCCTAGAAGCCCATACTCTCTGGCCTGTCGGATGGCGATATCCAGTCTTTCTACGGCAATGGGATATTCAGCCCTTACATAGATATAGCCCTGAGAAGCTCCGATGGCGTAGCCGGCAATAATCATGGCTTCGATTACAGAATGGGGATCGCCTTCCAGAACAGACCGGTCCATAAAAGCGCCAGGGTCTCCTTCATCGGCGTTGCAGCATACGTATTTTTCGTGTTCCTGCTGAGCTGCCGCAAAGTTCCATTTCACACCCGTGGGAAAGCCGCCGCCGCCTCTGCCTCTCAGACCGGAAGCCTTGATTTCATCAATTACGTCTTCCGGTTCCATTTCTGTAAGTACCTTTTCCAAAGCCAGATATCCGTCCCGGGCAATGTATTCATCAATATCTTCAGGATTGATGGCGCCGCAGTTGCGCAGAGCGATACGCATCTGCCGGGAGAAAAAGTCCAGACTGTCCAGAGCGTTTGTAATCTCTCCGTCCTTCTGCTCTCCAGCCAGAAGCCGTTTCACAGGGATCCCGTTTTTTACGTGGCTGTCAAAAATCTCATTTACGTCTTCCGGCTGCACCAGAGTGTACATGATATGATCCGGATAGAGCATGACAATAGGACCCTTGGCACACAGCCCGAAACAGCCGGTCTTGACTATTTTTATATCATCCTGCATACCGGAGGTGCGGATCAGTATTTCCAGTTCTTCCATAATCTTTAAAGAATTGGAAGAAGTACATCCGGTGCCTCCGCATACCAGTATATGCATTCTACCGCCCTCTTTTGTGGGAACAGCCGAAGGATCCGTGCGAATCAGCAGGTCCTTTTGTTTTTTCGCTCTGATTTCATGAATTTCCGAGATAGTTTTGCTCATTTTATATCCTCCAGTTTTTCAAATCTGTCTATGATACCGTCTACGTCATCTGCATTCAGTTTCCCGAATACTTCATCATTAACAGTTACTACAGGAGCAAGCCCGCAGGCCCCGATACATCTGCAGGCATCCAGAGAGTATCTGCCGTCTTCAGTACATTCGCCGATATCGATGGAAAGCCGTTCTTTGAATTTGTCCAGGATATCGCCGGAACCTTTTACATAGCATGCGGTTCCCATGCATACGTTGATCCTGTATTTTCCCTTTGGATAAATGGAAAACTGAGAATAAAAACTGACCACACCGAAAATTTCAGCAAGAGGAATGTTCAGCTCTTCAGAAATCGTACGCTGTACTTCCAGAGGAAGATAGCCGAAAATTTCCTGGGCCTCATGAAGAATAGGGATCAGAGCGCCCCGATCATTTCTGTGCCGGGCGATTGCCGCCAAAAGCAGCTGGTACTGTTCGGTTGCGTTTTGGTTTAATTCTGTACTGCTCATTTGTAAACCTCCTTAAAAAATAATAGTTTTGCTATACCTTTCCTTGTATGGCAGTATACGTTTACGTCATGCAGACTGCCTTTAAATTCAGTTTAATGGAAAAGGATTTTGTTGGGAAATATCGATATCGTATACATTTATGGGGAAAAGGCGATAAGAAAAAAAGAGAGTGGCGGGAAAAATAATTATATCTTACAATGATTTTTGGGAAAAATTTTCTGAATAATCGGTATTTAGCGATTGAATTATGCCATTTTGTTCTGTTCATGAAAAAGTACACGGATGATATAATGAAAATGAAATGAGGCGGCGATTAATAATTACTGATATTTTTAAATCTGAGGGTTATTTACGGTAACTGTTAATTGGCTTGGAGCAGAAAAAAGCGGCAGATATTCGTATATGTTTGTCATGGGGAAAACAGGAATACCGGCTGCTTTGTCTGCTTTTGCGGAGAGGGTAAAAATGACAAAAACTATTGAAAGCGGACAGGAGCATTATTTCAGACCATATCGCTGGGTCATGCTGATCCTTATCGCGCTGATCCAGATTTCAACGAACTTCTGTAATATCCAGATTTCCGCTCTTGCGGGAAATGTAATGGAAGCATTGAATCTGACCACTGCCCAATTTGGAGCTGTAAGTTCATGCTCTTTCCTGGGCGGCGCCATCTGCGGATTTATCTGCGGAACCTTGGGAGACCGATACGGAATTAAAAAAGTTATTGCCATTACAGGAATTATTTCTGTGATAGGCGCGATTTTAAGACTGTTTTCAGGATCCTTTATTACTTTATTTGCCTCTATGTTTATTATCGGAATCGTTATGGCGGCGTTGAATGCCAATTCAGCGAAGATAATCGCTATGTGGTTCCATCCTACTCATATGAGCGTGGCAATGTCCATTTATATTGCCTGTTCAACAGTGGGAGCGGTACTGGCTTTGTCCACTACCCCAGTGTTCCTGGAAAAAGGTATGTCGATCAGACAGGTATATATAGTAGGACTGA
>CAKNLF010000125.1 GCA_930989305.1 uncultured Roseburia sp. | reverse complement strand
ATTTATCTGCTCATTGGCCTTATTTACGGATGGTCCATTTTTGTGGCGCCTTTGGAAGCGGAGTTTGGCTGGAGCAGGGCCCAAACCTCGGCGGTATTTACCATATCCATGATATTTTTCTGCCTGGGAGGGATTGTCAGCGGAATCATCATTAAAAAGAAAACCGCCCGTTTTATCCTGACTGTCGCTGCTATTTGCCTGTGTGCGGGATTTTGCTGCGCTTCATCCATACATACTGTGGGAGGTCTGTATATTGCCTATGGCGTATTGTGCGGCACCGGCGTAGGTCTGGCTTACAATTGCAATATCAGTACAGTACTGAAATGGTTCCCGGATAGAGCCGGGCTTATATCCGGTCTGCTGCTGATGTGTTTCGGCTGTGGCGGTATGGTGCTGGGAACCCTTGCTTCCAGCCTGATCCAGATGATCGGCTGGAGGATCACATTTGTTATACTGGGACTTTTGTTTGCGGCTCTCATACTGATCTGCGCAATATGGATCAAAAATCCTCCGGAAAATTTGTTTTCCAGACAGGGACAAGATGTCAGGGAAAAGAGCGCGATTTTAAAACAAAAGAAAAAAGCGGAAAAGAAACATCCTGAGATTGGTGTTGAGATGAAGGCGGGACAGATGCTGAAACGACCGGCTTTTTGGCTGCATTTTATCTGGGCCACGCTGTTGTCAGCCGCAGGCCTTGCGGTGATCGGACATGCTTCTGTATGCGCTCAGGATCTTGGGGCAGCCGTAGGTATCGCCACATTGATCACAGGACTGATCTCGGTATTTAATGGTATCGGCAGAGTAGTGATCGGATGGATTTTTGATACTATGGGAAGAAGAACCAGTGTGGCGATTTCAAATCTTACGATGGTCCTTGCATTTGTTCTGCTGGTTTACGCTATTGGCCGCGGGTCGCTGGGAGTTTTCATGGGAGCGTCGTTGATTCTCGGATTTTCTTACGGGTCTACGCCCCCGGTGAATTCGGCGTTTATAAATCTTTTTTACGGAAAGAAAAATTACCCGCTGAATTTCAGTTTTATGAACAGCAATCTGATACCGGCATCTTTGCTGGGACCATTGGTGGCAGGGGCGGTAAATACGGCCACAGGCTCATATCTGACAGTTTTTATTCTGCTGCTTGTATTGAGCGCGGGAGCCTTTCTGCTCCAGCTGGGAGTGAAGAAACCTTAGGTGAAGGGAGGTGGAGCCGGATTGCTGAAAGAAAAGAGAATGATCCTGGTAGGAGCAGCAGGACGCAATTTGGGAAAAACACATCTGATTGTACAGTTGATCAGAAAGTACAAAGATCAGGGGCGGACTGTTGCGGCCGTGAAGGTTGTGACTATACATGAATCTCACAGCAAATGCCCCAGAGGTGAGGATTCTTGCGGGATGTGTGAAGGACTTCAGGAATGTTTTGAAATCCGTGAAGAAAAAAATACCGGGAAAAAAGATACTATGATCTTTCTGGAAGCAGGAGCGGACCGGGTGTTTTTGATCCGCTGCCGCCCAAAGGGCCTGGAAGAGGCCATGAGAGCTTTTTTAGAAATGGTTCCAAATGAAGATGTGATCATTTGCGAATCCAACAGTGTACGTACAGTGTTGGAACCTGAAAAATTTCTCATGCTCCACAGACCGGACGGGCCCATAAAGCCTTCGGCGGCAGCCGTGCTTCCGCTTGCGGATGTTTTGATTGAAAGAAAGGATAATGCCCAACAGTAAATGAGGTGAGGATATGGAAAAAATTCAGGAAGAATACGGAAAAATAAGTGAAAAATATTGTAATCATATTGTTCAGTATCCGCCGGAAGTATCTCTTTGTGCCGGATGCACATCCTGTGAGGCCGTGTGCGCCATGGTCCATGATGGGGCGGTAAGTCCTTCTCTGTCCAGGATACAGCTGGAGCGAGGAACGGTTTCTATGATCCACACGATACATGCGTGTATGCAGTGCAGGGATCATCCCTGCTATAGTGCATGTCCCAAGAAGGACAAGGCGATGTGTATTGATGAAAAACTGGGAATTGCTTATGTAAATCAGGAAGAATGTGTGGGCTGCCGGCTGTGTGTAAAGGCCTGTCCCTTTGAACCGAAAAGAATACGGATGAATCTTGACAAACCCAGACCTAAGGCGATCAAGTGCGATATGTGCAGAACAAGACCAAACGGTCCGGCTTGTGTGGAATACTGCCAGGTACGCTGCATAGGAAAAAGTGAAGACCCTGTTCCCGTGGACGACAGAGGCCGTACCCAGGGACTATTCTAAGGAAAGGAGGAGCGGGATTTATGGAAACAATCTACGGATACGCTGGAAAAATAGCAAGGATCAATCTGACAGACAGTACGGTTACAGATGTTCCTATTACAAATTATGTCCCTAAATATGTAGGCGGGCGAAGTGTGGCAAACAGGATCTTCTGGGAAGAAGTGGGACCGGAAGTGAAGGCTTTTGATCCGGAAAATAAACTGATTTATATGACAGGCCCTACAACGGCAACCGGTATCCCTTCCGGAGGAAGGACTGTGTTTACCGGGCTTTCTCCAAAAACCCTTCCGGAGCAGTATACCTGGAGCGGTATGGGCGGCTGGTTCGGATCGGAGTTGAAATTTGCGGGCTATGACGGATTGATCATAGAAGGAAAAGCAAAAGAGCCTACGTATATTTATATAGAAGACGGAAAGGTGCAGTTCCTGTCAGCGGAAAAATTGTGGGGTCAGTATGTCCATGAGACCCAGGAAATGTTGGAAGAGATACATGGAAAGGACGTAAAAAGTATCGTGATCGGTCCGGCGGGAGAAAATCTGGTAAGGTTTGCCAGCATTACTACCGCAAATGATAATGCTGCCGCAAAAGCCGGATTCGGAGCGGTCATGGGTTCCAAGAATCTGAAAGCGGTTACTGTGCGGGGCAGAGGCAAGATTGTTCCGGCAGACATACCCAAGGTGCTTGAGCTGAGAAAGACGATGAACAATCCTCCCATGCGTTTGAATCCCATATTGAATCTGGAAGGAGTGGAGGCGGGAGCAAATGTGAACTTTAAAGTGCCCGGGGGCGTAAAACAGGCGCAGGTTGCCTGCTGTTACGGATGCAATCAGCACTGTGACCGGATGTTTTTGGATGTAAAATCCGGCACATCCAGAAAGAAAAAGAATCGGGTGGAAAAATGTGTGGGCATTTTTGCTATGGATTTTACAGAAAACTGCGGATGGATGCCAAACCAGACTTTCCAGACCGAGCAGAATCATTCCGCTCCCTGCAAAACCCTGTCGGGAGATATGGAACCCCCTGATATGACGGATCCATATGCAAAAGATCTGTTTAATTGGCGTCCGGCTGATACGGTGAATTTCTGGAAGGGAAATTATGACAAAGGAAATGTAATGATGGATCTGTGTAATCAATACGGCATTGACAAATGGGAAGTGACCGTAGGCCTGTTTCCATGGTTTTCTATGGGACAAAAAGAGGGCGTATTTGAAGGTATGGATTTCGGCATGCCCATTGATGTGGAATCGGAAGAATTTGTACGCTATATTCTGGACATGCTGGTCTATAGAAAAGGAAAATACGGAGATATCCTTGCGGAAGGAATGGCAAGGGCAGTTCGCATTCTCGGAAAGGAAAAATACGGAGATACAATCTATCACGGCCGGTATTCCAATGTGATTCCGGGAAAACAGCTTGATATCCCGATCTGTATGGAAACGGCCTGGGGCGAGATCTTTCACTGGCAGGGCAGAGGCTACCAGGCGGCTATTGATATAACGGGCTGGCTGCCGTGTTCTCTGCAGCTGATGGTATCTTCCAGAGATACCCAGACAGTAGCTCATTTTCATTCTACATGGGATTATTATCTGGCGGTCAAGGATGATCCTTATCACAACAGACTGGTTCCCCAGGCGGTGATTGAATGTGAGACAAGAGAAGATATTAAAGATTCTTTTACCTCCTGTGAATGGCAGGCACCGGATCATTACTGGCCGACCATGGAATGTGAAATGTTTGAGGCGGCTACCGGATATCCTATGACTCTGGAGGAGATGGAAGAAATGGCTATCCGTTCCCGACTGACATTCCGGGCAATTCTGATACGCAATTACGGCAGAGACAGAGAGATGGAAGTGAATGCCGTATATCCCGGACTGACGTATCCGGATTCTGTGGGGCTTACAGCCGATTGGGATGACTGGAATGATCTGGTAGATCTGTATTATGAGGAAAGAGGATGGGATAAAAAGACCGGATGGCCCACAAGGGAACAGTATGAAAAGTATGGAATAAAAGAAATCGCGGATGAGCTGGAGGCAGCGGGAAAACTGCCTGGATAATAAGGAGAAAAGACAAATGGTTGCAGAAGGATCCGTATCTTTGCTGTTTTGCATACCTTTCGTGGGGATGCTGCTGAGTATAGCAGTATTTCCTCTGATAAACAGCCGTTTATGGGAAAAGTGCAGAAAATATGCAGTATTGCTGTGGTCGCTGGCATTTCTGATTCCTTTTGCCATCTGCTTCGGCTTCGGAGAGATGAGTCAGCGTCTGCTGGAAGTACTTGTAAACGATTATTTTACCTTTATTATTTTGCTGTTCGGGTTGTTTGGTGTTTCCGGGAATATTTCCTTTCAGGGAGGATTCAGAGGTACTCCGAGATCAAATGTGATTATGCTTTTGATCGGGACTTTTCTGGCCAGCTGGATTGGAACCACAGGAGCCAGTATGGTAATGATACGACCTGTGATCCAGGCAAATAAGTGGAGAGGAAGGAAGACGCAGGTATTTGTATTTTTTATTTTTCTCGTATCCAACCTTGGCGGATGCCTGACTCCGGTGGGGGACCCGCCGTTGCTTATGGGATTTATCCGGGGAGTTCCGTTTTTCTGGAGTCTTCGGCTGCTTCCAGTGATGCTTTTAAATACGGGGATCCTTCTGGTGATATTTTTCCTTTTGGATCACCATGCCTATAAAAAGGATATGGCGGAAGGTATTGTATATGCTTCTTCCGAATCTGAAGTGCATTTTAAGATTTCGGGAGCGCACAATATTATTTTTCTTGGAGCGATTGTATTTGCGGTAGTGTTAAGCGGCGTACTGACCCATACCGAACTTTTTTCCGGAGGTCTTCCCATATACAGAGATGTGGAACTGGGATATGGGGCGCTGATAGAAGTGGCGATTATTCTTCTGGCGGCATTTTTATCTTTTCGGACGACAGACAGGAAGATTCGTATGAACAGCCATTTTTCCTGGGGCGCTATCCAGGAAGTGGCAGTATTGTTTATTGGTATTTTTATTACGATGATTCCGGCACTTATGCTGTTAGAGACCAATGGGGCGCGCCTGGGTGTCAGGGAACCCTGGCAGATGTTCTGGGTTACCGGAGCCATGTCCAGTTTTTTGGACAATACACCTACATATTTGGTCTTTCTTACAACTGCAGGTACGCTGGGGGCGCCCGCAGGTATTGACACTGCAGCGGGAATGGTATCCGGGGGCATGTTGAAAGCCATCTCCTGCGGAGCGGTTTTTATGGGGGCCAATACTTATATAGGAAACGCACCAAATTTTATGGTGAAGTCCATAGCGGAGGAGAACGGTGTACGGATGCCCTCCTTTTTTGGATATATGTTCTGGTCGCTGCGTTTTTTAATACCGGTATTTATCCTGGATACAATCTTATTCTTTTTGTAATAGCAAAACAGACTATCTTTCATAAAACAAAGGAACCAAAGGCTCGGCAGCGTTTTAAGCGCCGGGCCTTTGGTCCGTGTATCAGAACACGCTCGGCTGGATAGCAATCCTGCCGCAAAAGCGGGAAATAAGCGAAAAATTCTGCAGAGGCATATATTTTACATATGAAAAAAATCTTCTGAAACAGGGAAGAAAAAGTGTTGACACTGTCAATTCACTGTACTATAATAACTAAGTCTGACAAGGTGTAGAAATGTTTTTTTACATTTTCCGATAGATGCAGCCGGGTGGGAACCGCGCTGCAGAACGGATGCTTCGGAGGATTCTCCACAAATCCTGAGAAGCGGAAGTTCGAATAATGCAGACACATTATTCAGTTATTGTTTACGGCAGGAAGATGATATGTCCGGACATTCATATGATCGGAATGCCACAAATCTCAAGGAGGGAAAATCATGAATACAACATTTATGGCCAGCCCGGCAACAATCGAAAGAAAATGGTATGTAGTTGATGCTACAGGTTATACATTAGGTCGTTTATCATCTGAAATCGCAAAAGTTTTAAGAGGTAAAAACAAACCGATCTTTACACCTCATATTGATACAGGCGATTACGTAATCGTAGTAAACGCAGAGAAAGTAAAAGTTACAGGCAAGAAATTAAACCAGAAGATTTATTATCATCATTCTGATTATGTAGGCGGAATGAAAGAAACTACATTAAAAGAAATGTTGGCAAAACATCCTGAAAGAGTCATCGAATATGCTGTTAAGGGCATGCTTCCAAAAGGACCTTTAGGACGTCAGATGTACAAAAAATTATTTGTATACGCAGGACCTGATCACAAACATGAAGCTCAGAAACCTGAAGCTTTGACATTTTAATTAGTGTAGGAGGTAAAAGTTCATGGCAGCTACTAAATATTATGGAACAGGAAGAAGAAAAAAATCTATTGCTAGAGTATATATGACACCGGGTACAGGTGCCATCACCATCAATAAAAGAGATATCGATGATTATTTCGGACTGGAAACTTTAAAAGTTATCGTTCGCCAGCCGTTAGTTGCAACAGAAACAACAGATAAATTCGATATCATGGTTAACGTAAAAGGCGGCGGATACACAGGACAGGCAGGCGCTGTTCGTCACGGTATCGCAAGAGCACTGCTTCAGGCAGATCCGGATTACAGACCGGTACTGAAAAAAGCAGGTTACTTAACAAGAG
>CAKNLF010000124.1 GCA_930989305.1 uncultured Roseburia sp. | reverse complement strand
AATAAGGTTCCACGGGCTCTGACGCCACAGGACAAAACCACCCGCCACACGGCAATAGGTGAGTGCTAATAATTTTGTGAAAAAAATGTGAAATCCATTTTTATTTTGACAATTAAAAAATATTCCTCTTTTTTTTCGACAAAACAAAGGCCCTGCAGATCTGATCACTCAGACCATGCGGGCCTCAAACAGAATAAACAACTGCTTTAATGAAGCTTCTTTACGGCTCCCGCCGGACATACTTCCATACATGCGCCGCACTGGAGACAATGCTCCCGCCGAATAGCAAAAGGCATGCCTTCTTCAATGCATTTCTGGGGGCAGACCTTCAGACATGCGCCGCAGCCGATACAGAAGTCCGTAATCCGGAATCCGCACACTTCTTCCGCTGTGCCATAGGAAAACGTTTCCCGGTTAATGGGATAATTCAGCAGATCGAACCACTCTCCGTAACCTTCATAGATCAGGAAAGCATCCAGGATATACCTGGTGTCACCGGGATATACTTCGTTCATGCCCGGATTCTGGCGAAATACTTCATCCACCCACTTTTTTTCAACTTTTTTAACTTTCCCGTAAAACTTCAGAGACTGACAGTCCGGACACATAGCGCTCAGGGCGATCTCTCCCGTTTCCTCCAGCTGCTCATAAAAAGGTTTTCCCTTTGATGTTACAATATACATTCCCTCCTCTGCCGCGATCATGATATTGATGATCCTGGAGCGGGGATGACCTTCCCGGTCTACCGTTGACGCGGAACAGATTTTTACCTGACGAAATAAATCTACGTATTTTCTTGCTTTTGCGTTCATTTGAAAACTTCCTTTCTGTTGTAATATTCATCATTACATTAATTTCTACATTTAAAATAACATACTCTAATTGTAATGTCAATGGTTACAATGAGTTTTTATGAAAATACCAGATGAAGCGTCAGGGATACCAGCTACCAATACGACATCTTCCGGACAAACACAAAAAAGGAGAGGACCTGAAGCAGTAATTCTGCCTCAGGTCCCGCTGCCTGTTGAACCATGTTTCCCAGGCCCCCTTAGGGCCTGCATCTGCCGCAGGGCTCGTATCCCTGTTTGGTAAGTTCTTCCCTGCTGCCTGTATATTCTTTTTTATTTTCAGGTTTTATATCCTCCACGCTGGAACAGTCCGGCCTGTGGAATTTTCCGGTATTGGTATTGATCACATATTCCCCTCCCTGGGTCTCGTTGGAAGAATCTCCGGCGCTGTCTTCCGCCTCTCGGCTTTCCCCCGTTGCGTAATCAATCTCAATCCCCGGCTGCACATTATAAGCGTAAATGTTGAAAGAGATCCCTTCTCCTTCATCTTCTACAGAATATCCTTCCATATGTACGCCGCTGGCCACCAGATCATCTCCATCGTACACAGGAGTCACCTCATACATTACATGGTTCCCGGTCTCTTTTATATAGTCTGCCACCATATTTTCAAAAGGCAGCATTCCCTCTACATTCATGTACCGGGTTCCGGTGATCAGATTTTCTTCGTTGGCGTTTTCCGCTGTAAGCTGATATCCAATGAGATGACAGCGGTTGTACAGATATTTTCCATCTACATTGTCATATTTTACTGTATGCCATCCGCTGGGTTTTATCTGTCCGATGCTGCCCCGTTCTTCTGTAGGCATCAGGTCTTCCCCGATGCTGGCCTCCGCTTCCTGACACCGTCCCAGAGAATCCAGCTGGCTGTATTCCTCAAAGGATTTATCTGTAATCTGATCCTGGTCAAAATCCGGTTCGTTGCCATTGATCTCAATGTAAGGTTCGCCGCTGTATTCGGGAATATCCGATACTTCCAGCTGGCCGCTGACTGTTACGCCTTCCGCCTTCTCCTGGTTTCCTTTATCTGAAACCTCCGGACCGCACGCCGCCGCTCCGGTCATGGAAAAGACAATCAGTCCAATCAGCAATAATCTTTTTAATTTTCTCATCTGCGTAACTCCTGTCTTACTTTTTTTCTTCCTTTTTCTTGGGCAGGAAAAGACTCAGCAGCAGAGATATTACAAACACTCCCGCCACTGCATTGCCGTTAAATACATCTCCCACCGCCTTTGGGAATGCGGAAAAGAAATTTCCGGAAGTCTGGGTCAGCCCTACTCCGATACAGAAGGAAAGGGAGACGATGATCATAGTCCGCTCATCAAACTTGCATTCTTTCAGCATTTTGATCCCTTCGTACATAATGGATCCGAACATCATCACCGTACAGCCTCCCAGCACTGCCTGGGGAAGGGAATTGAAAAACGCTCCCAGAGGCGGAAACAGTGAGGCCAGGATCAGGATCAGGGCTCCGGTCAGTATGGTAAAACGGTTGATCACTTTTGTCATAGTCACCAGTCCCACGTTCTGGCTGAAAGAAGTCAGAGGCGGGCAGCCGAAGCATCCGGACAGGGCGCTGGAAAATCCGTCTACCGCCAGAGAACCCTGAAGCTCCTTGATCTTGATGTCTCTGCCGAGGGCTCCTGTACATACAGCGGTAGTGGCCCCTGTAGTCTCCGCCGCGGATACAAGAAAGACAATAGCGATTGTGAAAAAGGCTCCCGCGTTAAATACCGGCTCATGTCCCGTAAAGAATACCGGTTTTGGCAGGCTGAAAAAGCCCACTTCCTGCACCGTTCTGGAAATCCCGGAAAAATCCACCATAGGAGCAATGCCCGTTACCGTAAAAACAATGGACAGACCGTAGCCGAAGATCAGGCCTACCAGGATATTCAGATTTTTGTATACTCCTTTCAGCAGATAACGCGCCACCAGACAGACGATCAGTGTAAAAGCGCCTACCAGCACGTGATACCAGGCGCCGAAATCTTCAACTCCGCTGCCGCCGCCCCAGGAATCCATCCCCACTGAGAGCAGAGAAAGCCCGATGGCGATCACCACGCAGGCAGAAACCACCGGGGTCAGAAAACGCTTCCAGTATTTGGCGCTGAGTCCCACGATTCCCTCAAATATACCGCCCAGGATAACCGCTCCTATCATTCCCTCATAACCCAGGTCCGGATTGGTGCATATGACCAGCAGGCTTCCCAGGAAAGTAAAACTCACGCCCATGACGATCGGCAGCCTGGATCCGATCTTCCAGACCGGGTAAAGCTGAAGACAGGTGCCGATTCCCGCCACAAACATGGCGCACTGGAGCAGGCTGGTGATCTCCGCAGAGGTCAGATGCTCCCCGGACCCCCGGACTACCGCAGCTCCGCACACGATCAGCACCGGCGCAAGATTTGCCACGAACATGGCAAGCACATGCTGCAGGCCGAAAGGAATAGCTTTTCTCAGAGGGACCAGTCCGTTCAGTCTGTAGATATTTTCCACATCTACAGACGCAACTTTTTCTTCTTTCTTGTTTTTCATACTCAAATGCTCCTCCTGTTTTTCTTTTGTATCATTTATCAGTTAATCCTGAACCGGTCAGGCCTTCCCATTGCCGTATTCAGACAGCTTTCTATGGAATACCGGATCATATCTCCCACCGCTTCATTTGTAAAAAATGCCGTATGGGGAGTCATCAGCACATTGGGCATGGACTGCAGCACCGCCATCTGATGATGGCCTGCAGGCGCGTACTTGAAGTCTTTGTAATAGATCTCCCCTTCCTTTTCTATCACATCCAGTGCCGCTGCTCCCACTTTGCAGCTCTCCAGTCCCCGGATCAAAGCGTCTGTGTCTATGAGGCTGCCTCTGGCCATGTTGATAATGCACACGCCGTTTTTCATGGCTCCAATACTTTCCTCATTGATCATATGCATAGTCTGTTCAGTAGCCGGTGTGTGAAGAGTGATAATATCCGATTCCCGATAGAGTGTTTCCAGGGGCACATATTCCCCCCAGGCTCTCACACTGTCCTTTTCCACAATATCATACGCCAGTATCCTGCAGCCGAATCCGCTGAGATTTCGGATCACAGTCTCCCCGATCTGTCCCGTTCCGATCACACCTACAGTCATATGGCAAAGTTCCCTTCCCCGCACCTGTTCCAGCGAAAAATCCTGTACCATATATCTGGTGAGAATGGTCTTCATTTTCCGTATGGTCATCAAAATGGCCATAACTGTATATTCCGCCACAGTATGTGGGGTATAGCTTACATTGGATACCCCGATCCCAAGCTTTGCCGCATAACGGTAATCCACATGCTCATATCCCACAGTTCTGGTGGAAATCACTTTGACCCCGTATCCGTGCCAGAGATCGATCAATTCTCTGCCCACAGGTTTTGTAATAACGGATACACCCTGGCATCCTTCGGCCAGGGCAGCGTTTGTCAGATCAGCCCTACGGCTGGAAAAGACAAGATCCACTCCCAGTTCTTTTCCATATTTTTCAAACAGGCCTCTTTCATCCGGCCTGCAGCTGTATACTGCCATTTTCATATATTCTATTCCCGCTTTCTGTAAGTCTTCAAAAAAGACCGTTTTCCATATCAGGAAAACAGTCTTTTCTGATTCATCATATCATACAAATTTGTATCCTGCCAGCTTTACATGAGAGCAGCCGCCGCTTTTTCCAGCTCTTTGCGGATCTCAATATGCTGAGGACAGGCATCTTCACATTTGCCGCATTTGATACACTCTGACGCTTTCTTTTTCCCATGGCCTTCCACCACCCAGTTCTCCTGATGGAGAGCCGCTGCTTTGTTGCGGTACAAAGTAAGAAGGTTCATTGCTGTAAATGTGCCGGAGATACCGATATTGTTGGGGCATACTTTTGCGCAGTAATTGCAGGTGGTGCAGGGGATCAGCGGAATGGCATCCAGAGCTCTTCCCGCTGCCTCTAAAACGGACCTCTCTTCACATGACAGTCCTTTGAACGCTTTCATACATGCCAGATTATCCTCCATCTGTTCCATATTGCTCATACCGGACAGTACTGTAATGACGCCTTCCAGATCCGCAGCAAATCGAAGAGCCCATGACGCGCATGATGCATTCGGTTCTGCTTTTTGAAAGATTTCTTTCACAGAATCCGGAGGAGTGGCAAGCATACCGCCTTTTACCGGTTCCATGATGATCACCGGTTTCTGATATTTTCTGGCTGTTTCATAGCATGCTCTTGACTGGACCGCAGGGTTCTCCCAGTCCGCATAATTGATCTGCAGCTGTACAAATTCCATTTCCGGATGGGCTTTCAGGATTTCTTCCAATTCCTCCGGAGTGGAATGAAAAGAAAATCCCACATGTTTGATCAGCCCCTGGGCTTTCTTTTCCTGTACAAAGGTCCACATATCAAAATCATCAAATGATTTGGTACGGTGTTCTCCCAGATTATGGAGAAGATAAAAATCAAAATATCCCGCGCCGGTCTGTTTCAGAGAAGTATCAAACTGCTTTTGTGCATCTTCTTTTGTCTTACAGTCGATCCACGCGGCGTTTTTCGTGGCAAGCTGATAGGACTCCCTGGGATATCTTTCTACCAGCGCCTGACGGATAGCGTCCTCACTGCCTGCGTAGGCCCATGCGGTATCAAAATAAGTAAATCCGGCTTCCATAAATTTATCCACCATCTGTTTTACCTGTTCAATATCAATCTTGTTTCCATCCATGGGCAGACGCATCAGTCCAAATCCCAGTTTTTTAATATCTTCGCCTAAATAAGCCATTCCTACTTTTCCTCCTTATAACAAATGCTTTGGTACATAACCCTTTTTCAAACTCCCTTTTCACAGGAACCCCTTCCATCTACAATCTGGCTTTCAGTGCGTCTACTACTGTCTGCAGTACTTTCACCCTGGCATAATATTTAGAATTTCCCTCCACAATGATCCAGGGGGCGTATGTGGTAGATGTGCGCACCAGCATTTCGTCTACAGCCTTCTCATACTCATCCCATTTTTCCCGGTTTCTCCAGTCTTCATCGGTGATCTTCCACTGTTTATCCGGGTTTTCCATACGCTCTCTAAATCTGCGCTCCTGTTCCTCTTTATCGATCTGCATCCAGAATTTCAGTATTACGGCTCCGTGCTTATACAGCTGACGCTCCATATCATTGATCTCCTGATAAGCTCTTCTCCACTCCCCTCTGGTACAGAAGCCCTCGATCCGTTCCACCATGACTCTGCCGTACCAGGTCCGGTCAAAAATAGCGATATGACCGTCTTTTGGCATCTTATTCCAGAACCGCCACAGATAATGATGGACTTTTTCAATATCATTTGGGGCGGCTGTGGGATTTACCTGATATCCTCTGGGATCCATTTTTTCTGTAAGCCGCTTGATGGCGCCTCCTTTGCCGGCTGCGTCCCAGCCTTCAAATCCGATCACTACCGGGATCCTTTTCTGGTATATTTCCCCGTGAAGACGGGCAATCTCCTTTTGGAGCTTCTCCAGTTTTTCCCTGTATTCATCATGTTCCAGGGAAAGGCTCAGGTCTACTTTCTGCAGGCTGGAGGTGCGCAGCATCTGGTCTGAAAATTCCGCTTCCCGGCTGCTGTTGTCCTGGGTCTCCGCCGCTGCGGTACCTTTAATCTTTTCACCATACGCCTGACGCTCCAGGGCTGCTTTCAACGCCGCGATCACTGCCGTATAAATCTTAACTGTGGCAAATTCTCTGTCCATAGATTCCACCAGAATCCAGGGCGCGTACGACGTATCTGTCTTTTCCAGCATTTCGTCGTTCATTTCCTTGTATTTTTCAAAATGCTCGTTTCTCTTCAGATCCTCCTTTGTTACCCGGAACGCGCTGGCATTGGACTCCTGAAGCTTTTTAAACCTCTTTTTCTGCTCCTCTTTGTCAATGCACAAAAACAATTTAATGATCGCTGTTCCGTCTGCGGCAAGCTGCCGTTCAAAAGCATTGATCTCATTGAAATCATCCGGCAGCTGTTCCTTGGGAGTGATCTTATCAAAACGATCAATGAGCACCTTTCGATACCAGCTTCTGTCAAAGATCACCATCTCTCCCTTCGCCGGCGTCTTAGTCCAAAATCTCCACAGGAAAGGATGCATCCGTTCCTCCTGTGATTCTTTTCCGATGGAATAAACACTGAAACCTCTTGGA
>CAKNLF010000123.1 GCA_930989305.1 uncultured Roseburia sp. | reverse complement strand
CCCATGGTAGGGGTTCCGTTCTTTTTCTGATGGGATTCCAGTTCCTCCCTTTCTGTGTTTCCTACTTTCAGTTTCCTAAGCACCGGTATCATTACCGGCCCCAGGACCGCGCTGATGGCAAACGCGATTAGTACGGGAAGTATTACCTGTATTGTCATTTTTTACACCTCTTCTATTTTCAGCGGGGCAAAGATTCCCACTGTATTGTATTTTTCACTAACTCATGTAGTATACGTCTTTTTCCTGCACTTCGCAACCGGTATTTTATGATTCTTCCCCATCCTTTCCAGCCTCTTTGGAGGGTTCCAGCCCCAGATAGGGAAGCACATCCTCATAAATTTCCTGCATCACCGGAGCGGCAATGGTGCCTCCGTAATAAATTCCCTGGGGATCATAGATCACCACCAGACCGATCACCTGGGGATCTTCTGCCGGAGCGAATCCCAGAAAGGAAGCAATATATTTGTGATCGCTCCTTGGGAGCGTCTGAGACGTGGCAGTTTTTCCTCCAATGGAAAATCCTTCCACACCGCCTTTTTTTCCGGTTCCTTCTGAAACCACTTTTTCCAGCAGATATCTGACCTTTTCCGAGGTATCGCTGCTGACGATATTCTCACTGGTATCGTAATGGAAAGTTTCTACAATCTGTTCCTTTTCATTCTGGACGCGTACCCCGAAATGAGGGGTAACCCGGATTCCTCCATTGATCAGGGAAGACGCGGTTGTGATCAGCTGTATGGGCGTGATCTGAAAAGACTGGCCGAAAGATACGGTGGCCAGTTCCACCTGCCCCATATTATCAGGGTCATGCATGATCGTAGACGCCTCTCCCGGCAGATCGATGCCGGTTTTTTCCAGCAGCCCGAACTGTTTGAAATATTTATAAAAATTATCCGTTCCCAGGCGCAGGCCTAGTTCAATAAAAACCGGATTGCAGGAGTTCATAATTCCCTCTGTAAACGTTTCGGACCCGTGGCCGTCTGTTTTATGACAGCGGATCCTCCTGTCTTCCACAATTTTGTATCCGGGACAGTAAAACCGGTCGTCCAGAGTCACCACACCTTCTTCCAGAGCAGCTGATGTAGTTATGATCTTAAATGTGGAACCGGGCTCATATGTATCATTAATACACAGATTTCTCCACATTTTATTCAAAAACTCCTGTTTTTGTTCCGGATCATTTTCCGGATCAAAGATTTCTTCCTCATCCTTGTTTTGCTGAAGCTCCCCTTCTTCTTCCTGAGCTTCCTGTTCTCTTTTCTTTTCCTGTTCTGCCTGAAAGTCCTCCTTTGCCTGTTCCAGCACCTGATCTGTCAGAGTAAAGGGCTCATTAAGATTAAACTCCGGCTCATTTACCATGGCCAGTATTTCTCCGCTCCCAGGATCCATCAGGATCACACTTACCGCGTCCGCCTGCTTTTCTTTCATCACCTTCCGCGCTGCCTGCTGACAGTACTTTTGTATGTTGCAGTCCAGGCTTACCACCAGATCGTTTCCGTCCACAGGCTCACTGCGGCGTTCCCCGGCGGCCTGGATCTCCAGACCTTTGGAATCGGTCAGAGTCAGTATTTTCCCATTGGTGCCGGACAGCCACTGATCGTATTTCACTTCCAGACCTATGATTCCCTGATTATCGCTCCCGGTAAAACCAAGCACCCGGGAAGCCAGATCGTCATAAGGATAATATCTTTTATAATCCGCGTCCACTTTTACCCCGGCCAGGCCGTAATTCAAAATGGCGTCCCCGGTTTCTTTATCCACATTTGTCCGGATCCTTTCAATGGAGCTGACTTTTTCCACTCTTTTGCGGACTTCTTCTTCCGGCATATCCAGTTCTTTCACCAGCATATCTACGACGGCATCCTCGTCTTCGATCTGACTGTGTATCACGGAAATGGTACACACAGATCTGTTGGAAGCCAGCACCGTTCCGTTTCTGTCCAGGATCCTGCCTCTGGCCGCTTTGATCTCCCGCTCTCTTTCATGAAGATCCTCCGCCTGTTCCCCGTAAAACTCCGATCGAAAGACCATCAGATATACCAGTCTTCCCGTTACTGCCGCCAGTCCCAAAAACACAACGGTAAGGAAGAGAAACATTTTCTTTTTCTGAAATTTTCGAAGGCGCTGCATATAACAAAACCTCATAAAAGCAGTTACTATAATCTATTACGCTTTTTATGAGGTTATGTTGGGATCATTTAAAATCATCCTTCCCCTGCCGACATCTCTCAGTTTTCAGAAGCCTTTACCGGCTGGCCCGTGATATCCAGATTCGCGTTGGTACCTTTCAGTTCTTCATCCGGATAAATATTCATATATGGAAGCACTTCCTCCAGTATCTCTCTCGCGATATTCTGGGCAAATGTACTGTGAGGCTGGTCTTCAACATTAGGCTGGTCTACCACCACATAAGCCACTACCTGAGGATCCTCCGCAGGCACGCTCCCGATAAAGGATACTAGATAATTTCTGTCGGCACGGGGCAGTTTCTGCGCTGTACCGGTCTTGCCGCACATGGAGTAGCCGTCCACTTTCGCGGTTTTTGCAGTACCTTCCGATACCGTGGCCTCCAGATAACTGCTGATAGTTTTGCTGGTTTCTTCGGAAACTGTCTGTTTCAGCAGCGTCGGTTCTATGGTACGAACAGTATTCCCGTTTTCATCTGTTATTTTGTTTACCACATGAGGCTGATAATAAGAGCCTCCGTTTACGATAGAACTGTAGGCGCTGATCATCTGGATCATCGTCACGTTAAAGTTCTGTCCGAAAGCATTTGTAGCCAGAGCCGTAGCGTTCATATTGCTGAGATTATAGATTACATCACTTGTTCTGGCTTCTCCGGGCAGATCAATGTTCGTCTTCAGTCCGAAATTGAATACCTGCTGATATCTGCAGAAATTTTCCGGTCCGATAGCATAGGACATCTGCATCAGAGCATCGTTGCAGGAGTCCATCAGCGCGTCCTTGATCGTTTCCACCCCGTGTCCGCTCCGGCTCACACAATGGATCGTATGTCCGCCCACTACTTCCGAACCGTCACAGACAAACGTCTCATTTCCTTTCAGCGTTCCGGTCTCCAGTCCCGAAGCTACTGTAAACGGTTTTGCTGTGGAACCGGGCTCGTAGGTATAGCTGATGCAAAAATTATTCCAAATGGTATTTAATGCATCCAGAGTCTCTTCTTCGCTCATGGCGTCAATCTCGTTCTTTGAATAGTATGGGGTCAGATCCCATGCGTTATTACAATCAAAATTCGGATAATTTGCCATTGCCAGCACTTCCCCGTTATTAGGATCCATCAAGATTACGCCGATATGCAGAGCGCCGTTTCCTTTCACATGATTGTCCTTGTAGGCATCGTTAAATTCCATGATCTTATCTTCTACGATAGATTGGATATTGGCGTCAATGGTGGATACCACGTTCTGTCCGTTTACAGCCTCTTTGATGGTCCGTTCAAAATTGGAATCCGAGTTCAGATAGCCGTAGGACCTGCCGTCTGTGCCGTTGAGCGTCTCATTATAGTAATCTTCAATGCCGCCGATCCCCACATTTCCCGACGTGGTAAATCCCAGAAGAGAACTTGCCAAAGTGTTATAGGGATAATCTCTTACATATTCTTTTTCCAGCCAGATGCCTTTGACCTTATTGCTTTCCGATTCATCTTCTATTACAGCCTCCAGATCTTTTACTTTACTGTAAGGAAGACGCTTTGCCAGCACACTGTATCTGCTGTCCGGATTTTCCTTCAGTTCTGTCCGGATATCCGTCTCGTTCAGTCCAAGATATTTTACAAGAGCCTCTACTGTAGGATCCACGTTTTCTTTTTTGGCGTTTACTACCGTACAATCCAGCACCACGTTATATACATCTGTGCTGGTGGCAAGTATAGTCCCTTTCCGGTCCAGGATATCTCCTCTCCGAAACGGAATCGTCTGGCTGTTGTACTCCTGCTGGCTGAGCACGATTTTTTCATATTTTTCCCCGCTGCGCATTTCAATAGCGAAAATACGCCCGATCATTACAAATACAAAGACGAGGATGATGAAAAATACCAAAAACATTTTTTTCCTCATCCCCATTGATAATCTTTTTTTTCTCGTCTGTTTCATCATACACCTGTCATTCTGATGCCATTAGTCCACACTGCCGTACTGATTCATATAGTCGCTGTTGTCCACGGAATAGTACACGATCTGATCGGAATCGGCATAGGACATACCAAGATCCTTCTGGGCCTTTTCCTTGATGGTTTCCAGATTCATCGTTGTATCCAGCCGTTTTTCAGAGGCATCATTTGTTGTTTTCAGTTCTGATATCTGTGTTTCCAGATTTGAAATCTGACGCATGTTCATAGCCATGCTTGCCTGCATATAGATATACATGCCGCAGACCATGGCACAGATCACCGTAGCCGCTGCTAAAAAGATAACATATCTCCGGTTCATGAGCAAGGCGTTCTGTCGATTCCTCTTTGCCGCGTGTACTTTCTGACGGTAACGGATCTCTTCTTCCCGTGTCCTTGCAGGAACGCGCTCAGGCTGACGTTTCGGGGCAGTCTGGGCCCTTCTTACGGCATTGCCGTTCTCATAAGTATTTCTCCGGTATGTATCGGTATATCTTTCTGCATTTCTATTTGAAGATGTTTTTCTCGTATAATTCTGGTTCATAATCTGCTCCTGTTATTCATATCAGTCTGTTATTTCTTGTCCGTTCCGCTCAAACACACGCAGCTTGGCGCTTTTTGAACGTTTGTTATTTAATATTTCTTCCTCCGAAGGAAGTATCGGTTTTCTGGTCACCACTTTCCCCAGAGATTTTTTTCCGCATACGCAGATAGGAAAATCTTTCGGGCAGGTACACGGATTTTCATTTTTCTTAAAATTGGACTTTACGATCCGATCTTCCAGAGAATGGAAGGTGATCACACAGAGCCTTCCTCCCGGATTCAGAAGTCCGATCATTTCATCCAGAGAATCCTGCAGTACCTCCAATTCCCGGTTTAATTCGATCCGCAGCGCCTGATAAGTCCTTTTGGCGGGATGTCCGCCTGAAGCCCGTACCTTTGCCGGTATGGCGTTTCTTATGATCTCATTCAGTTCTCCGGTTTTTTCTATCGGTTTTTTCTGTCTGGCAGCAACAATATGTTTCGCGATATTTTTCGCGAACCGGTCTTCCCCGTAATCACGGATGATCCGGTACAGCTCTCCTTCACTGTAGTCCTGAAGAATATCCTTTGCTGTCCTGGACTGCCTTGTATCCATACGCATATCAAGAGGCGCGTTTTCATCTTTGTAAGTAAATCCCCGCCGGGGCTCGTCCAGCTGATAGGAAGACACCCCCAGGTCCAGCATAATGCCGTCCACTTTCGGGATTCCCAGTTCTTTCAGCACTGACCCTATCTCTCTGTAGTTGCTCCGGACTATGGTCACTCTGTTCCCAAAGGGCTTCAGTCTTTCTGACGCCGCTGTAATAGCAGCCTCATCCTGATCGATTCCGATCAGTCTGCCTTTTTCTGTAAGCCGGCTGCAGATCTCCCTGCTGTGGCCTCCGCCTCCCAGCGTTCCGTCCACATAGATCCCGTCAGACACTGTGACCAGATTGTCTACTGTTTCTTTCAGCAAAACTGAAACATGTTTAAATTCCATTTTCTTCTCCTTACATTAAATACCCAGACCAAGTTCCGCCATATGTTCAGCAACTTCGTCCATATCGTCATATTCGCTTTCTTCCATCCAGCGCTCTTTACTCCAGATTTCAATCCGGTTGAAAACACCTGCCAGTACAGCGTCTTTCTGAAGACCGGCGAACTCTCTTAATACGGTGGGAATCAGGATCCTTCCCTGCTTGTCTACCTCGCAGGTAGCAGCTCCTGAGAAGAAGAAACGTGAAAACTTTCTTGCGTCTTTTGTAGTAAGTGGGATATTACGGAATTTTTCTTCGATGTTCTTCCA
Organism: uncultured Roseburia sp.; assembly: GCA_930989305.1. Classification (GTDB taxonomy): domain Bacteria; phylum Bacillota; class Clostridia; order Lachnospirales; family Lachnospiraceae; genus Brotonthovivens; species Brotonthovivens avistercoris. Next base: position 1,105 of record CAKNLF010000123.1, on the reverse strand, counting down.
TTCTTCCATGGGATATACGAACAGGCATCCATCCAGTCCTTTTGTTACCACGAACTCTTCACCGAGAGCTTCGCGAAACTTGGCGGGCACGATCAATCTGCCCTTTGCGTCAACTGTATGGTTATATTCGCCCATGAACATCGAAATCACCTTCTTCCCGTAACCGGATCTGTTTTTGCGGATAAAGTTATCAACAAAGTTATAAACTTATCCACCACTTTAATCCATCTTCCTCCACTTTGCGCCACTTATGGATATATTCTATAGTATTTCATCTTAAAAAGCAATAGAAAGCCTCAAAAAACCAGGCTGTTATTTGCCTTCTCACAAGGCAAAAAAGGCAACAAAAAAAGCCGAAAACACAGGATTTTCTCATATTCCTGAAATTTTCAACTTCTCTTGGTTTCCAATATTTACTTTTTTTCCTAAAAGTGGGGGCCAGGTGGGAGATTTTTTTCATATCTCCCTGTTCCGGACGGGGCCCCTTACTTTTCAAGCAAAAGTTTGTAATATTCGTCGATCAAAGAATCCAATTTTCTGCTCTGTTCGTAATATACTTCAAATTCCGCTCCTTCCCCTATGGCGCCGTCCAGTATGTTTCTTTCGTATTCAATCATTTCTTCCAAAAGTGAAATTCTGCTCATGAAACTGCCTCTCTTCTTTTGATGTTCCCTGCATTTATGCCTTCCTATGTAAATCACCGTCAGGTTCTGTGCAAACCCTTTTAACAGTCCCCTGTCTGTTCTTTGTCTACATGTGCTATTTTACTCTCTCATACGACAAAAATCAAACAAATCAGGGGACTTTTCATCGACAAAATCCGACAGTTTTATTTATTTACAGGTAAAACTTGCACATTCTGTCTCTTTGCAGGAACATGCCTGGCCCCCGGAAATACCGATATGACCTGCGCTGCATTTGCAGTTATTATTGTATCTGCATTTTTCCGCTTCGCAGTCCACATCCACCACAGTGCTTGCATGTCCTGTGGAATTGCATGCTCCCTGGCCGTTTCTTTCCCGAAAACTTTCGCAGCTTGTCTCGCTGTTGCAGGAAGCGCTGCGTCCGCCAATGACAATATCCCCTTTACTGCAGTAATTGTCTT
>CAKNLF010000122.1 GCA_930989305.1 uncultured Roseburia sp. | reverse complement strand
ATCTTTTTTTCTCTTATCGGTAGCTTATCCACTGCTTTTTTCAAAAGTTTCTTCTCTACTTCCAGTTCCATATCCTTGTAAATAATGTCTTCTTCCGTGCCGAGAATATCCGAAAGGAGCAGTTCATTTCCGTCCCAGTCCACGTTCAGAGGCTCATCTATGGATACTTCCAGTTTCATCTTACTTGTCCGGCGCAGATACATCAGTATTTCATTTTCAATACACCGTGACGCATAAGTGGCCAGTTTGATATTTTTGGCGGGATTATATGTATTGATGGATTTGATCAGGCCGATGGTCCCGATAGAGATCAGATCTTCCACTCCCACTCCGGTATTATCAAATTTTTTGGCGATATAGACCACCAGCCGCAGATTATGCTCGATCAGCGTACTCCTTGCTTCTTCAAAATCATCGGTCTGAAGCTTTTCAATACAGGCGCTTTCCGCCTCGGCTTCCAGAGGCGGCGGCAGCACTTCCGCGCCTCCGATATAATGAACATCTTTTGTATTCTGAAACAACAGATTCTGTAATGTAGGCATGATCCGAAACTGAAAATGTCCCGGCACTGATACTTTGATATACATGTTTTTCACCTTTCCAAAATAAATTAGCCCCTTTCTGTCAGTAACGCGCCATTCAGGATCAGGTCCACGCTTTTTTCCTCCAGCAGACCGTTTTCCTTCAGACCGATCACCGGTCTCATTACTTCCAGCTTTTTCCCCGGTAAATAGATATACATTTTATCAACAGTCAGTACCTTAAGCAGGCCGTGTTCGTTTCCCAGTGTCCGATAGGGAATGTAACGCACGCCTGCCCCTTCTTCTGTTTTTTCGCCGATCACATGTTCCCCGGCAATGCTTACCGGTTTTCCGGTGTAAGGATCCCGCAGCATATTGCCGGTATCACAAAATCCTTTCAGCATCATATGCTGTCCTTTATATACCAGCTCCACCTGGCAGAGATTCTGGCGGTACCCTCTGCGCAGCTTCAGAAAACATATCAGCCCGGCGGATACAAGGGCCTCCAGGATCAGCCAGAAGCTCTGATGCCCGTTCCCGCCCCCGGTCTCCCCCAAAAAGCTCTGAACTCCTCCAATAAACAGGATCACTCCGCATACGGTCAGATATCCTTTAAAAAACTCTTTCAGGCCTTTCGGCCGCATAAAGATTAAGATCAGAAGGGGATTGATCCCAAAAGCCATGGCCATTCTGTATCTTATGTACCGGTTCATTACAACAAACAGAATCGTTTCCATAAATGCCGACAAAGCTGCCGCCGCTACCCCGCGTCCAGGCTTCACTCTTTGTCCATCCACAAAGGCAGCCGTCAGGAAAGCAATAAGATCCGTCAGGAAACAGGTCAGCCAGAAAACATCCGCGTACCATTCATACCGCACTGTCCACCTCCTGTTCTCTTACTGCACTATTATAAGAAATCTCCTCCGATTATTTTGTCAGATTTCCTGTAAATTGGAATTTTTATCAAAACCTCTAGTATAAGCAGCTGCCAAAGTCCCGGCAATTCCGGACTTTAACCGGACGCCGCCACAAAAAAGGAGACAAAAACATTCTGTCTTTGTCTCCTGTATCAGTCCGTTTCATATTCATACGGTTTTTATTTTTTTGAATTTTTCAGAAAATCCGGTATCTTAATATCTTTCTGCTGTACATGACTTACCGGTGGTTTCGGCGGCGTGATGCCCGTCATGTTCATATTCTGTGCTCCATTCATATTCTGAGCGGTATTTCCGCCGGTGGTACGGTTCAGGCCCAATCCACCGGTCTGCGCCCCTGCTCCTGAAAACTTCAGTCCGGGCATGATCTTGGATGACGGTGTAGGATTTTCCAGTCCTGTAGCGATCACAGTGATAGTTGCGGAGTCCTGAGCGTTTTCATCGAATTTCGCTCCGAAGATAATGTTTGCATCGTCTCCGGCAAGTTCCTGTACATAGCTTGCCGCGTCATTCGCATCCATAAGAGAAATATCTCCGGAAATATTGATGATAACGTGTGACGCTCCGTTAATGCTTGTTTCAAGCAGAGGACTTGCAACTGCGATCTTAACCGCTTCAATAGCCTTGTCATCGCCGGTTGCCTGGCCGATACCGATATGAGCCATGCCCTTATCTTTCATAACCGTCTGAACATCCGCAAAGTCCAGGTTGATCAGAGCCGGTACATTGATCAGATCTGTGATACCCTGTACTGCCTGCTGAAGCACTTCGTCCGCTTTTTTCAACGCGTCCGGCATTGTAGTGCGGCGGTCTACGATCTCCAGCAGTTTATCATTGGGGATAACGATCAGCGTATCCACGCTTTCCCGGAGGTTATCGATTCCTGTTATAGCATTGACCATACGTGTCTTCGCTTCAAATTTAAAAGGTTTCGTTACAACGCCTACTGTAAGGATACCCATATCTTTGGCAAGTTTTGCCACGATAGGAGCCGCTCCTGTTCCGGTGCCCCCTCCCATACCGCAGGTTACGAATACCATATCCGCGCCTTCCATTGCGGCAGCCAGCTCTTCCGCGCTTTCCTCAGCCGCCTTCTGACCGATCTCGGGCTTTGCTCCCGCTCCCAGTCCCTTTGTCAGCTTCTCGCCGATCTGTATCAAAGTAGGCGCTTTACAGAGTACCAATGCCTGCTTGTCTGTGTTGACACCTATAAATTCCACCCCTCCGATATTTTCATCTATCATTCTGTTAACAGCATTATTTCCAGCGCCGCCTACTCCAATTACTATAATTTTTGCGCTGGATTCAGCTTCCGTTGACATAATCTCAAGCACAACAGTTCCTCCTTCTATCCCTCATCCGATTTTATATGCAGATCCTGCTGAAAATGAACCAAATCACAGCAGGCTTCAATTTTGCCAATATAGTTATAATAATATAATTTTTTATTAAAATAATCAACCTATATTTTTTTAAAATATGATTAATTTATCATTCTTCCGATGCCTCTTTTTTGTCCCCGCCGGAAGCTGACTTCTGATCCTTTTGGGAGGTATCTTCCGTTACCGGCACGGACTGGACATCATTGGGTATTTCTGTCAGCTGGCCTTTTTCAAAATAAATATCCGTAGTGGTCTCCGTCCAGGTCTCCAGGTGAAGGGTTCCTTCCATGCCCTCAATCTGGGGCATGATCTTCTGGAGACGTATGATCTTTTCATTCAGATATTCATTTTCTCCCACATTTACCTGGATCTTGCCGTAACTGAGCAGCACCTGGCCATTCTCCGTCACATAGATCATTTCCGGTTCCAGCTCATATTTATCCAGAAGCTGCGTTACATTCAGCAGCGTCCGCAGTATGGACTGGTTTTCTATGGGAAGCTTTTCATACAGCTTTGCGGTTTTTACTGACAGGCCGCTTATTTTTGTCGTGCCTTCGATCACATCTGTGGAAAGTTCCACCACAAATCCGTCTTTGTCAAAGTAGGCGTTCTTCCCAAGGGATGGGACATAAACATACCCCAGTACGCCTTTTTCATACACATGGATCTCCAGCGTATGGGGAGATTTCAGTGAAACCTCCATTGAATCCACAAAAGGCAGTTCTTTTGTTTCTTTCAGTTTATATTTAAAAAACACATAAAGAGAATTCCAGGAATACTCGTCATTTAAAACCCAGTCCCGGATTTTTTTATCCGAATACAGCTCATTTCCTGTTATTTCCACATTCCGGACAGTAAACACTTTAAAAACGATCAGCGCCGCCAGTCCCAGGACGATCAGCACGATCAGGACCGCCTTTAAAATCCTTCTGCGTTTGCGCCGCTTTCTCCGTCTTTCCTTGATCATTTTCCCGCTCCTTTATACAAATCCTGTTACGCCGCTTTTTCATCGCTCAGCCGGATCCCTCTGGATACGCTCAGGGCCAGCCCCATTTCCGTCAAAAGTATGGCAATGGACGTGCCCCCGTAACTGATGAAAGGCAGGGTGACGCCGGTATTGGGGAACGTATTGGTAACAACCGCGATATTCAGAGCCACCTGTAAAGATATATGCGCCATAATTCCCACCACCAGCATGGACCCGTACAGATCCGCCGCATTGTTGGCGATCACCATAAATCTCCAGATCATCAGGATAAACAGGGCGATTACGCAAATTGCTCCGAAAAGCCCCAGTTCTTCACAGATAATGGTAAAGATCATATCGTTCTGGGCTTCCGGTACATATCCAAGCTTCTGCATACTGGCTCCCAGTCCCTTGCCGAACAGGCCGCCGGAACCAATGGCGTAAAGTCCCTGGAGAGTCTGATAGGCGGTATCCGGATGATCTTCCGGATGGAGCCAGGCTGAAATCCTGTCCGCCCGGTATCCCTGCACCAGGATAAAACCTGCTACCGCTACTGCCGCTACTGCGGCGAAAGCAATGAAATGGGTATATTTGGGACTTACTACAAATACCATGATAAAAGCAATTCCGGCCACGATAATCGCGGTACTCAGATTGTTTACCGCGATTACCAGCACGATGGGCGCGATAAAACAGAAGACTTTTATCAGGTTTTGCAGCTTTGCGATCTGCTTCGCTGTTTTGCACAGAAGGGCCGCAGTAAAGATGATCACGGCGATTTTGGCGATCTCCGAAGGCTGCACGGACAGGCCGCCGATACGGAACCAGCGGCTGGAACCGTTGGAATCCGATCCCAGGAAAAGCACCGCCACGCACAAAAGCAGAGCCAGACCGTATACCGGCAGACTCAGCTTCTGCCATACGTGATAATCGATCCTGGACACTATAAACATGGCAACAAGGCCCAGACATGCCGCTGCCAGCTGCTTTTTCAGATAATATGCCGCGTCTCCAAATTCACTTTGGGCTTCATAGGAACTGACGCTGTACAACATTACCAGTCCGAACCCCACCAGAAAAATGATCACAAACAGAAGGCTGTAATCAAAGTATTTCAGTTTTTCCGGTTTTTTAATTTTACTGCTTCCGGCCATATATGATTACTCCTTTAATGCATAAACCAAATCTTTAAACATCTTTCCGCGCACTTCATAATTGGGAAACATTCCCCAGCTTGCGCATGCCGGCGAAAGAAGGACCGCATCCCCTTCCGCCGCATTATCATAGCAGATGCGGACCGCGTCTTCCAGGCTGTCTGCAAATTCATAATCGTAAAATCCGTGTTCTCTGGCAGTTTTCGCGATTTTTTCTCTTGTCTGTCCTATGAGGACCAGTTTCTTTACCTTTCCGTCAAAGCTGTCGATCCATTCGTCATACTCTGACTGTTTATCATATCCTCCTCCGATCAGCAGCGTAGGACGGTTCATCGCCTGGATTCCCTTGATCGCCGCATCCGGATTGGTGCCTTTGGAATCATTGTAAAAACGGACGCCCCGTTTTTCTGTTACATATTCGATTCTGTGTTCTACAGCCTGGAAAGTCCTAAGGGTTTCCTGTATCTTTTCCAGGGGAACGCCGAACTCAAGAGCCATTCCCGCGGCCGCCATGGCATTTTCATAATTGTGTCTGCCCAGGATGTTCAGTTCGTCCGTGCGGATCACAGACTGCTTTTTCCCCTCCGCGGCCCAGATGATCTCACCGTCTTTCAGATAAAGGCCTTCTTCCAGTTCCCGCAAGCTGCTGAAATAAAGTACATGAACAGAAGTCTCTTCCCCGAATTTTCTCAGCACTTCGTCTTCATAGTTCAGCACGCAGGTCTGATCCGGAGTCTGATTTTTTGTAATAGAACATTTTGCTTTTATGTAATTTTCCATTGTATGATGCCGGTTCAGATGATCCGGTGTAATGTTCAGGATCGCGGACACGTCCGGGCGGAATTTATCAATAGTTTCCAGCTGAAAACTGCTGATTTCCGCAACGGTGACCGTGTCTTCTGTTGTTTCATCTGCAACGCTGGTGTAAGGGATCCCGATATTTCCCACTACTTTTACATCCGGGTAGTAATTTTTCATGATCTCCCCGAGAAGCGCTGTGGTGGTTGTTTTTCCGTTGGTCCCTGTAATAGCCAGCACACGACCTCTGGAACATTCATATGCCAGTTCTACTTCTCCCCAGACGCCGACTCCTCTGCCGCGTATTTCTTCCACCAGCGGAAGGTCCACCGGCACACCGGGGCTTAAAACTATAAGATCCAGATTTTCTTTTATTTCTTCAGGCAGCTGGCCGCAGCAAATACGCAGGTTTTCTCTGTTTTCCAGCTGCTCTCTTATTTTTTCCACATCCGCATTTTCATTTCCGTCATACAGGATGACCTCCGCATGATGATCCAGCAGCAGTTTTGCCGCCGCGATGCCGCTTTTTCCCGCGCCGAATACCAGCACATTTTTCTTATCAAATTCCATATCCGTCTGTCCTCTCTACATTCCGATAAAAGCTACCAGGCAAAGTATTGCCGTTATAATGGAAAAAACCGCTACTACCCGCGTCTCCGACCAGCCTCCAAGTTCAAAGTGATGGTGGATCGGCGCCATACGGAAGAATCGTTTTCCTCCGGTCTTTTTAAAATACAGCACCTGGATGATCACGGAAATAATTTCTATCCAGTAAATCAGTCCTACGATCAGTATAAAGATCGGCATCTGGAGCATATAAGCCGTGGACGCCACAAAACCTCCCAGGGCCAGGGATCCCGTATCCCCCATAAAAACGCTGGCAGGATAAACATTAAACAGCAGAAAGCCCAAAAGCGCTCCCACTACAGCGCAGGTAATGGGCTGAATGCCCGCCGCGGTTCCTACCGCTACTACCGAAAAGAATGTGGCAACAAGGATCGTTACGCTGGAGGCCAGACCATCCAGACCGTCTGTAAAGTTCACTCCGTTTACCGTACCGATCACCGCAAGAAACATAACGGGTATGGCGATCCAGCCAAGCTCCAGATATTTTCCTCCTGAAAAAGGGATCAGCATGGACATGGGTACATGGCTTCTTACAAGATATATGGCAAATACCCCGGTCACTATGATCTCACAGATCATTTTCTGCCAGGCCAGGAGGCCGTCGGAACGGCGCAGCACGACTTTCAGATAATCATCCAAAAATCCGATGATCCCAAAGCCCACTGTTACAAACAGAATCGGGATCAGATGAGGATAATCTTTCACATAGATCAGAGACGTTACAATCACCGCGATCAGGATCATAATG
>CAKNLF010000121.1 GCA_930989305.1 uncultured Roseburia sp. | reverse complement strand
CTGCACCATATCTTTCTGCCCGGTCCTCTCCTGTCTTGTGTGCCATGCTTTCATTACGCTCCTTGCCACCGGCTGAGCCAGGCATATTTCACACCAGAACGCCGCGCAGAAGTTTCTCGGCCAGTGAAGGGGGAAAGCCCGGAGCGCTTCTCCGATCCCTTCTCCGGAAAGCATAGGGCCGATCACTGACATAGATACAGACATCCCAAGCACTACAAATACAATATTAAAAAGAATCCTGGCATTAAAACCGTCTGTGGAACCTCCAAATTTTGCCGCCATCATCCTGCCAAAACGTCCTATCACAAGGCTCTCCATCAACATGGCGACCACCCATACCAGGGGAATTGATTTCAAAATAGCGATCCATGTATCTTTATACAAATTGCCCATACCGGTTCCTACATTAACGATCAGCATAACGCACACAGTGATCACACAAATAATACTCCCATATAAAAAACCTTCTTTTCCATTCCGCGGTAATCTTTTTTCTTTCATATATTTAATACCTCCATTTTGCAAAACATCTTTTTCGTCTGCAATATCAGAGTATAGCATCGTTTTTTTCTCCTTGTAAGTATTTTTTGTACACCCTGCATGATTTTCGTCAGATTGCCGTATATATATCCGGGCATTTTTTGTGCATTTTTCCTATATATCAAATTACAGATTCACACTTCTCAATGCAAAAAAACAGAACCCATGTGCCAGGATTCTGGTGTGCCACATAGGTTCTGCTCTGTTTGCCGTATTCCTGCTCGTTCTGGCAACCGGGCATGTTTTGTTTTCTTTCTATTCATACAATGGGGATCTGTAAACGCCTTTATCCACCAGCTCGTGAAACGCGTCGATCACGGTCTGCTTATCTTCCTGATAGGTCACTCCAAACCATTTGTCAGCTGTTTCCAGTACTTTTACGGAAGCCGCTTTTTTCTCCAACAGATCGCCGATAATCGTAGGAAGCAGATATTCAGATTTCAGGTCATCCTGATCCAGTCCCTCCAGAAAGCTGCGGAATCCCTGATCCAGTATGTCGATAAATTCCGGCGTCAGCCCCCACATATTCATGGATACATGAGTACCGTCAGGAATACTGTTTCCGGCCTCGTCACGGATGATGCCGTCCTCATTCCGCATGATTCCTTTTGTTTCATCAATCCGCACAAGATTTTCCCGGTCATCCACACTGCAGACACCCCTTGTCACAGTGCCGTTGTCACTCAATGTATTATCCAGGATAAAGCCTGCCATACAATATTCACCTTTGGTATCTCCATGGCTGCTGAGATACTGATATACTTTGGCAAATGCTTCTTTTCCATAATAATCATCCGCGTTGATCACCGCGAAGGGCTCTTTTACCACATCCCGGCAGCAAAGCACCGCCTGTCCTGTTCCCCAGGGTTTCGTCCTGTCCGCCGGCTTTTCAAAGCCTTCCGGCAGCATGTCCAGCTCTTGAAAAACATATTCTACTTTACAGATCTTTTCAATCCGATTTCCAATGATTTCTTTAAAATCCTTTTCCAGATCTTTTCGTATGATAAATACGATTTTATCAAACCCCGCCTCCAGGGCGTCATGAATGGAATAATCAATGATGATTTCTCCCCCCGGACCTACAGGGGTCAGCTGTTTGATACCGCCGCCAAAACGGGAACCGATACCTGCTGCCATAATTACTAATGAAACTCCCAATTTTGTATCCTCCAGTTTTTATTTCCTTATCCTATGCAAGTTCCTGTGACAAGGTATTCATATAGAAGAAATTATATAACGGAACCGTTGTATATACAACTGCTTTTATGTAAAATCTTCATTGTATTTCTGTTAAATATCCTCTGTTTCCGCTGGGTGTTTTGCAGGTGTGTCCTCTGGCTGTTCTTCTGTCTCATTTTCCAGCTGTTCCACAGTTTTTTCCAAAGCTACATCCAATCCCGGATCAGAAGACTGCTCTTTTCTTTTCCGCTTCTGATCATCCAGGAGCTTCAGCAGTTTTTCTATTTCCTTTTCCCTGTTGTCCCACCAGTCCATGGCCCAGATGCGGTGCAGGGTCCATCCAAGTCCTTTCAGCACACAGATCTGGGATATTTCACGATCTTTTGTATTTCCGGATTTTTGGTAAAATTCACCATCCAGCAGAATACCCAGCAGATATTCATCTGAATCATCGGGATCATACACCCCGATATCTATTTTAAACCCGGAATGCCCCACATCTGTCTGAAAACGATATCCGGCCTGGGACAAGGCGCTGCAGATTTGCCCGCGAATTCCACAGTTTCTGCCTGCTGTCCCGCCTTCCGCCAGCGGCGGAATTGTTCCTTTTTCCGCAAATTCCAGAAAATGTTTCAGCGCTTCCACACCCTTGGATCTGGTCCTCTTCAAGTCGATCCAGTCTGCCGTTACAGAGGAAAATACTACCATTTCAAGCCGCGCTCTTGTAACTGCCACATTCAGCCGCTTCCATCCTCCCTGTCGGTTCAACGGGCCGAAATTCAGTGAAAACCGTCCTTCCTGGTCAGGTCCGTAAGCAATGGAAAACAGGATTACATCCCGCTCATCCCCCTGAACATTTTCCAGATTTTTTATGAAAAGAGGTTCATCCCCTCCATTTGCCCATGCATCAAAGGCCTGATCTTTCTGAAATTCCGTCTGAAGCAGGTCTTCGATCAGCGTCTGCTGACTGATATTGAAGGTAACTACCCCCAGAGACTGGCCTTTTCTCAGAGGGTCTTTGTAACGTTTTTTGATCTCCATAATAACAGCTGCCGCCTCTTCTCTGTTTACACGTCCTTTTCCCCGCTCAAAATAACCTCCGGAACGCACCAGACTGACGCGGCTTTCTCTGTCGTTTACTGACGGGAAAGTCATCATTGCATTTTCATAAAATTCACTGTTGCTGAAAGCGATCAGACTTTCATGCCGGCTGCGGTAATGCCACTGCAGATGTGCCTGAGGCACTCCAAGCGCCAGACAGTCGTCCAGAATGCTGTCGAGATCCTCGATGTCAAGATTATCTTCATCAATGGTATTGCCGGCGAAGAAACTGGTAGGAGGCATCTGATTGGGATCACCTACGATCACCGCATTTTTCCCCCGCGCAAGCACGCCCACTGCTTTGCAGGTAGGCATCTGGGAAGCCTCATCAAAGAGCACAATATCAAACAGCTCCTGATCCGCCGACAGATACTGGGATACAGAAATCGGGCTCATAAGCATACAGGGACATAATTTCGTCAGCACATGAGGGATCTGCTCAAACAATGTCCGGATGGACATTCCTCTTCCGTTGCTGCTGATCGCCCGGCGCAGGATATTCAACTCCTGGTTTTCAGTAACGGAATCATAGCCTCCCGGCAGTCCGGATATCAGCCTGTACTGCAATTCTTCCTTTGTCAGTTCCATAAATTCTTCATCCAGCCGTTTAAACTGCAGCACACGTTCCTGAAAACCGGCTCCCGTAAAACTGTTGAGCACCGGTTCGTCCTCTATGGCGCTTAAAATAAGGGCCTTGTACACAGACTTTTGATATACATCCAGCAAAGCATTGTGGGCCACTCCCTTTTCATAAGCATCGCACACCATTCCCAGCCCGGCGTCCCGGCACTGCTGCTCAAACTGTCTGTACAGGATCCAGTCTTTTACTTCCTCCTTATGGGCAAGCATCCTGCCGCAAAAATCTTCTCTATAGGATATCCAGTTTTTCTCATCTTCCCCTTTATCAAATCCGGGATCCAGAAGTTCCGATACTTTGTCCGAAGCCTCTTGAAGTCTTTCGCTTCTTTCTAACGTCTCTTTTGCAGCAACGAGCCATTTTTCCAGACCTTTGTCCCGTTTCAGTTCCCGGATTTTTCCCGCCAGCGGCCCCATGGCATTCCGTTTCCGGTCCATTTCTCTTTCATATGCTTCCAAAGCCTCCGTACTGTCATATCGTTCCACCAGCTGTTTCCAGTTTTCCGACAGCCGCTCTCTCGCGGCAATTACCTGGGCCTGTTCCTTCTGTAAGAACTCCACATCCGTCAGCAGCGCGGGGATTTCTTCTGTTTTCACTTCAAAAGAAGCGTATGCCTGCAGCTGTGCTGTCAGTGCCCTCAAGGCTCTCCTTTTTCCCATAAACTTTTTCTCTGCTTCCAAAAACTGATCCTGAAATTTCTGCATATCCAGACAGAGGAAATTTTCATTCCAACGTTTTAAAAATCCCTGCCTTTTCTCCTGAAAAGCTTCTTTTTCCTTCAGATATCCGTATGGTTCCCGGAACAGATCTTTCAGCTCCCCGGACTCCATGAGAAAATCCGGAATATTTTCCGATGAGATCACTGCCTGCGCGTACCGGTCAATGGATTCCCAGTCCTTCTCATCGGCAGGTTCGGGAAGTCCGATTACAGTTTTCAATGCGGACGCCCCTTCCCGGTAGGATTCCAGCGCCTCCTTATAGGCGGTTATATACGTTTCCATTTCCTGTTTTAACTGCTGTGAATACACGGTACGCCGTATTTCCCTAAGAGGATGACCGGCAGGATGCCCCACAGCCCTTCCGGCTGCCGTCAGCCGCTCCAGCAGATGTCTGAAATTGTCCAGATCCTTTTGAGAGAGCTTTTCCGCAAATGCTTTTGAAAAAACGACTTCTGTTCCCGGATCCGGCACCAACTCATACAGATCGATCAGCTCCCGCACACTTTTCCCTGAATGTCTCTTTTCATGAAGTTTTCGGGCATATGCATCCAGCTCTTCCCGCATTTTGCGTATATTTTGAATCTTGTAGGCATATTGCTGGATCTCCACTGCCGGAGCAGTCTCCAGACTTTTCTGCATCTGTTTCAACACGCTGCGTTTGACCGCTTTGTTAGAATGCAGTTCCAGACAAAAATTGCCGATTCCAAGCTCCGCCAGTCTTTTTTGAACTACTTCCAGGGCTGCCATTTTTTCCGCAACAAATAAAACTTTTTTCCCTTTTGCCAGGGCATTGGCGATCATTGCGGTGATTGTCTGGGATTTCCCTGTCCCCGGCGGTCCGTGAAGTACAAAACTCACACCATTAGCCGCCATATTCACGGCTCGAAGCTGGGAAGCGTCAACCGTAACCGGCAGATACGCTTCATCCCTATCCACATTTTCCGGTATCCGGCAGTCCCAGTCCACCCTGCCCTTTATCAGGCTTCTCACGATTTTATTCCGTCTGATGGCGTCCATATGGCTATGTATATCGTTCCACATCACAAACTGAGAAAAAGAAAAATTTCCGATATATCCGGACTCGATCACATCCCACATTTTTTCATGCATAACGCCCCTGCGCACTGCAGTAAAGATTCGGGGCATATCCAGCCCATGTTCATCCATCGGGAGAGGGTCCAGCCCGTTGATCCGGATATCATAATTCTGTTTTAAAAATTCCAGCAGCGTAATATTGATCTGAGCGTCCTCATCCCGCATACGCAGCACATATCCTTTGCTGGCAGATTTTCTGATAATTTCTATGGGAACCAGCACAAGAGGCGCATACCGTTCCGTTTTACTGCTCTTTCTCTCGAACCACCGCAAAAGTCCCATGGCCAGATACAGCGTACTGGCGCCGTTTTCCTCCATGGAAGTCCTGGCGGAACGATATATTTTTGTAAGCACCGTATTCAGCGTCTTCTGATCATAAATCGTATGGAGTCTGCGATGTCTGCATTCCAACGCGATCAGCTCACTGCGGGCTCCCAGTTTATTTGTCTCTTCCAGATTCCAGAATCCCTCCTGGTCTGCTTTCCATCCTTCCGGCAGCGGAAGCACCTGAAACTCTTCTCCTTCTACCAGCGCATCTTCCAGATCACTTACAGACGATGACAGCAGCGGCACAATGCTCGACGTAAAACGCATATTGATCAGCATGTTGCGCAGGCTCAGATCCAGCAGTTTCCGTTCCCACTGTTCTTCCTTGGTCAGCTTCTGTTTTTGCGCAGCCTCTTTATATTCATACTGCTCTCCCACCTGTTCCGGCTTTTCCGCTGTCTTCTCCTCCATCTGTTCTCTATCTTCTTGTGACACTGTATACCCCTTTTCTCCATGAATACGGACAGGCAGCGGGCGGACTCCGCTTTTTCTGGCCCTGGTAAGGTCGATAACACAGGAAAACTGATCATACTCTCCCACTGATTTCTGCGCGGATCTCACAGCAGCTTCAAAATCCGCATGGACTCCCTCTCTCATCAACGTACATTCCACAACAGTGAGCTCCCGGATCCCCGGAGCCATCCGCTTTTCCAACTGAGAGGGATCATCCATAACAAGCTCGGAAAAAGATTCATCGATCAGCCACACGCCGGCAAATACATGACCTTTTACAAAAACAAGAAAGGCATTCAGGCCCATGGCTTCCAGACAGGCAGCATATAATAGGGTAAAATCCATGCAGTTTGCCATATGCTGTTTCATGACCGCATCTGCCAGCCGGATCCTCTGACCGTAATTTTCATAACTGGCCATTGTGCACGCATAGGCAATATTTTTTTCCCGAATCGCCCGGAAGGCGGCTGCGGCCATATTTTTTACACGATCCGGATCCTCTGAAAAATAACTGTTTAAAGACGGATCTCCCGTCCATTCCTTCATAAGCTTTGACGCCCGTCCGTTCAGTTCTGCAACAAAGGGGTGGTTAGGCGTCACAAAAGCCGCGACCATATCTGGATCGCACCCGTATCCGCTCCATTCATCATAAGCCAGACATATGATCTCTCTGTTTTCCTGGGCCAGCAGCTTTTCTTCCTGCCAGATTCCAATATGCAGCGCACAGGTAAGCCGCTCTGTCAGGGCTGCCAAAAACTCCCCATTTATAAGCACCTGCAATCCTTTCAGCTTCATTGCCCTTTGCGGCTGCAAACTGTCTATTCTCTGTTCAAACGGTTCTGTCAATCCGGTATCTGTACTGATTTTTATACACAGATCCTGCAGTTCCGTATCCGTTGTATTTTGCAATATAATACTCTTTATCAGCTTCACCCCGTTTTGCTGAAGCGCATAATTCAGTCTGTCATTCAGTTCCACTGACAATTTAATTTTCTTTCTCTGCCCCATAATCGCAAAATCTCCTGACTTCTTTCGTATTTCTTTTATTATAAAAAGAGCCCTGTAAACTGTAAAGGAACCTGCAGGCGAAAATACAACTTTTGCCACAGATT
>CAKNLF010000120.1 GCA_930989305.1 uncultured Roseburia sp. | reverse complement strand
GCCTCCAAGTCATATAACCGTTAATTTTACACCTGCGGATATTCGCAAATCCGGATCCTGGTTTGATCTGCCTGTAGCGGCGGCGGTGCTGTGCGCCATGGGAATGATACCGAAGGAAGCTCTGAACCGGGCATGCCTGGTGGGAGAGATCGGGCTGAATGGAGAAGTGCTTCCTGTGAGGGGAATACTTTCTGCAGCAGTTATGGCCAGAGAGCAGGGAGAAAAGTATCTTTTTGTGCCGGAAAAAAATAAGAGCGAAGGAGGAATCCTGGAAGGTCTGACTGTAATACCTGTGGGGACTTTGAAAGAATTTGTGGCGCTGTGCAGGGAAGGAAAACCGGAAAAGCACGGATATCGGGAAACAGTCAATCCAAAGCCCGGAAGGATATCAGGAGATTTTTCGGAAATCCGGGGACAGAACATGGCAAAAAGGGCCAGTGAAATAGCAGTAAGCGGCATGCATAATCTGCTGATGATCGGCCCGCCGGGATCCGGCAAGACAATGCTGGCAGAGCGGATGCCGGGGATCATGCCGGAAATGAATTTTGATGAAATGCTGGAACTGACGCAGATATACAGCGTCTGCGGACGTCTGGAGGGAAAGGATATCTGGAAACGGGAACGGCCTTTTGTGGCGCCCCACCATACGATAACGCCTCAGGCACTTTGCGGAGGAGGGAAAAATCCAATGCCAGGAGCCCTGAGTATGGCCCATAAGGGAATTTTTTTTATGGATGAATTTCCGGAATTTCCAAAAGAAGTGATCGAGATGCTCAGACAGCCTATGGAAGAGAAAACCATACGGCTGATGCGTTTGGGAGGAAGCTATGAATATCCCTGTGACTGTCTGTTCCTTGCGGCTATGAATCCATGCCGGTGCGGATATTTTCCGGATCTGAAAAGATGCCGCTGTACGCCTGCATCTGTGGCCTCTTATTTGAATAAAATATCACAGCCCATACTTGACAGGTTTGAATTATCCGTGGAGATGAAAGATCTGTCTTTTCAGGAGCTGAGACGGCAGGAAAAGGCGGAAACTTCCGGGGAAATCCGCAAAAGGGTGGAAGAGGTCCACCGTCTGCAGCGGGAAAGGTTTAAAGACAGGCAGATTTATTTCAACGGGCAGATGTCGGCCTCGGATATGGAAAAGTACTGCGAAACAGACCGGGAAGGAAAAGAATTTCTGGAAGAACTTTATCAGGACAGAGCCTTTTCCGCCAGACGCTACTATAAAATGCTGAAAACGGCCAGAACTATTGCGGATATGGGCGGCAGCGAGAAAATCCGGTGCTGCCATCTGGAAGAGGCGGCGGCTTTCAAAGCCATAGATAAACGATACTGGGAGGTATGGAATGGAATATAAATACTGGTTCGCGGCGGAATTTCCGGTTTCCGCCGCAAAAAAACACAGGATTCTTCAGGCAGGTTACAAACCGGAAGAAGTTTATCATTTAAAGGAAAAAGAAATTGTATTATTTTGCGCATATTTTGACATCAAACAGGAAATTTTGATAAATGCGAAGAAATCATCAGATATGGGAGAAAAACTCCGGGAAATGGAAAAAAAGGGAATTTCTCTTGTTGTGATAGATGACCGGGATTACCCGGAAAAACTGAGACATATCCAGTCTCCTCCTTACGGCCTGTTTTATAAAGGAACGCTGCCGAAAAACAGTGTGGCGGCAGGCATCGTAGGGGCCAGAAAATGTTCGGAATACGGCAGGAGCACAGCGGTAAGCCTTGGGAAGATACTGGCTGAAAATCATGTGGCAGTGATCAGCGGGCTGGCGGCAGGTATTGACTGCGCGGGACATTCCGGAGCACTGGCGGGAAAGGGAAAGACATACGCAGTGCTGGGATGCGGTCCGGATATTTGTTATCCTAAAAGCAGCAGGGAAATTTATGAAAATATTTTAAGCCACAGCGGAGGAATCCTGTCAGAATATCCCCCGGGAACGCAGCCATTGCCGGGACACTTTCCGGAGAGAAATCGAATCATCAGCGGATTATCTGATATTCTGGCTGTAGTTGAGGCGAAAAAAAAGAGCGGATCTTTGATCACAGCGGATTTTGCACTGGAGCAGGGAAAAGAGATCTATGCGGTCCCAGGAAGGATCTGCGATGAAAATTTTGAAGGATGTAATCAGCTGATCGACCAGGGTGCCGGAATTTTATATAACCTGGAAAAATTTCTGAAAGACTGCAATTTGAAGATGGAAAATTGTGAAAATATTTTAAAGTGTTCCCAATTGGGACTTGAAAAAGAAGAACAGTTGTTGTATAGTTGTCTGGATTCAGAACCAAAATTTATCGACATTATTATAGAAGAAACAGGATTTTCCTTTCTGGAAACACTGCATCTGCTTAATAAACTGAAAAAGCAGGGCCTTGTGCGGGAGTGCTTTAAAAATTATTTCTGCAAAAAAGTTTACTGACAGGGAAAGCTGATAAAGAGGTATATATGGCAAAGTATCTGGTAATTGTGGAATCACCGGCAAAGGTGAAAACAATAAAAAAGTTTTTAGGGAAAAATTATGAGGTGGCCGCGTCCAACGGCCATGTAAGAGATCTTCCGAAAAGTCAGATGGGAATTGATATTGAACATGGCTATGAACCGAAGTACATTACGATCAGGGGAAAGGGGGATATCCTGGCAAATCTGCGAAAAGAAGTAAAAAAAGCGGATAAGGTATATCTGGCTACCGACCCCGACCGTGAGGGAGAAGCCATTTCCTGGCATTTATCAAAGGCATTAAAACTGGAAGATAAAGATATTCACAGGATTACATTTAATGAGATCACCAAGAATGCGGTAAAAGAGTCGCTGAAACATCCCCGGGACATTAATATGCACCTGGTGGACGCCCAGCAGGCAAGACGTGTACTGGACCGTATGGTTGGATACAAGATCAGTCCTCTGCTGTGGGCTAAAGTAAAAAGAGGACTCAGCGCGGGACGTGTACAGTCAGTTGCTTTGAGGATCATCTGTGACAGAGAAGATGAGATCAATGCTTTTATTCCGGAAGAATACTGGACTCTGGATGCGATGCTCCAAGTAGAAGGAGAAAAGAAACCTCTTGTGGCAAAGTTTTACGGAGACGAATCCGGCAAGATCGTGATCCATTCAGAGGAAGAATTAAAAGGAATCCTGGATGAACTGGAGGGCGCAGAGTATCAGGTGCTCAATGTAAAAAAAAGTACCCGGATGAAGAAACCGCCCCTTCCGTTTACCACAAGTACTCTGCAGCAGGAAGCCAGCAAGCATTTGAATTTTTCTACTCAAAAGACCATGCGTCTGGCTCAGCAGTTGTATGAAGGAATTGATATCAAAGGAAACGGCACCGTAGGTCTGATCACATACCTGCGTACCGATTCTGTACGTATTTCCGATGAAGCGGAAAAAGCTGCGGCCGAATATATTACCCAGCAGTATGGGCCTGAATATATGGCTAAGAGCGGAGAAACGAAAAAATCCGGAAACAAGATCCAGGACGCCCATGAAGCGATCCGTCCTACGGATATCCAGCGCAGCCCGGTAAAGATGAAAGAGTCTCTCACCAGAGATCAGTTCCGTCTCTATCAGCTGATCTGGAATCGTTTTACAGCCAGCAGAATGAGCCCAGCGGAGTATGAAACTACTTCCGTCAAGATCGGAGCCGGGAAATACAGATTCCAGGTATCCGCATCCAAAATCAAATTTAACGGATTTTTATCGGTTTACAGCCTGGATGATGAAAAGACAGAGCATGTATTTCTGGCGAAATCACTGGATGAGGATTCAAAGCTGATCTGCCTGGAAACAGATCCAAAACAGCATTTTACACAGCCTCCGGCTCACTATACCGAGGCATCCCTTGTAAAGGCGCTGGAAGAGCTGGGAATCGGCCGTCCAAGTACCTATTCGCCTACAATCACAACGCTTTTAGGCAGACGATATATTGTCAAAGAAAAGAAAAATCTTTATGTAACAGAGTTGGGCGAAGTGGTAAACCACATTATGAAGGAAGCCTTTCCGGTAATCGTGGACGAAAACTTTACCGCCAATATGGAATCACTTCTGGACAGTGTAGAAGAAGGCACAGTAGACTGGAAAATGATCATCAGCAATTTTTACCCGGATCTGGAGAATGCAGTAGAGGAAGCGGAAGAAAAACTGGGCAAAGTTGAGATTGAGGATGAAGTGACAGATGTCATCTGCGAAGAATGCGGAAGAAACATGGTCATTAAATACGGACCTCACGGAAGATTTTTGGCATGTCCGGGATTCCCCGAATGCCGCAATACAAAACCGTATTATGAAAAGATCGGGGTGGCATGTCCGAAATGCGGAAAAGATGTGATCCTGAAAAAAACGAAAAAAGGCAGAAAATATTATGGATGTATCGACAATCCGGAATGTGATTTTATGTCATGGCAGAAGCCATGGCCGGAAAAATGTCCGGAGTGCGGCAGCTATATGGTGGAAAAAGGAAACAAAGTTGTATGTGCCAATGAGCAGTGCGGCTATGTAATGGAAAAGCCAAAGGAGAAAGAAGAGGGCTGAGAATCGCCTGCAAATAAATTTGCATCTTTCTTTCGTTAGACTTCTGTGCATGGCTAAATAGTTTAGAATATTTAAAAACAATGGATTGAATATACAGAAAAATTGTGCTAGAATCAAGTTAATGTCTTGATTTTAGCACTTTTTTACGGAGGGAAAATATGAGCAGCGTACGTCTTCTGGACAAAACAAGAAAAATTGGAAAGCTTCTCCACAATAATAATTCGTCAAAGGTTGTGTTTAATGATATATGTGGAGTGCTGGCTGAGATACTGGAATCTAATATACTGGTTATCAGCAGAAAAGGAAAAATATTGGGAATCAGTCACCGCAGTGACGTCCCGGAAATTCATGAGCTGATCGGAGACGCAGTGGGAGGATATATTGATAAGTATCTGAATGAGCGTCTTCTGGGAATTTTATCCACAAAGGAAAATGTGAATCTGGAAACACTGGGATTTACAAGAGAAAATACGATTTCCTATGCGGCGATCATTTCCCCTATAGAGATAGCGGGAGAGCGTCTGGGAACATTATTTGTTTACCGGCTGAAAGAACAGTACGAAATCGACGATATTATACTTACAGAATATGGAACTACAGTTGTGGGACTGGAAATGCTCCGTTCTGTAAATGAAGAAAACGAGGAAGAGAGCAGAAAACAGCATATTGTGAAATCTGCCATCAGTACCTTATCCTATTCAGAGCTTGAGGCAATCATCCATATTTTTGACGAACTGGACGGCAAAGAAGGTCTTCTTGTTGCCAGCAAGATCGCGGACCGGGTGGGAATTACCCGTTCTGTTATTGTCAACGCACTCAGAAAATTTGAAAGCGCCGGCGTGATCGAATCCCGTTCTTCCGGAATGAAGGGAACTTATATCAAGGTCCTGAATGATGTGGTATTTGATGAGATTGCAGAGATCAAGCGCAGACAGGCGTAAAGATATTGCTCTATATGTTAAATCGAGAAAAAAAGACTTGAAAGATAAAGGAAGCTGTGCTACACTAGTTCAGGTTACAGACAATTAAACACATGTGCGGACTATCCGGTATGGTGCTGATTTGGTAAACCGGAGGGCGAGATGCACATGGAAGACAAAACCATGGAGGTAGAAATATGAGCGTTATTTCAATGAAACAGTTACTGGAAGCTGGTGTTCATTTCGGACATCAGACAAGAAGATGGAACCCGAAAATGGCTCCATACATTTACACGGAGAGAAATGGTATTTATATCATCGACCTTCAGAAATCCGTAGGAAAAGTAGATGAAGCTTATGAAGCAGTTGCTGATATTGCTGCACAGGGAGGCATCATCCTGTTCGTAGGTACAAAGAAACAGGCTCAGGACGCAATCAAAGCGGAAGCAGAGCGTTGCGGCATGTTCTATGTAAATGAAAGATGGTTAGGCGGTATGCTGACGAACTTCAAAACCATCCAGAGCCGTATCGCAAGACTGAAAGCTATTGAAAAAATGGCAGAAGACGGAACATTTGATGTGCTTCCGAAAAAAGAAGTTATCAATCTGAAAAAAGAATGGGATAAACTGGAAAGAAACCTTGGCGGTATTAAAGATATGGGCAGACTTCCGGATGCAATTTTCGTTGTAGATCCGAAGAAAGAAAGAATCTGTGTTCAGGAAGCACATACACTGGGTATCCCGCTGATCGGTATTGCTGATACAAACTGTGATCCGGAAGAACTGGATTATGTAATTCCGGGTAACGATGACGCTATCAGAGCCGTTAAATTAATTGTTTCCAAAATGGCAGACGCTGTTGTTGAAGCAAAACAGGGAACAGTTGAAACAGACGCTGCATACGATGAAGCTGATGTTCAGGAAGAAGCGGAAGCTCCGGCAGAGGAAGCAGCAGAAGAATAAGATTACTTATCGGCAGATAGGGCAGTTTTATAGGACAGACATTTCCGGTGCCTGTCCTATCTATTGTATATCAAACAATTGTATATCAAACAATCGGACAATTAATCGGAGGTAGATAGTTATGGCAATTACAGCAGCAATGGTAAAAGAATTAAGAGAAATGACCGGCGCAGGTATGATGGACTGCAAAAAAGCATTATCCGAAACAAACGGTGACATGGATGCGGCTGTTGAATTTTTAAGAAAAAACGGACAGGCAAAAGCTGAGAAAAAGGCTGGACGTATTGCGGCAGAAGGTCTTGTACGCGTTGCTATGGACGGAGATAAAAAAGCTGCTATCGTAGAAGTAAACTCTGAAACAGACTTTGTTGCTAAAAACGAAACTTTCCAGGCATATGTGGAAGCAGTAGCAGCACAGGCTGTAAAATCAGACGCAGCAGACATGGATGCGTTTATGGCAGAAGCTTGGATTGAAGATTCTTCTAAAACTGTAAAAGAAGCTCTGGTAGAAAAAATCGCTGTAATCGGTGAAAACTTAAATATCAGAAGATTCCAGAAAGAAACAGTTGAAAACGGATGCATCGTTTCCTATATTCATGGAGGCGGACGTATCGGTGTAATCGTTAAAGCTGAAACAGATACAGTAAATGACACTGTAAAAGAAGCTCTTACAAACATTGCAATGCAGGTAGCTGCTTTAAGTCCTAAGTATGTTTCTTCCGCAGATGTAAGCGAAGAATACAAAGAACACGAGAAATCAATTCTTTTAGCTCAGGCTAAAAATGAAAATCCGGACAAACCGGACAATATCATTGAAAAAATGATCATTGGCCGTCTGAACAAAGAATTAAAAGAAGTATGCTTAATGGAGCAGGTATACGTAAAAGCAGAAGACGGAAAACAGAGCGTTGCAAAATATCTTGATCAGGTTTCAAAAGAAGTCGGCTCACCTGTAAAAGTAACAGGATTCGTTCGTTTTGAAACAGGTGAAGGAATTGAGAAAAAAGAAGAAAACTTTGCTGAAGAAGTAGCAAAACAGATGGCTGGAAACTAAGTGAATCGAAGATGAACTGCAGTTGGAAGCTATGCAGCGTTGCTTAGCGAACCGAGCCTGAAAGGCGAAGGTGAGGTTAGCAATAGTCGCATGGGAATGTAATTTCCTAAAACCAAAGGTGCTTGAAGCCCTTGAAAATCCCGT
>CAKNLF010000119.1 GCA_930989305.1 uncultured Roseburia sp. | reverse complement strand
CCAGCTGCGGGAAAAGGCTCTGGAGCTTTTTCAATATGTGGGTCTGAAGCCGGAATATCAGGATAAAAAAGCGTCCCAGCTGAGCGGCGGGGAATGTCAGCGGGCAGCGGTGGCAAGAGCTCTTATCGGAAATCCCAGGCTGCTGATCTGCGACGAGGCTACAAGCGCTCTTGACGTACTGGTCCAGGCGCAGATTATCAGCCTGTTGAAAAAAATGAAAGAAGAGAAAAAAATGGCTATGCTGTTTATTACACATGATCTGCCTCTGGCAGCAGCTCTGTGCGACCGTATTGCTGTGATGCACAGGGGAAGGATCATTGAACAGGGTGAGGCGCGGGCAGTGCTGAAATTCCCGGAAAGGGAAGAAACAAAACAGTTGATCCGGTCTGTGATTACAGTGAAATAGGTTCAGACAAAAGCATACGATAATGATTGGGTTTCAAACCGGAACCATGGATTTGTTCTTGACATATCTGCAGGAGATTGGCTATAATTTGTGCAGACATCAAGTAAATACTAAAATGAAATTTCGTGGACTTTTCCGGACAAAATGTCATCTTTTTGCCACACAGTTGTTGACAGACAGCTGTGTGGCATTTTGTTTGCAAATACGAAAATTCATACAGGGAGGAAATTATGAACGAAAACTTTATGAAAGAAAAACCGATTCTGCCGCTGATCTTATCCATGTCCCTGCCCATGGTCATTTCTATGCTGGTGAATTCTCTCTACAATATTGTAGACAGTTTTTTCGTGGCCCAGATCAGTGAAAACGCTATGACAGCTCTGTCTCTTGTCTATCCGGTGCAGAATTTTATCAATGCGGTGGGCATTGGATTCGGCGTGGGCATTAATGCGGTCATCGCCTATTACCTTGGAGCGGGAGATGAAAAGAAGGCAAGCGCGGCCGCGTCTCACGGAACGCTGTTGTCTGTGATACATGGAGTAATACTGACTGCTGTGTGTATCGGGATCATGCCGTCCTTTTTGAGACTGTTTACATCTTCAGAGGAAGTGGTCAGCATGGGGATCCGCTATTCCACAGTGGCCTTTGCCTTTTCTCTGGTTATTATGCTGAGTTTGTCCTTTGAAAAGATCTTCCAGGCAGTAGGCTGCATGAAGATCACAATGTTCAGTCTTATGTGCGGATGTATTACCAATATTATTCTGGATCCGGTTCTGATATTCGGTCTCGGACCTTTTCCGGAAATGGGCATCGAGGGGGCGGCCCTTGCTACAGGAACCGGACAGGTGCTGACAGTTGTGATCTATCTGATCGTCTACAAAGTATATCCCATACGTGTGCGTATCAGCCGGGAATATCTGAAAAAAGATAAAAAGCTGGATCTGAAACTGTATTATATCGGGATCCCCGCCACACTGAATCTGGCCCTGCCTTCGCTGCTGGTATCTTCTCTGAATGCCATACTGGCGGCATATTCTCAGATTTATGTAGTGATACTGGGCATTTATTACAAACTCCAGACTTTTATTTATCTCCCTGCCAATGGGATCATCCAGGGAATGCGGCCGATCATCGGGTTTAATTTCGGCGCGCGGGAATATGGCAGAGTAAAAAAAATATATTTGGTCACACTTTATATGAGCGGAGGGATTATGATACTGGGTACGATTTTATGCCTGATCTTCCCGGGACAGCTGATCGGACTCTTTACCGAAAATCCGGAGACGATACAGGCGGGAAAAACCGCTCTGCGCATTATCAGCGCAGGCTTTATTGTATCCGCTGTATCTGTAACATCATCCGGGGCTCTGGAAGGCCTGGGAAAAGGCGTTCCGTCTTTGCTGATCTCATTATTCCGTTATACGATCATCATTATACCGGCAGCTTTCCTGCTGAGCCGTATATTCGGTCCTTTTGGCGTGTGGAACGCATTCTGGATCGCGGAAGGAACGACAGCGCTTCTGGCGTTTGTGATCTACAAAAAGGCCACTGAAATAGAAAACGGAAAAACCTGCGAAGAACAAGAAATGGGATAAAACATTTTATTCCTTTACAGGATTTTTAGACTCTTGTTTGGACAGTTCAAAAGATACAAGAAGATGGAAACGTACCTTGGGATCATCCAGATCTATTTGAAACAGTTCCTGGAGCCGTTTCAGCCGATAGGCAAGGGTGTTCCTGTGCAGATTCAGTTCCTTTGCGGAAGCAAGAGGACTGCGTTCATTTTTGAGATAAACATACATGGTATCATAAAAATCCGTTCCATGTTTTTCATCGTAATCTTTCAGCTTTTTCAATACCGGATGCATCAGCTTCGGAGAAATTTTTTGTTTCATTTCAGCCATAAGATATGGAAGGGTGTAATTATCCGCGCTGTAAATGTGTCCTACTTCTTTCTTGCAGTACTCAGAAGCCAGGGTTGTAAATTTATAATTTTGATAAAAAGAATCAGACATGGTAAAAGGCTGTCCGGCGGTTCCGTAATAGCGGCTGCTTTCCAGAAGCGGCAGCAGTTTGGATTTTAACAGGGCAGGATCATCCCTGGAAATATTACAAAGCATGCATACGGATAGTTCTGCCGTGAAAATGCATGTATCAGGAAATTTTATCCGCAATGTGTGATAAAGGTGCTGATTGATATTGTAAGGCAGGAAAGGAGCGTCAAACTTAATAAATATAAGATTGTCTGCCGTCTGCCAGCCTTTTTGAGTCAGCCGGTTGCGCAGATCTGCTGTTTCGGAACCGGGAGCGGTTACGGCGGCCTGAAGCTGGGATTCCAGCAGAAGAGAATGATGTTCCTGGATATAGTTTTGGAACCAGCGTTCCAGATATTTGCAAAAGAGAGAAAAGCAGTCTATTTCGCCCTGGGAGATATTATTGAACTGGTCGATAATGGCAGCAATGCCCACCCAATTGTCGCGGACGAAAAAATTATATTCAAACAGCTGATCGGGATACAGTTCGTGGCGGCTTGGAAATACACCCTTATAGGAAAATCTCTGGGGATATTTTTCATTGATCTGCACCAGATAATCCGGTTTGGAACTTCCGTGAGTCAGCATGGCGTCCCACTGCTCATTTACTTCACCGATCTTATAATTGGAAGAGTGGGCAAGGAGATGCTGGTCCTGGTCCAGCAGAAACATTGGATGTGAAAAAATATGCAGGGATCCCTGAAACAGATCCTGGGCCATAGCTCCGCTGGAAAGGCGTTCCATCATATTTCCTTCCCACCGGGCGAACAGCTCCATAATGATCAGGACCCGGTTCATAACATCTTTCAGATCGGTTGTGGCAAGAAAGAGCAGGTCTTCCTGATTTTTACAGACAATGAAATCATCGCCCTCCGGAAAAAAGTCCTTTTGTCTGCCTACATATAAAGTAGAAGCATCTGATTGCTCTGTATCGGAAAATAACCGTACGGTTTCTATTGAAAATTTCCCGAAACTGATATGACATTCCGGATCATATTGTTTTAATCGATCAGCAAAAATCCACATGCTTAGTTTCATTTTCTCCTGCTCCTTTAAAATAAAATATATATGCTTTTAATATTAGGTGATAAAGCACAAAAAAGCAATAAAAAATAAATAAAAAATGTGCAGAAAACACGTTTGAGTCAATGGCGTTTTGTGGTGTAATAAAATTATGATTGATAATATCAGAACGAAATGAGACTGATGAAAAAGGAGGAGGAAAGATGGACAGTAAGTATCCCCAGGTAACATTAATGAGGAGTGTGATCTATACAGATCTGGCAAAGGAGGAATATCGCCACAAACTGCTGGCATGGCATATGCTTCATGTGGCTGACAGCATTTCCCAGTTTGAACCTTATGTAACGAAATATGCCTTTTATCAGGCTCTTCCGGTGCCGCCGGAAGGGGAACGCTTTGGGGTGGCCAGATTTCACATGTGTGAGCATAACTGGCTGATCAGCCCTTTTGACGCTCATATTACAGCTCACGCATTTAATGAGTATATGCCTCTGGAAGTATTAAAATGGCAGAATTCCGTACCGGATGATGAGGACACTGCGGATATTTTTCTCACAGGGGATGAATTCCGTTCCGCAGACGGCTCCAACGGATGCAGACCTTTTGTATTTGCGTTTATGCCTATGTGGTGGGAAAAGGATCTGAAGGGAAAAGAGCGTACGATACAGGACGGATTTAATTACAGGTGGCAGTTCCTGGTGCGCTATCCGGATGAGATCACCGAAGAGGAAGGAGAAAAATGGCTGTTTGAAGTATTGGAACGGTTTAAAGAAATGCCGGAAGTAACCCGCATTCTGACCAGCCATGTTTATCAGGAAGTTAATGACTGTAAATTTCAAAGGTGCGTGGAAATGTGGTTTGAGGGGCCAAATGAATGGTACAGGGCCTGCGTGACTAAAATGGCGGATATGCCAAAACCTGACTGGGCCCAGCAGGATAAATTCCCCTTCCTGAAGCCCATGTTTAACTTTACAAGTATTATGGTGCCGGATATTCCGTACAGTGATAATCTGGTATCTTACAGAGGAAATATCATGAAGCGTTAAAACGGATCCTTGCAGGAAGCTGCCGTACTAAATTAAGTGCGGCAGTATTTTTTTGTGTTGTTTTATACAGTCCCTTTTTGGATAACGCATCATACAATGAAGTAAAGATAAGGAGAGGAAATGGATGATTTCCATAAGTCTTTGCATGATCGTGCGTGATGAAGAAAAGGTTCTGGGCAGATGCCTGGACAGTGTCAGAGAACTGGCGGATGAGATCATTATCGTAGACACAGGGTCCAGGGACAGGACGAAGGAGATTGCGGGAAAATATACAGATAAAATCTATGATTTCCGGTGGGAGGATGATTTCTCCGCGGCCAGAAATTTTGCTTTTGCCAGAGCATCCGGAGCATATTGTATGTGGATGGACGCAGACGATGTGATGCCGGAAAGCAGCAGGAAGCCTTTCCTGGAATTAAAAGCGTCCCTTACATCTGAAACGGATGTGGTTATGATGCCCTATGAAACAGCTTTTGACGAAAGAGGAAAGACCGTTTTTTCTTATTACAGAGAACGGATCGTAAAAAATCATCCCTGTTTCAGATTCCAGGGAAAGGTTCATGAAGTGATACCTCTGAAAGGAAAGATAAAAAAGGCAGATATTCCAATTGAGCACAGAAAAGAGGACACCAAAGATTCTGACAGGAATCTGCAGATTTATGAGAAAATGGAAAAAGCGGGAGAGGTTTTTGACTGCCGGATGCTGTACTATTACGGAAGAGAGCTGATCGCTCATGGCAGATATGAGGAAGGGCTTCGGCGCATGGAACAGTTTCTGGATCGGCCGGAAGGATGGCTGGAAAATAAAATAGACGCTACCAGGCAGATGGCTTTGTGCTATTATCGGATGGGAAATGAAAGGCAGGCTTTCAATGCGTTGGTTTCCGGCTTTTTGTATGACGTTCCAAGAGGTGAGACCTGCTGCGATCTGGGACGTCATTTTTTGGACAGAGGGCAGTATGAAAAAGCGGCCTACTGGTACCGCCGGGCTCTTGAAGGGAAGAAAGATCCGAAATCCGGAGCCTTTATCCAGGAGGAATGTTACGGATTCCTGCCGGCAATCTCCCTGTGCGTATGTTACGACAGAATGGGAGAAAGAGAAAAAGCGGAACAGTATAACGAACTGGCAGGATATTATAAACCCTATTCGGAATATTATTTACAAAATAAGGAGTATTTCAAGATGCAGCAGAGTCCGGAGATGGAAAAAGTACAGACATAATTTTTTTCTTATGCGGGCAAAGTTCACAATATGTCATATATTAGTAGGGAAAATATAAAAATGAAGGTATGTATATGTCATGGTTTCAAAATAAATCAAAAGATAATCTCAGGGAACAGTCCTTTGGATTTGGATGCGGATGCAGACCGGAGCCTCCCTGTCCGCCGCCAGGCCCAACAGGCCCAACAGGCCCAACAGGACCAACAGGACCCACCGGTCCCACAGGAGCCACTGGCTCAACAGGAGCCACTGGCCCCACAGGAGCCACCGGTCCGTCAGGAGGAGCCACTGGTCCCACAGGAGCGACCGGCCCAACAGGAGCCACTGGTCCCACAGGAGTGACGGGCCCCACAGGAGCCACTGGCCCTGCAGGAGCGACAGGTTCAACAGGAGCCACTGGTCCCACAGGAGCGACGGGCCCAACAGGAGCCACCGGCCCCACAGGAGCCACCGGCCCCGGGGGCGGGGACGCACCGGTGGAAGCATTATCTGCTTACTCAACACCGGCTCAGTCAGGAACTGATGGCGGGAACCTGATATTTGACAGAAATGCTTTTTCCTATGGGAACGCAGTGTCTCATGATGCAAACAGTTCCGTATTTACTATCCAGGAGCCTGGAGTATATGAAGTGTCTTTTCATGGGACGATCGCTCCGGCCAGCGGCGTAAATTTCCCGCTTCAGCTGTTGCTCTATCTTCAGCAGCAGGGAGACGCGGTAGCGGGCACAGCGGTGCGCCAGACATTCCAGACTACCAGCGATGTATCAAATGCATCTTTCTCCCAGATCATTGACGTTCCGACTGCTCCGGTAAATCTGAATGTTACAGGCAATGGAGGCAACTATGTCTATTCCGATGTGACAATGACGATTTCCAAGATCGGAAATACTGCCGGGACACAGACGGCCAGTTGAGAAAAGCCCATAGAAAGGTCTTTGAACGGATGATATAATATAATATCAAGAAACAGAAAGAGAAGTGATATTGATGAAACGTAACGAAGCACAGCTCCATGCAAAGCCATCAGACTGCGACTGCTGCATGGAGTAATAATAGTCGCAGAAAGACATGTCGGCTTTGCTTTCCGGAAAAATCTTATCAGGAGGGAGCCTGCATGAAATACGTGAATGCGAAAACGATTCTTCCAGCTTCGCTGGTCAGGGAACTGCAGCAATATATCCAGGGAGGATATATCTATGTCCCGGCTGGTGATGACAGGAAAAAGCGGTGGGGAGAGATATCTGGATATCGGCAGGAATTGCAGCATCGTAACAGAGAAATTACGGAAAAATACCGAAGTGGTGTTTCTGTGGAGTTTCTCGCTGAAAAATACAGTCTGTCTTTATCTGCTGTCCGAAAGATTATATACCAGAAATAAAAAAGGTCCTGCATCAGTGTTCGTCCATATTCAGACGGCATTGGGGCAGGACCTGCCTTTCTTTATACAAAATGATTCTGCATTATCCGGTGGATAGAAAACGGATTCCGTCAGGAGTAAGATGAAAATAAGATATAAAAGGAAGGTGTATTTATGAATTTGAAAAAAATTTATCCGAGAAGTAATGACAGAGAAACGGTTTATCTGAAAAATGTGATAACAGATCCGGAAATTACAGTGGGCAATTATACAATATACAATGATTTTGTCAATGATCCCTGTCAGTTTGAAAAAAATAATGTACTGTATCATTATCCGGTGAATCACGAAAGGCTGGTAATCGGAAAGTTTTGCTCCATCGCCTGCGGAGCAAAGTTTATGTTTAACAGCGCCAATCACAGTCTGAAATCTCTGGCTTCCTATCCGTTCCCCATCTTTTTTGAAGAATGGGATCTGGACTGTGAAAGTGTGACTGGGGCGTGGGACAGAAAGACTAACTATTAAAAGTCAAGTCTAAAATGAAAATTTTTGAATGAATTGC
>CAKNLF010000118.1 GCA_930989305.1 uncultured Roseburia sp. | reverse complement strand
TGTATCCACCCCAAGAGTGCTGCCCCAGTCAGCGGATTCTTTCAATATATGGAACAGTTTATCTGAAGGAGAAAACTTCGCCACCTCCCGGGTGTTTCCATCCGGAAACATAAGCATAAAACCGTCCTGGTAACATTCCAGCGAAAAATACTTCAGATATCCCGCTGAAGGCACCATGGAACCATAAAAGTAATTGCAATGCCCTTTCAGCTCATAAATGTTGGTCCAGGAGCTTCTCCGATAACGCAGAAGCTTTTCTTTGTCATGCATCCCCGCTTCTCCAAACATACGCACCGCGTCCCGGGTATGGATGATCTTTTTGTAAATAGGACAATCTTCCTCCTGCATTTCCCGCATTTTGTCTGACAGCCGCTTGGTAAAAAGCCCGTCCGGTATGTACAGACTGCCGTCTTTTGCTCTCAGTTCACAATAATATCCCTGTCCGATGGAATGCTGTACGCTTACGGAAAGCTCCGGCTCCAGTTCTTCCAGCGCCGCTTCCATGAGAAAAGTCATACTCCTTCTGTACGCCTTTCTGCCCGCTTTGTCCGCGGTAGTCAGAAAATCCAGTCTGCCTGGCTTTTCCAGCGTTCTAGTCAGTTCACGTATGGTATTGTCCAGTACCGCCAGCACGATATCGTCTTTATAAAGATCTTTTACCTCATCCGCGATCTTTTTCAGAGAGGTTCCTGCCGGATATTCCATTGTTTTTCCCAGTATGGTTACTCTGTACATCTTTTCCGTCATTGTTCTATCACTGCTTTCTGTCTTTATTCATTCGGAAAACAGCCAGGTCCAAAAGTCCGACTTTTTCCTCCACTTCCATTCTGCGGGCTTTTTCATTCGATGGAAGCTGCTCCAGAATCCTTTCATTTATATGCTTCTCTCTGTGGATCCATTCCAGCAGCACCGGATGTTTTTTTGCCAGCAGTACCGGTCCAAACATATCTTCCATCTGCAGCTGCTCCGGGGATTTCCGGGAGCCCTCTGGCTCTTCCGCCGGTACAATGCGCATAAGGGGATAATATTTTCCATCTTCCTTTACCATGTCCTCATCCCGGATCTCAAATCCCAGTTCCCGGATCCCGGCTCTTACTGAAGCAATCTCCGACTGGGGCTGCAGGATCAGTTCTTTCATATCCTGTATCCTATCCCCGCCTTCTTTAAGTATGCGCAGCATCAGTCCGCCTCCCATGCCTGCCACTACAGCGCATTCTGCCTCGCCCTGTTTCAAGGCCGCGAACCCGTCTGACAATCTCACCTGTATCCGGTCTTCCAGCCCTGCCCTTTGTATATGCTCTCTGGCACGTTCCAGAGGCCCCGGGTTCACATCCATTGCCAGCGCCCGGGAGATTTTTCCCGTCTGGATCAGATAAATAGGAATATATCCGTGATCTGTTCCGATATCCGCTGTAACATACCCTTCCGTCACCATATCCGCAATAGCCTGAAGACGTTTTGAAAGTTTTATCATAATCTTGTACTCGTCTTAATCCAGATAATCTTTCAGTTTTCGGCTGCGACTGGGATGACGGAGTTTCCGCAGGGCTTTTGCCTCAATCTGACGGATTCGCTCACGGGTGACGCTGAATTCTTTTCCTACTTCTTCCAGAGTTCTGGCACGCCCGTCATCCAGTCCGAAACGCAGGCGCAGCACTTTCTGCTCTCTCTCTGTCAGCGTGCCAAGCACTTCTACCAGCTGCTCTTTCAGCAGTGTAAACGCCGCCGCGTCAGAGGGCACCGGCACATTGTCGTCCTGAATAAAATCCCCCAGATGGCTGTCTTCTTCTTCTCCGATAGGAGTTTCCAAAGATACCGGTTCCTGTGAAATCTTCAGGATCTCACGCACTCTCTCCACAGGCAT
The DNA here is from genome assembly GCA_930989305.1 of uncultured Roseburia sp. Classification (GTDB taxonomy): domain Bacteria; phylum Bacillota; class Clostridia; order Lachnospirales; family Lachnospiraceae; genus Brotonthovivens; species Brotonthovivens avistercoris. Next base: position 5,794 of record CAKNLF010000118.1, on the reverse strand, counting down.
GTCCATTTCTTCTGCGATCTCTTCCGGGCTGGGTTCTCTGCCCAGTTCCTGAAGGAGCTGACGGGACACCCGGATCAGCTTGTTGATGGTTTCCACCATATGCACCGGAATACGGATCGTCCTGGCCTGATCCGCAATGGCTCTTGTAATAGCCTGACGGATCCACCAGGTTGCGTACGTACTGAATTTGTAACCTTTCCGATAATCGAATTTTTCCACTGCCTTGATCAGCCCGAGATTGCCTTCCTGGATAAGATCCAGAAAAAGCATTCCTCTGCCCACATATCTTTTGGCTATGCTGACCACAAGGCGCAGATTGGCTTCCGCCAGACGTTTCTTTGCTTCCTGGTCTCCCTCTTCCATTTTCTGCGCCAGTTCGATTTCCTCCTCCGCTGTCAGCAGAGGGACTTTTCCAATCTCTTTCAAATACATACGCACCGGATCTTCAATGCTTACCCCGTCCGGCACAGACAGATCGATGTTTTCCATTTCGATCTCGTCATCGTCGTCTATCAGTACTTCCTCGTCATCGTCATCATTTGTGATCCGAAGGACATCAATATTATTCTGCTCAAGAAAATCAAGAACGTTTTCCAGCTGCTCAGGTCCCAGCTCCAGTTCTTTAAAAAAGTCGCTGATCTCCTGATACTCTAAAACATTTTTTTTCTTTTTCGCAATCGACAGCAGCTCCTGGAGCTTTTCTGAAAATTTTGCTGCCTTTTCCGCTGTTTTCTGGTCTTTATACTCTGCCATTTTGTCCATCCTTCCATGAATTGTTTTTATTTTGTCCTTAATCAATAGAAATATGCAGATTCTGCATTTGGTCCAGTTTCTTCTGATCATTGATGATCTGCTGCAGGCCGGCGATATCTGTAGGATCCAGATGCGCCGCCCGGTATTCCAGACTATTCTTTTTTACACGGACAATCGTTTCTGTCAGTGCCTTTTCCCGTTCCGCCTGATTCTCCACCGGATAGATCCGGGCGTTGAACAAAGCGGCAACTTCTTTCTGTTCTTCTTCCTCTGTAAAATTACTGATGATACGCGCCGGATTGACAGCTCCCTGCCGGTACTGTTCATACAGCATAGACGCCACTGTGTGATACAGACCCTCGGTAAAATCCTCCGGCGTAATATATTTTTCAATAATCTCAAACAGTCTTGTATCTTCAATCAGCCAGGTGAGAAGGAGACGCTGGGACTGTTTCATCCCATCCGGCTTTTTCTTGTCTTTTTGCACACCGCTTTTCAGCGTTCTTCTCTCTTTGCCGGGATAAGCTCCTCTTGCCGCCTGATTCTTTACCATAGAACGAAGCTGCTCAAATCCCACCTGATATCTGGAGGCCACTGCTTCTATATAATTTTCCCGTTCCAGTTCTTCCTGGAACTGCAGAAGTTTTTTCGCCGTTTCCTCAAAAAATTCCGTTTTGCTTTCCGGGTCCTTCATATCGTAATCCCGTTCCAGCATCCGCACTTCAAACATAAAGCTGTTTTCAGCCTCATCAATCCGCTGCTGATAAGCCTGAGCGCCCTCCGCCTTGATAAACTCATCAGGATCTTTGTGGGGCTTCATATTGATCACTTTGGCCGTGAGTCCCGCTTCCTTCAGGATCGGGATGGCTCTGAGAGCCGCTTTCACCCCTGCGCCGTCGCTGTCAAAGGTAAGATATACTTCTTTTGTATACCGCTTCAGCAGATTGGCATGTCCGGAAGTAAAAGATGTTCCCAGAGACGCCACCGCATTATCAAAGCCCGCCTGATGAAGGGCGATCACGTCCATATATCCCTCGCACAGAAGTATCTGAGGCTTTCGTGACTGTCTCGCGAAGTTCAGTCCGTACAGATTTCTGCTCTTGTCAAACACCGCCGTTTCAGGGGAATTGAGGTATTTCGGTTCCCCCTCTCCCATAACCCGGCCTCCGAATCCGATCACTCTGTTGTTGACGTCCATAATGGGAAACATGGCTCTGTTCCAGAATTTGTCGTATCCCCCACGTTTTTCATCAATGGTGATCAGTCCGCTTTCTTTTAAAATCCCGTCCTCATACCCCTGCTTTTTCAGATACCGGTACAGATCGTCACTATATTTTCCGGAATATCCCAGGCCGAAATGTTTGATGGTACTTCCGGACAGGGCTCTTTTTTCAAAATAATTTCTCGCCGTTTTTCCCTGGTCGCTGCACAAAAGCATATAATAGTACTTTGCCGCCGTCTTGTTGATTTCCAGTATTCTGGATCTTCTGTCCGCCTCACGCTTTTGTTTCGGAGTCATTTCCTGCTTCGGCAGCTCTATGCCCACTCTGGAAGCAAGCAATTCCATTGCCTCGTGAAATGTGAAATTTTCATACTGCATGATAAACGTAAATACATTGCCCCCAGCTCCGCATCCGAAACAGTAATACATCTGTTTATTGGGGGATACGGAAAAAGAGGGGGTTTTCTCATTATGAAAAGGACACAGTCCAAAATATGTACTGCCTTTTTTCTGGAGACGCACATAGCCGGAGATCACATCCACTATATCATTCCGGGAGCGCACCTCTTCAATCAATTCATCTGAATAATAAGCCATGACTGCTCCTTCCTCTTCTTCCTTTGTTTTAATACACCTGCCAGGATTTGGGGATAAAATATTCCTGGAATTTTCCTGCCGCGTACTGATCGGTCATGCCTGCGATATAATCGCACACTACCCGGTCTTTCTGCTCTCCCTCTTCCAGCATATTTCTGTACTGCAAAGGGAGCAGCTCCAGATGTTCCATATAATATAAAAACAATCTCTCCAGCATTTCCTTTGCCTTTGTTTCCTCCCCCTTTGCTTTCGGGTTGGTATAAACATGATAAAACATAAATTTTCTCAACCCTCTCATGGCCTCTTCCATCTTTGCGGACATGCAGATATCATTTTTATCCCGGCTGTGGCTGATAATATCATGTATCAAAGTATCCAGCCGTATTTTGGACGTCATCCCCAGAATCTCCCTGTATTCCATGGGCACATCCTCTTCCGTCATCACATGAGCCCGGATAGCGTCGTCAATATCGTGGTGTATGTATGCGATTTTGTCGGAAAGCCTTACGATCTTCCCTTCCAGAGTAGACGGCATACTGCTGGTCTGATGATTCAGGATACCGTCCCGCACCTCCCAGGTCAGATTCAGTCCCTTCCCTTCATTTTCCAATTTCTCCACGATCCTGACGCTCTGCTCGCTGTGTTTGAAGCCGCTTTCGCAAAGGCGGTCCAGCACCGCCTCTCCCGCGTGTCCGTAGGGCGTATGACCCAGGTCATGGCCCAGAGCAATGGCTTCTACCAGATCTTCATTCAGCCGCAGCGCTTTCGCAATGGTCCGCGCCGTCTGGGAAACTTCCAGCGTATGGGTAAGCCTGGTCCTGTAATGATCCCCTCTGGGAGAAAGAAAGACCTGGGTCTTATGCTTCAGTCGTCTGAATGATTTACAGTGCAGAATCCTGTCTCTGTCTCTTTGAAATACCGGCCGGATATCACACTCCTCTTCCGGTATATCTCTGCCCTTTGAATTTTCACTTAATGTGGCAAACGGGCTTAAATAGGTCCGTTCCAATAATTCCATCTGTTCACGTATAATCATGGCTGACACCACCTTATAACTCTAATTCTAAAATCGGAACTCCTATTTTATATATTCTGCATTTTTTTATAATTTCCTCTATTTTTTTTATTTTGTCCGGCGGATCTTATGATCGCGCCCAAAAATCTCTTTATTCTTCCGCGATCCTTTGCAGAATTTCCTTCAGGATCTCGCAGGAACCGTAACGTTTCTCCGGTTCTGTTTCCATACACCGCCGGATTACCCGGCCGATTTTTCCAAAGCCGTACAGTTCCCTCTTTTCTCTCGCCTTTGATGTACAGATCCTTCCCGGATGCAGCCCTGTAAGCAAAAAGGCTCCCAGGGCTCCAAGGCCGTATATATCCGTTCTGGGATCCGGCAAGCCTCCTTCTTTATAAAGTTCCGGCGCCGCATATCCGTATGTCCCTGTCCTGGGAATCTTTTCTCCGCAGACCGCATATTCGTTCTGCCAGGCCGAACCAAAATCCACCAGCACCAGTGTCCCATCTGTTTTTACCATGATATTTTCCGGTTTCAGATCACAAAAGATCACAGGCGGCCGCATACCGTGGAGGCGCGAAAGCGTCCCGCACAGTTCCAAAAGCCAGGCGGCCGCCTGTTTTTCCGAAAGTCTGCCGTATCTGTATATGTAAGTCTTCAGATCCTGTCCTTCTATATAATCGGTTACAATACAAAGCTTTCCCCCGTCCTCGATCAGATCCGCGATCCGCACCGCTCCCGGCAGATCCAGACGGCTCAGAATCCGGGCTTCATGCATGGCCTTTCCCACCGCTTCTCTGCTTTTTTCCCCCGGCCCCTTTTTCTCCAGTATTTTTACGGCCCAGTATTTTTTCAGTTTTCTGTCCCTGGCCAGAAAAACCCATGCGGTGCCTCCTCTGCCCAGGGGTTTCAGAATTTCATATCTGTCGCTGAATTGTGTCATATCCCTATGGATTTCGATGGAATGATAAGATAAAGAAAATATCCGGCTTCCCTTAAGGGAAAATGCGGAACCTGGAAAAACCTCCTGTCTTCCCATATGATAATAGCTTGAACTGTATTCTATCAAAAGAGAATTTCCAGTTCAAGCTATATTTCCTTAAAATTATTTACAAAGTTTTACCCTGCATCTTTATATAATTTATCCTTTTATCTAGGGAATTTTATCTGCTGTTTTTCAGCAATTTTACCGGTCTTTTTACCCGGCCTTACTGTTCATCTGTGGGAATGGTTTCCGCAAGCACTCCGTTTACAATATACCGGTAGTCATATCCTTCCGCCGTACAGGTGGAAAGAGTTACGATCTTATCTGTCCCGTCCACATCCACATCAATGGGATAAGCAGAATTTTCTTTCAGCTGTTTTACATACTTGTCATATGCTTCTCCCTGTCCATGATATACCGTATAAGTGTCTTCGTCGGCGTCCGCCACATAACAGGAAAAAATATCATATCTGTGCGCTCCCTCAGGCGTATAGATCCAGAAACAGGGATTTTTCTCGTAAACTTCTTTATCTTTAAAATCACCCAGCAGCCCGAACATGGAATCATTTTTCATGTTATGTCCGAAAATAAACGTATTCATATCGGAAAAATCGCTTGCGTTCTGATAATTCATAAAGATGCTTCCCGCATACAGGTAACTGCCGTTGATCGTATGGTGGAGATAATATTCATTATCCGTTCCTTTCATGATGGGATAACTGATATCCAGATTTTCAAATCGGATCCACCCGATACAGTCCGGATTCTGGGCCTGCAATTTGTCAAAATCCACGAAAAAACCATCGTCTGTTTCTTCTACCACTTCCTGCTGTACCACATCATACTCTTCATTGCTTTTGTGATAATTGTTCATTATCTTATATAAGTGATATGCGGATACGCAAAAAACCACAATACAGATGATCAGGATCACTGTAAGCACAACGCTCCCCGCTTTTCTTTTTTTCTTTGACTTTTCCTTTTTCTTCATAGATTCTCATATTCCTTTCCGTCCAAATTCCTCATCCGCTAAAGCAGACCGCCCAAAGCAGGCGGCATTTACGCAGCCATTATACCACAAAGGAGGGCGTCAGGTGAATATTTATGTTCCTTTGACAGCTTCCGGCGGCGCCATTATTTCTCCCTTGTTTACAGATGAAATTGACTCTTATAAAGCTTTAAAAATTTTTTTAAATTTTTTCAAAAAAGTTATTGACATCTT
>CAKNLF010000117.1 GCA_930989305.1 uncultured Roseburia sp. | reverse complement strand
ATTGTAAAACATATTGATAAAAATATTATTATCCAGTGGGATGCTGAAAAACTGGAACTGGCGGATTATAAAGATGTGCCTTATCGTTTCTTTGTGAGAACGGTTGCGCCGAAAGATGAGATCGAGGCCGCTTTTGGTGATGTGGAATATATTACCGTTCCCGGCGAGGAAAAAGAAAATGCCTTTGTGACTGGAAAGATGACAGGAAGAGAATATGAGAAAGCCGCACAGAGCATCGGCGGTATCATTAATATGATACGTATGGATTAATTAGAACTGAGGAATATTAAAATGAAGTATGTTGTAATATTGGGAGACGGTATGGCGGACCGCCCCCTGGAAGAACTAGGAGGAATGACTCCACTTGAATACGCCAAGACGCCAACTATGGATGCTCTGGCTGCTGAAGGCGAGATTGGAATGGTACATACCATACCGGATGGAATGAAGCCGGGCAGCGACACGGCAAACCTTTCTGTACTGGGATACGATCCGAGAAAATACTATTCCGGACGTTCTCCTCTGGAAGCGCTCAGTATTGGCGTAGATATGAAAGACACGGATATTGCCCTCAGATGTAATCTGGTCACTTTGTCAGAAGAAGAGGATGCCTATGAGGACAGGAAAATTCTGGATCACAGTTCCGGTGAAATCAGCACAGAGGAAGCCGCACAGCTGCTGGAGGCTGTACGGAAAGAATTGGAAACGGATACGTACAGATTTTATGTGGGAACCAGTTACCGTCATCTCCTGATCTGGGATAAAGGACAGGTGGAGGAACTGACGCAGCCTCATGATGTGTTGGGACAGACCATCGGTCAGTATCTTCCTGAAGACAAAATACTCAGGGATATGATGGAGAAAAGTTATGAAATACTGGTAAATCACCCTGTAAATATAGAACGAAAAAAGAAGGGGCTGAACCCGGCCAATTCCTGCTGGTTCTGGGGCGCAGGCACAAAACCGGCTCTGTTTTCCTTTGGAGAAAAGACCGGGAAAAAAGGTGCCATGATCTCAGCAGTGGATCTGCTGAAGGGAATCGCGGTTGGAACCTCTATGAAAGTGATCACAGTAGACGGGGCCAATGGCGGGCTGGATACCAATTATGAAGGAAAAGCCCATGCGGCGGTAGAAGTTCTGAAAGATGGATATGACTTTGTGTATGTGCATGTGGAGGCTCCGGATGAAATGGGCCATCAGGGAAGCGTGGAGAAAAAAGTACGGGCCATTGAGTATCTGGATCAGAGATTGATCGCAGAGGTGAAAAAAGGATTGGATGAGGAAGGAGAGCCTTATCGTATGCTGATCCTGCCGGATCATCCCACATCGATATGTATCCGTACCCATTCTTCGGAAAATGTTCCCTATCTTTTATATGACAGCAGTGATGTCCAGCATAATGACTGGCATTATAATGAAAAGGAAGCTCAGGGAAGCGGAAAATTTGTGGCCAGGGGACATGAACTGATTGATTATCTGTTTGAAAAATAGGACAAAAACAGCTTCATATTGCTTAACAAAAAACGGATCTTTTCAAGTCTGACCGGACTTGGCAAGATCCGTTTTGTAATGGAAAAATTTCAAGTTTATATTTATACAGGAAATGTTATGCCTGTGAGGCTTCCTCATCATTTAGCGAAGTATAAAAACAGGTAATGCTCTGACGCATATAGGGAATGATCCACAAATATCCGATAAAGAGCGTCAGGATTCCCAGCAGGATCAGACCGATAAAAGAAAACAGCATGAGGAACATTTTTGCTTTTTTGCCTTTCATGGCGCGGCTGCTTTGACCGAAGGCTTCCCTGCACTCCATTTGTTCGTGGTCTGCCAGGAAAAGCAGTACCAGGCAGCATCTGAGATAAACATAAATACCAAGGATCAGGCTGAGGGCTGCCACTGCCGCCAGGGCTGCCAGAAAAGTAAGGTTCAGGCTATGGTTTTTCTGATAAAAGGCCAGGTTGACGGAAGCCAGTATTTCAGTGGGAAGCTGAAATACAAGAGACAAAACCGCCAGGATCAGGCCGGCATTCAGAAAACGATTGGGCCGGCTTTTGACGGTAAAAGCAAATTCCTTGAATTCAAAAGGCTGCTGTCTGGCGGCTTTCAAATGCATTCGCCAGATACCGCTGCGGAAAAGTGTAGCTAGAGCAAAGATAAGCAGCTGAGCCGCATAATAAATAATATACTGTAAAATACCCGGATTTGCGTAGAGCATTCGGGTAAAGGGAACGGAAACAAGGGTTGTTACAATAGCGAGAAAAAGCGTGGCGCTGATGATGGGGCTGTAATTTCCCAAAAGACTTTCCCGGGCGTCAGCTTTTATATGGATAAATGATTTTTTCATATTGATATAATGCTCCAATCTGCTAAAATAAAAGAAATTTTAATGAAACGGAGGACGCGGATTTTGCAAAATCACAAAGCATTCCCTGAAAATGGGCTTTATATGGCAGGCTGGTGTATCCTGGCGCTGGCAGCATTTCTGATCCTGATCAAAAATATTTTTTTCCCGGGATTTCTGGTGTTGGAACATATGCGTCCCTGCCTCCTCTATTCTCTTACGGGTTTTTTCTGCCCGGGATGCGGCGGCACCCGCTCTGTAGTTGCCCTTGTGCACGGACATTTTCTTGTATGCGCCGTGGACTATCCGCTGATGGCGTACTCCGTAGTCATGTATCTGTGGTTTATGGTCAGCCAGACGGTGGAACGGATCAGCAGAGGAAAAATTTCCATTGGTATGAAATGGCATAATTACTATATCCTGATCGCGGTCATTATTCTGGCTGCTCATTTTGTTGGAAAGAATATTTTTTATATTGTTACAGGCATGCAGCCTTTTTTATCGTGACGGATCATAATATTCTTCCAGATCCATTCCTGTCATATCCTCCAGCATAGAATAGGAAGCGTCAAGGGCGTTCTGGAGGCTTCCGTACTGCTGTATCATGGAAAAGTAACTGTATATATTCAGTGCCGCGGTAAGCACCAGGGCGATTATGCCGATGCGAATGCCGGCCTTGGCCTGACCGCAGGGATGTTTTGCGCGGCCTCTGGACAGCAGCCCGAATAATATGGCAAGGGCGCCGAATACCAGTGCCGAGTAAATACAGCAGAAGGTTACAATGCCAAGGATCCCGCAGATCAGTGACAGGAGTGAAAATCCGTTCATATTTCCTGTTTGGTTTCTGTTCATATGGAACCTCCTTAAAAAACATGTCTATTTTAACATGGGGAAAGGGAAAAAACAATAAAATTGCCGGCCGGGGGCAGAAACGCCTACTTGAAGTAAAAGATTCTTCGGGTATAATAGAAATGATCAAAAGAAAAGGAATGGTACAAAATATGGATATCATCCGTACATTGGCGGAAGAACTTGGAATAAAATACGGACAGGCCCAGGCGGCGGTCCGTCTCATTGATGAGGGAAATACGATCCCTTTTATTTCCCGGTACAGGAAAGAAGCTACCGGAGCATTAAATGATGAAGTGCTGAGAAATCTTAATGAAAGGCTGGGACATTTGCGCAGCCTGGAAGAGAAGAAATCTCAGGTGATCGAAAGTATACAGGAGCAGGGCAAACTTACAGAGGAACTGCGGGCCAGTATCCTTGCCGCTGAGACGCTGGTAGCAGTGGACGACCTGTACAGACCCTATAGGCCGAAGCGCAGAACAAGGGCTATGATAGCGAAGGAAAGAGGACTGGAACCTTTGGCGGACATACTCCGGCTGCAGATGACGGCCAGATCCATGGAGGAAGAAGCGCAGGCGTACATTAACCCGGAAAAAGAAGTGCAGACAGCTGAAGCTGCTCTCGCGGGAGCCATGGACATTGTGGCGGAAGCTATTTCAGATGAGGCAGCATATCGGAAATATATCAGAGATATTACCATGGGAAGGGGGATCCTTGTTTCCGAGGCAAAAGATGCAAACGCAGAGTCTGTATATGAGATGTACTACGATTTCTCGCAGCCGGTGTCGAAGCTTGCTGGTCATCGGATCCTGGCTTTGAACAGAGGGGAAAAAGAAAAGGTCCTTACTGTCAGGATAGAGGCTCCTGCAGAGGATATTCTCCGATATCTGGAAAAGAAGCTGATCGTAAATGATAATCCTAACACTACGCCCTGGCTGAAAGCGGCAGCGGCGGACAGTTATAAAAGACTGATCGCTCCCGCTATTGAGAGAGAGATCCGAAACGAGCTCACGGAAAAAGCTCAGGACGGAGCTATGCGGGTTTTCGGAAAAAATCTGGAGCAGCTGCTGATGCAGCCGCCCATTGCAGGCAGGACGGTGCTTGGATGGGATCCGGCTTTCCGTACCGGGTGCAAGCTGGCGGTAGTGGATCCTACCGGCAAGGTGCTGGATACAGTGGTGATCTATCCCACTGCTCCTCAAAATAAAATCAAAGAAGCAAAAGCTGTATTGAAGAAATTGATTTCAAAATACAATATTTCGCTGATCTCTCTGGGAAACGGGACTGCTTCCCGGGAGTCGGAACAGGTGATCGTTGAGTTATTAAAAGAAATTCCGGAGAATGTACAGTATGTGATCGTAAATGAAGCGGGCGCTTCTGTATATTCGGCCAGTAAACTGGCAACTGAGGAATTTCCGAATTTTGATGTAGGTCAGCGAAGCGCGGCTTCCATTGCCAGACGTCTCCAGGATCCCCTGGCGGAGCTGGTAAAAATAGATCCTCAATCTATCGGAGTAGGCCAGTACCAGCATGATATGAATCAGAAAAAACTGGGAGAAGTGCTGGGCGGTGTAGTAGAAGACTGTGTCAACCGTGTGGGAGTAGATCTGAATACGGCTTCCGCGCCTTTGTTGGAGCATATATCGGGGATTACAAAAGTAATCGCCAAAAATGTGGTGGCATACCGGGAGGAAAACGGCAGATTTACGAATCGAAAACAGCTTTTGAAAGTGGCTAAGCTGGGACCGAAAGCTTATGAGCAGTGTGCTGGATTCCTGCGTATCGCAGATGGAGAACAGCCGCTGGACAAAACCAGTGTCCACCCGGAAAGCTACGAGGCAGCAGGAAGACTTCTGGAAAAACTGGGATATACTCCTCAGGATCTGGCGGCTGGCCGGCTGAAAGGAATTTCCGCAAAAGTAAAGGATTACAAAGCCCTGGCAAAAGAACTGGGAACAGGGGAACTTACCCTGGAAGATATTGTGAAAGAACTGGAAAAACCTGCCAGGGATCCAAGAGAGGATATGCCGAAACCTGTGCTTCGTACAGATGTTTTGGAAATGAAGGATCTGAAACCTGGTATGATATTGAAAGGAACTGTCCGCAATGTTATTGACTTCGGCGCGTTTGTGGATATCGGCGTACATCAGGATGGATTGGTGCATATATCACAGATGAGTGAGAGATATATTAAGCATCCTCTGGAAGCAGTATCTGTAGGGGATGTGGTGGAAGTCCAGGTGTTGAGCGTAGATCCTGTGAAAAAACGGATTGCTCTTACTATGAAAATAGATGGAAACGAGAAAAACTAGAAACTGAGACATCAGGATAGATCATAACAGGAAAAGGACAAGAAGATGGTAATAGAAAGCTATTCACCGGAGGAAACACTGGAAATAGGAAGAAAACTGGGGCAGGAGGCTTTGCCGGGGCAGGTGTATACGCTGATCGGCGATCTGGGCGTAGGCAAGACTGTGTTTACCCAGGGCATTGCCGCGGGACTGGGCATAGAAGAACCGATTTGCAGCCCTACTTTTACGATCGTTCAGGAATATGATACGGGAAGGATACCGTTTTATCATTTTGACGTATACCGGATCGGTGATATTGAAGAAATGGAAGAAATCGGCTATGAGGACTATTTTTACGGAGATGGCCTGACTATGATAGAATGGGCCAATTTGATCGAAGAAATACTGCCGGAAACCTATAAGGAAATCACTATTGAAAAAGATCTGGATAAAGGATTTGATTACAGAAAAATAACGATCCGGGAGGTGAAACGAGGATGAAGATACTTGCATTGGACAGCTCCGGGCTGGTAGCCAGTGTGGCGGTAGTGGAGGATGACAATATGATCGCGGAATATACCGTGAATTATAAAAAAACACATTCCCAGACCCTTCTGCCTATGTTGGATGAAATTGCCCGGATGACAGATCTGGATTTGAAAACAATAGACGCCATCGCTGTAGCCGGCGGACCGGGATCCTTTACCGGACTGCGGATCGGATCCGCTACAGCAAAAGGCCTTGGGCTGGCTCTTGACTGCCCGCTGATCCACATCCCTACTGTGGACGGCCTTGCGTATAATCTTTGGGGCTGCAAAGATATGGTATGTCCGTTGATGGACGCAAGGAGAAACCAGACTTACACAGGTCTGTATCAGTTTGAACAAGGGGAGATGGAGACGATCCTTCCTCAGTGCGCAGTTGGAATTGATGAGATCGTGGATAAGATCAATGAACTGGATCGGCCGGTTGTGTTTTTGGGAGATGGAGTAAAAGTATTCCAAAGTTATATAGAAGAACATTGCTCCGTTCCATTTCGGTTTGCCCCTGCTCATTTAAACAAACAGCGCGGAGCGGCAGTGGCGGCTTTGGGGCTTAAATATGCCGTTGCGGGAAAGACCGAAACACCGGCAGAACATAAACCGGATTATCTGAGACTTTCACAGGCGGAAAGGGAAAGAAAAGAACATGAACATTCTGGTTCGTAAAATGACAAAAGAAGATATTCCTCAGACAGCCGCCATTGAGAGAGAGGCTTTTTCTGTACCCTGGGATGAACAGGGGTTCGCGGAGGCTATTGCCCAGGAACAGAATATCTTTTCTGTGGCTGAGTGCCAGGGCGAGATTATCGGTTACTGCGGCATGTATACTGCGGCAGATGAAGGAGAGATCACAAATGTGGCGGTAAAGGAGGAGTTTCGCAAACACGGCGTAGGGAGCCGGATCCTTGCATATATGATCAGACAGGCCGCAGACAAGGGGATCGCCGGAATATATCTGGAAGTGCGCAGTTCCAATGAAGCGGCCCAGAAATTGTATCGAAAATACGGATTCTTGGCTGTGGGGACACGAAAAAATTTTTACCGAAAACCGGATGAGGACGCAATTGTTATGATGTGTCAACCAGAGATTTCCACTACAGGAAAATTTCATGATCACTTATAATACAGATAAGGTTTGCAGAAGAAGCTGTTTAAAAGAGTTGATCAGGAGGATAAAGATGAGAAAAGGGACACATATATACTGCAATTGCTGCGGGAAAGAAATGATGCAGAAAAACGGAATGCTGACAGAGGATATATATCATATAAAAAAGGATTGGGGATATTTTTCTGAAAAAGACGGTTTTAGCCAGGAGGCAGATGTCTGTGAAAAATGTCTTTCAGATTGGATGGATACGTTCAGATATCCTCCGGACAGCTGGGAACGCACGGAATTATAGGAGATAGAAATAAAAATGCTGGATGTATGTTTGCTGGGAACAGGCGGCATGATGCCTCTTCCCTATCGAAAACTGACTGCTCTGATGACCAGATTCAACGGAAGTAATCTGCTGATAGACTGCGGCGAGGGCACTCAGGTGGCAATAAAAGAAAGGGGATGGAGTTTTCATCCTATTGATGTGATCTGTTTTACCCATTATCATGCGGATCATATCAGCGGACTTCCGGGACTGCTTCTGACAATGGGAAATGCGGAGCGTACA
>CAKNLF010000116.1 GCA_930989305.1 uncultured Roseburia sp. | reverse complement strand
TATTTATTTCATTTTCAAAATTTTCCTCCGGAACAAAAGCTTCTATTTCATATTCTGATTGTATTACAACACCTTCTGGAATAATATCAATAACTTCATTTCTTTTTGCATCAATTCTTTGTAGAACCATTTTATTTTCTTCCGGGTTATATAATTTGGCATATATTTCTTGATTTGTGGCATGTAAATTTTCGTTAATTTCCACATCTTGTGCGAAAACCGATATTCCCGATATTACGCATAATAATACGCCACTCATGATTAATCCAAAACATCTTTTTATTCTTTTTTTCATGCCCTCCTGTATACTATGAGTATGCTACATATTGTATCCCTCCCATTGGTATCACTCCTTCTACGATTTTATATAATAATTTTAAAGCTATTCATATAATTCGTCAATATTTTCTGTCTTTTTTTGCTTTTTTTGATAATTTTCAGTTTTTAATACCACTTATATCAACCTTTTTTATACAGGTCACTTTTTTGCTTTTCAAGAATCTCCTATTTCTGATTCATGATCTTGTTCAGATACGCATACAAATGTTTGACCTTCACAACCTGCAGCAGATCCTCCTGTTCCAGGTTTCCCTGGCAGGAAGCGATGTAATGCTTTTGCGTAAACTCCTCGCACCCTACCCAGTAATTGATATACGAAGGATCGTCTTCATCTGTTTCCGTTTCAATGTACAAATGCAGTTCCCGGTTTTCTTTGTCCACTGCCGGATAATTCAGATAAAAACGGCGGACCTGCCGCATCTTGTCGGATTTCAGATACAGGCTCAGGGAACGTTCGCCTTCTGTATCCGCTCCGGCTTCTCCCCGCTTCTTTTCTTCTTTTACTTTCTGTCCGTACAAGTCAAAAATGCGCCGTATATATTTGCCTTTTGCTTCCTGTGGGTACTCACCCTGGGCGCATTCGCTGCCCTTTTCGTCAATGCCTTTTACCTGCATAAACTCCATCATCAGATCCAGCAGGATATCCGCCTGAGGCGTCTGGGGCGGCAGCCCCAGGCTCACCGCTTCTTTTGGGGTCAGGGTAAACCGATAGGCAAATGTAGTTCCGTCTGTCATACGGATACTGCCCGGATCATTCAGCTGCTGCCGGATCATTTCTTCTATGATATCTTTTCTGTTCTGTACTGGATTTTCCATTTCTGTCTGTCCTCCACCTGTTTCAGGCAGGCCGCAAAGCAGCCTGCCTGATCTTATTTGCATCGGTTTCTTATTTTTTCTTTCCGGAAGTCTTTCTGCGTTTTGCAGAAGCGGATTTTTTCCTGTTTGCGCCAGCCCCTGTCCGTTTCTGCTTTTCCGCCTGTCTTCCTACGGATTTCTGGAGCAGCGCGGCCTCCGCCTGTTTCTGCACTTCTTCCCGTGTTCTTTTTGCCTCTTCCAGAAGCTTTTCCTGACATTCTTCGGATTCTTTGATCCTGCAGAGCATCTCATACAGTTCCGCGTACTTGTCCGCGGATTTGGACCAGGAAAAATCCTGCTTCATATCCTGGAGCACAATGCCTGCCCACGCGTCTTTTTTGTCCGTATATACTTCATAGGCTCCGGTGATCATTTTCATCATTTCATCCGCATTATACTGGAAAAAGGTAAATCCGGTTCCTTTTTTCGTCTGGCTGTTGTAGGGAACAACCGTATCTTTCAGTCCTCCGGTCTCCCGCACCATAGGCACCGTGCCGTAGCGCATGCCCATCAGCTGGCTTAAGCCGCAGGGTTCAAACATAGACGGCATCAAGAGAGCGTCCGCTGAAGCGTAGATCCGGTGAGCAGTCCGTTCCGAATATACGAGCTGAGCCGCGATCCTGCCGGGATAACGGCTTTCGTAGGATTTGATGCTGTTTTCGTATTTTGCCTCGCCGGTTCCCTGGAGCACGATCTGCACGCCTTCCAGACTCATCATCTCATCGATCTTGCTCATGACCAGATCATAGCCTTTTTGATCTGTCAGCCTGGAAACCATACCGATCAAAAACGCGTCCGCCTGTTCCTTAAGTCCCATCTCTTTTTGGAGCGCTTTTTTATTCTTCTCTTTTTCCTCTTTCCAGCTGTTTTCGTCAAAGGTACAGTCCAGATACGGATCGTTCTGCGGATCATAAACCGTATTGTCAATGCCGTTTAAGATCCCGTACAGCTGGTCCGCTCTGGCCCTCATCAGGCCGTCAAGTCCCTCTCCCCCTGACTGCTGCTGGATTTCCAGAGCGTATGACTCGCTCACCGTAGTGATCAGGTCGCTGAATACAACGCCCCCTTTCAGCGGATTAGCCTGGCCGTAAGACTCCAGCTTGTCCATGGTAAAATACTCATCCGGCAGTCCTGTAATATCCCGGTAAGCGTCAATATACCATCTTCCCTGGAAACGCATGTTGTGTATTGTAAAAATTGTTTTTATATGGCGATAGAAACTGTCATTTTGAAACTGTGCTTTTAAAAATACCGGCAGCAGACCTGTCTGCCAGTCATTGCAGTGTATGATATCCGGCTGGAAATCGATCAGAGGAAGCACTGTCAGCACAGCTTTGGAAAAATACGCGAATTTCTCCGCATCCAGGAATATATTATCGTAAGGCGCGGGACCGGCAAAATAGTATTCATTGTCAATAAGATAATATGTAATACCTTCAATCTGCCCTTCCAGCACACCTGCATACTGCTTTCTCCAGCTCAGGCTCACTTCTCCCTCGGCAATCTTATGAAATTCTCCCAGCAGAGAAGAATCCATGCAGGCGTATTTCGGTATGATCACCCTTACATCAAATTTTTCTTTATCAAAATATTTCGGCAGAGCACCGGTCACATCGGCCAGGCCGCCGGTTTTTACAACTGGAACAGCTTCAGATGCTGCTAGTAAGATCTTTTTCATTTGCTTTCCTCCGAAATCATATTTATTCATTAATATTTATTATATATGATTCCCGGATTGCTGACTACTGTTTTTGCCGATTTCAAAGAAAATGCTTTTTTGCGGAATTTTGCATGTTTTCTCTTACAGATCATACTCCAGACGGATCTTATCAGAAATCAGCGCTATAAATTCTGAATTTGTAGGCTTTCCTTTCCCGTTATGTATGGTATACCCGAACAGTTCGTCTATCGTATCCATCTTTCCCCTGCTCCAGGCCACTTCTATAGCATGACGGATTGCCCGTTCCACACGGCTGGGAGTTGTCTGATACTTCTTTGCTATCGTCGGATACAAAATTTTGGTAATGGAATTAAGCATCTCTATGTCGTTTACAGACATGATAATAGACTCCCTCAGATACTGATAACCTTTAATATGCGCCGGAACGCCGATCTCATGGATAATATTGGTAACATCATTTTCCAGATTCCGCTTTGAGAATTGTTTTACATTTTCATAGGCGCCCACAGCCCGCAGCTCTGTGTTCTTCTTCTGATTATGACTTTTGACCATTTTAATCCTGTTGACAATAATATCTTTGTCAAAGGGCTTCATAATATAATAATCAGCCCCTCTGCGGAAGGCGTCTTCTGTAATCTTTTCCTGTCCGATGGCGCTGACCATAATAAAATTCGGGTGCTTTTTCAAGTTTTTGTCACTGTTTACCTTATCCATCACGCCAAGCCCGTCCAGTTTTGGCATTACGATATCCAGCAGCACGACGTCCGGTTCTTTTGTCCGTATCATTTCATATGCTTCTTCTCCGTCTTTCGCAGTTCCTATCACCTGTAATTCTTCATCATTTCTGACAATATCTGAAAGTAAACGTACCATATTTTCGTTATCATCTGCAATTGCGACACTTAACTTATCCATAATTACCTCCGGTTTGTCAAAATTATTCCTTCATCTGGAACTAAATGGTATTATAAGCACATGAGAAACAAGCTTTTGTCGAAAATTGTCGACATTATAATACAAAAAGAACGCTATGTTTTACAACCATTATCATAGCGTCCTTTCTATATTATATGTAAGAATTGTTATTGTTCCATGCAGATTTTTAAATGTTTCAACGCCCGGTACAGTCTGCTTTTTACCGTATTTTCATTGATATGAAGGAGCTGGGCTATCTGAGACAGCGTAAGTTCCTCAAAAAAATAAAGTCTGATGATCCGAAAAGAGGACTCCTCCAGTCCCTTTACCGCTCTTTCCAGATCAAAATCTTCATAACTGTCTTCCGCTCCTTCTCCAAGTTCCTGAATATCCACGCATTCCGGTTCCGTTTTCTTTTTCCGCACAAAATCAAGGGCCGTATGGATCATGATCCTGTATATCCATGTGCCTGCATATTCCGGATTTCTGAGGGATCCGCTGTTTCGCAGCGCCTTATAGGCTCCTTCCTGTACAATATCCATGGCGTCCTCTTCATTGCGGGCATAACTGTAGGCAAGAGAATAATACCGGCTGTAATTATCTGTCAGCAGCTGACGCACCAGTCTTTTCGCGCTGTTTTCAACAAATTGGTTTCCGCTGTTTATTTTCTGATCTGTCTGCTGCATCAGCCCTTATCTCCTTTTTCATTTGTATAGAATCTGTAAAATAACCTTTGCAACTTTTCTGAAATCTCTTATAATGGAATGGATTTAAAAACGAAAGGCGGCTTTTATCATGCGCAATCACGTTCAACTGTCGGAATCCATTCCGGTCATCTCGCTGCTTGCTGTTACAGGCGGATTTCTGGAATCTTATTCTTTCATCTGCAGGGATCAGGTCTTTGCCAACTGTCAGACGGGAAATCTGGTACTTCTTGCCATGTATTTTTCCCAGCGGGATTTTTTTCAGGCATTTACATACACTATCCCGGTTATTGCCTTTATTATCGGAATTCTTCTGACAAATTTTATCCGGGATACTATCTCTCAAAAATTTCTTCACTGGAGACAGATAACAGTCTGTCTGGAAATCATCTTGATGCTCCTTGTGGGATTTATCCCCTGCGGTCCCCGCAATATTGTGGCCACTACCATGATCGCGTTTTCCTGTTCTATTCAGGTGGAGACCTTCCGCAAGGTCAAAGGTACAGGATGCGCCACAACTATGTGCACCGGCAACCTGCGCAGCGCTGTAGATTTTCTCTATCGTTTTTTTATAAGGAAAGAAAAAAGTGCCCTGTACCAGTCCAGCCGTTTTCTGACCATCATAGCCATGTTTCTCGGCGGCGCCATTGCCGGCGGCTTCTGCACAAACTTTTTCAGTTACAGAGCCGTATGGTTTACTCTGATCATGCTGGTGATCGTATTCTGTCTTATGTTCAGCAGGCCTGACGGTGAAGCCCATTAACTTACTGCTATTTTACGTTAATTGCTTACTGTTTACAATAAAAGTATCTTTGTAAACTTCTTAAGATTTTCTGTAGAGAATCTGCCCAGATAAAAAATGCATTCCGGAAAAACCGGAATGCATTTTTCATTTTCAATCAGGAACGATAATCCCCGTTTATTTTTACATAGTCGTAAGTCAGGTCACAGCCCCATGCTTTTGCAGATGCGTCTCCCTGATGCAGATCGATAAGGATCTGGATTTCATCCTCTCCCAGCACTTTTTTCGCTTTTTCTTCCGAGAATTCCACGCCTGCTCCGTTTTCACATACATGGACCTGTCCTTTGTCAGAGGCCAGCGTCACAGAAACCTTTTCAATGTCAAACTCCGCCTCCGCATATCCGATGGCGCACAGAATCCGGCCCCAGTTAGCATCTTCTCCAAACATGGCGCATTTAAACAATGGAGAACGGATCACGCTCTTCGCCACAATGATAGCGGTATCCAAGTCAGGCGCCCCGCTGCAGGTACATTCCAGCAGTTTGCTGGCTCCTTCTCCGTCTTTTGCCAACATTCTGGTCATTGTCATCATAACCGCATACAATGCCCGTTTCAGTGTTTCGTAATCCGGACCTTCTTCGCTGATCTCCTCATTTCCCGCCAGACCGTTTGCCATCAGACAAACCATATCGTTCGTAGACGTATCTCCGTCAATGCTAAGACAGTTGTAAGTCACTTTTACGATCTCGCTAAGAGCCTTCTGAAGCATCCTGGGGGAGACGGCTGCGTCTGTTGTAATAAAGTTCAAAGTGGTGGCCATATTGGGATGTATCATACCGCTGCCTTTAGCCATGCCGCCAAGACGGCAGACTGTTTTTCCAATGGAAAACTCTACTGCCACTTCCTTTGGAAATGTATCTGTTGTCATAATGGCATTAGCCGCGCGGTCGTGATGTTTTGGCGAAAGTCCTGCTGCCAGCTCTTTTATGTGAGACGCAATAGGCTCAATAGGCAGGATCTGTCCGATCACGCCGGTAGACGCCACGATCATTTCTTCCGGATCTACATTCAGCGCCTCTGCTGCCAGGCTGCACATCTTTTCCGCTTTTTCCACGCCGTCAGCATTGCATGTATTGGCGTTTTTGCTGTTAACGATCACGCCCCTGGCTTTATTTCCCGTAGCGGCAAGATTCTTTTTAGTAACAAGAATCGGCGCTCCCTTTACTTTGTTCTGGGTATACACTGCCGCCGCGCTGCACAGACTTTCACTGAAAATAAGACCCAGGTCGTTTTTTTCCTTTACCGGATTCAGTCCGCAGTTCAGGCCGTTTGCCAAAAATCCTTTAGCCGCGCATACGCCGCCTTCCACACAGACAAATCCTTCTATTGTTTTTTCCATTTTATATTACCTCTTATTCTATTTCATAATTCGTATCAATGGTAAATCAATCCGATTTATCTGTCAACTGCTTTTCTTACCCCATTAATTTGTGTTTTCTCTCACAACTTCTGCACTTACTCCATCCTTTCCGCTTCTTCCAACATCGTCTCCGCAAAGATCCCGTATCCCCTTGTGGGATCATTTACCAGCACATGAGTCACAGCACCCACCAGTTTCCCGTTTTGAATAATAGGACTTCCGCTCATTCCCTGAACAATACCTCCTGTCTGATCCAACAGCGCCTGATCCGTTACATGGATCAGCATACTTTTATTTTTATCTTTGCTGTTTACATTAATATCTTCAATCTCAATATCATAGCTTTTAATCTCGCCGTCTATATTGCATCGGATCTGAGCCTTTCCTGTTCGGATCTCCTGTTTATAACCCACGGGAACCGCTTCCTGAGCTGCCAGTTCGTCGGAAACATTTTCCAGTTTCCCGAATATTCCCGCCTGAGTATTTTTTTCAATTTCTCCAAAATAGTAATCCGATGTATAAAAAATCATTCCTACCAGTTCTCCCGGTGTTCCTTTTTTTCCTTTGTTAATGGCAACAATATCCGACTGATACAGACTTCCCCTGCTCAGCTGCATCAGAGACTGGGTTTCTCCGGAACTGATACCGTGTCCCAGAGCGCCGAACCTTCCCTGATCGTCTATAAAAGTAATGGTTCCCACTCCCGCAAGATCATCTTTTACCCACAATCCGATCTTATAATCCTGATCCCCGGTCTGAACCGGTTCTATTTTGCAGTCCATGTTTTCTCCGTCCCGTTCTATGGACAATATCACATCCCTGCCTCCGCATTTGGAAACCAGATCCATCAGTTCTTCTTTTGTATGGATCTTCGTTCCGTTTACCGCCTGGATATAGTCCCCCGGCTGTACAATATGCTCTGCCGGACTTTCCATTTTTCCGCTTTGATCTTCGATCTCGCCTGTATCCGCCACATATACGCCCTTTGTTTCCAGCAGAATTCCCGCGGCAATCCCTGCGGGGATAACCTGCTGTTCCTCCACCAGATGCACAGTGACGTTTTTCACCGGGATAATGCCCAGAAATCTGCAGGTCAGGGTATAGGTGCCGGATTGGTTTTCAGCAAAAACCTCTTCCTCA
>CAKNLF010000115.1 GCA_930989305.1 uncultured Roseburia sp. | reverse complement strand
GGTTCGAATCCTCTCACGCACGTAAAGAAAGCTGTCTTGAGACTGATCGCAGTCGGGACAGCTTTTTTTGTTGTTCAAAAAATAATATTACATATAAGAAATTTAACCGGATTTATACGCTTTGTGTTTTCTCTTCGACTTGAAGTGTGAAATATGTTTTTTAGATGATGCAAGGAGCAGAAGGAAAGTTTAAAAAGAAAAGGGTCAAAAAGCAGAAAAATCGCAGTTTATCAGAAAAAAAGTTATTTACAATGAATAAAATCATTTGTAAATAAAAGATAATTGTCGAATTTTGTCAGTAAAAATGTAGAAAAGTAAAATAAAACTACTCAGATAGTTGAAATATATTAAAAATCCTGATACCATTTTCTGGAATAATTTACATAATTTAGAATTTGGGAGTGCAGAAAAGATTATGATTAGAAAAATGTCTGAAAATGAGATCGATATTATGCATATTTCACAAATGGTAGAACGTAAGAAAGCAATTCTGGTCAACTTACAATTAATGGTCAGAGAGAAAGAGCAATGGAAAGGCAAAGAGAAGCCCGCTGATGTTGAAGTGAAACAGGAATTGGAAGAACGGTATTCTATGGAAGGAACCGTAACCATCGGAAATAAGAGATATCCGAAGCAGATCCGTCTTATGAATTATTTCAGAGGAGAAAATGCATGGTATTTGGACGGAAAAGCGTCATTATTTAGATATTTGCCGAATGCAAAGACAGCGCAGGCAGAGTATTTTCAGAAACAAAATGCAGCCAAGGAATCCTTTTATAGTAAATTATCAGATGAAGATTCTATACAGAGACAGACTGGAGAAGAAATCTATGGGAAAGAAATCTGCCGTGAATTAGTAAGTCATCATTATGGATATCAAAGCGAGTGGCAGGAATTTACCAGTAATTTTGATGAGGCATTATTTTATGCCTGCTGTATTTATGAAGACCGGCACTGGAGACCGCTTAATAAACAGGAAATTGCAACAGATCATAAATATGGCGTAATCTACAGTGCTTCGGCAGATAACAGAGAATTTTACGAAAAAGAAAGGGAGGGGAGAAATACCGGATTTATGGTACCCGCAGGGGAAGTTCCCTTTATGCGCTGTCATCCCCAATACAGTTATGCAATGAAAATGATGCCGGAAGACGACTTAAGAGACGACGGAAGGTTTGAATGTCTTGTATTTGAACATACGGAAGCTATGTGCCAGGCAGTTTTTCAGAGAATGGGAAATGGAGAACTGATATTTCGAAAACATGTTCGGAATTTGGCGGATATTTGTGAAATGCAGGTAAATTCATAAAAAATTTATCAAAATGATGTTGTTCTTTTACATGTCTTGCAGTAATATTAATCTATGTGATTTTGGACAGGCAAATAGTGAGAATGCTTATCAGCAGCTGTTCAATGATAAAGAATCTGAAAATGAAAAGTTTTCCGGATTCTTTTATTCATGACCGGAGAAAATGTACAGACTGTTTCCGGCATTAAAAAAGATATGGAGATGAATATGGCAGGACATAAGAGAAAAATAACAAAAAGGCAGCGAAAAAAGAGAAAAATTATTCTGGTTATTGTTGAGATCATTATCCTGGTGGTTTTGCTGGTAGGATTGTTCTTCTCATCAAAGTTAAATCTGATACAGCGGATTGCTCTTGACGACAGCCGGATACAGAAGGCGGATCTGGATGAAGAAACTAAGAAGATGCTGCATGGATATACGGATATTGCGATGTTCGGTTTGGATAACCGGGATATTGACAATTACGGTCATGGGAATTCCGATGTGATCATGATCTTTAGTATTAACAATGAAACAGAAGAAATCCGTATGGTTTCCGTATATCGGGACACTTATCTGGAAGTTTCTGATGTAGATGATCCGGATACCGCATTCAGCAAAGCAAATTCCGCATATGCCAGAGGCGGCGCGGAACGGGCGGTAAGTATGCTGAACAAAAACTTAGATCTGGATATTGACGAGTATGTAACTTTTGATTTCTCCGCAGTAGCGGATGCCATCGACATTCTGGGCGGCGTTGAAGTGGAGATTGACGAAGCAGAGGCGGAATGGATGCCTACGTATATAGAAAATACCGGAAAGATTCTTGGCAGAGAGTCTGAAATCATTTCCACTCCAGGCACTTATAACCTGGATGGAATTCAGGCGGTAGCATATTCAAGAATCCGGTATACAGCCGGAAATGACTATAAGCGTGCGGAACGTCAGAGACTGGTTTTCTCAAAAATGATGGCAAAAGCCAAAAAGGCGGATCTGGGAACCTTAACGAAACTGATGGATACGGTATTCCCGAATATTTCCACCAGCCTTTCCCAGAGTCAGATGCTGAGCATGGTAAGACTGATGCTGGGATATGATCTGAGCAACAGCAGAGGTTTTCCATTCCATAAAACTACAGTAAAGATAAGGGGAGCAGATAGCGTTATTCCCTGTGATCTGGTGACCAATGTTTCTGAACTGCATGAATATTTGTATGATGAGACAGAATATCAGCCTTCACAGAAAGTACAAAATTATAATACTCAGATCATAAGTGAATCCGGAAAGACTGCAGAAGACGCTGTGGATGATGAATTCTCAGAAAGTGATGATTTTACAGGATCAGGCAGCGATGGTGACAGCAGCAATACAGAAGAGTAATATTTTGCGGGACATAGGGCGTCTATGTCCCGTTTTTGCAGAGGTGGACGGAATCTATGATGAAATTATACATATGTCCCGAGTGCGGATGGATAAGAACCGTATCCCGGAGAGTACATGTGGAATGTTTTAAATGTGGGAATCAGAAAATGGAACCTGTTAAGCTGACATATGAGAGATATGTGAATATGTCACGAACAGAACGGGAGGACTATAAAAATAGCTGGTTATATATTCACGGGAAGAGGTAAAAACAATCTTTTTTAAAAGAATAGACACAGATCAAACACATTTAAACGATAAACTATGTCCTGTAAGATAAAAGAAATCAAAGGATGAAAGGAGAATTATTAAAATGGATGATAGATATTTGCCGGAAGATAATAATAATGCTGGCGGCGAAGCTTCTGATTCTTTATATTCATACAACTGCAGAGACAAAGAACAGTGCGGAGCAACACACGAAGGGGATTATTATGAGAATCGCGATCGTATGAGTGATCAGACAGAGGCTTCCCAGACAGACGGCGCTGAAAATGAAAAAGCCGTATTTGCTGATGACACTGGAGAAAAGAAGGAAACAGAGAAAGAGAATGAAACCGTTTCTGATGGAATGGAAGCTTCTGAGGGAACAGCGGGAAATGGAGATTTCTCATATAAGACAGAAACCGGTACGCCAGTGATGAACGATGCGTCACAACATGCAAAAAAAGTGAAAAAGTCAGTTATCAAACGGGCATGGGCCAAGAAAGGATTTGGACCTGCGGTAGCTAAATGCGCAGTACTGGCAGTGGTATTTGGCGTTGTGGCAGGCGGCGTTTTCCAGGGGGTTAATTATGTTGGAAACAGTGTAAATGGCCAGTCTCAGAGCGCGGCAGTTACCAGCAGCACAAATGGAAATTCCGGAAACAGCATAGGACAGACAAATGTAAGCGCATCGTCAACGACACAGGATGTGTCCGGAATTGTATCGGAGGTAATGCCTTCAATCGTCGCGATCACGAATATGAGTCAGTCAGAATACTACAATATGTTTGGCCAGTCTCAGCCTTATGAAAGCGAAAGCGTTGGGTCAGGAATTATTGTTGCGGAGGACGACGATTACCTTTATATAGCTACAAACAATCATGTAGTAAAGGGCGCGACAACATTGACAGTCGGCTTTGCAGACGATAGTACAGCTACGGCTTCTATTAAAGGAACCGATGAAAGTACAGATCTTGCGGTTGTATCTGTAGAAAAAAGCGCACTTTCAGCAGATACCCTGTCAGCTATAAAGGTAGCTACCTTAGGCGATTCCTCAAAACTCCAGGTAGGTGATTCCGCAATCGCCATAGGAAACGCTCTGGGATATGGACAGTCAGTGACTACAGGCGTTATCAGTGCGTTGAACCGGGAAGTTACTACAACAGATTCCACAGATGGAAGTTCAGTAACAAACGAACTGATCCAGACAGATGCGGCTATCAATCCTGGAAACAGCGGCGGCGCGCTTTTGAATATGAGTGGTGAAGTGATTGGCATTAATTCCGTGAAATACTCAGATACGGATGTAGAAGGAATGGGATACGCAATCCCAATGGCTACAGCTCAGCCGATTATTGATGAACTGATCACAAGAGAAAAAGTAGATGAATCAAAGAGTGCTCACCTTGGAATCTCAGGTGTTGATGTGAGCAGCGAAGTATCAAAAACATATAATATGCCACAGGGTGTCTATGTGATCCAGGTATCTCAGGGCAGCGCGGCAGAGGCTGCGGGGATTGTCAGTGGAGATATCATTACAAAATTCGATGGTCACGGGATTAATTCTATGACCTCTCTGCAGAATCAGTTGTCTTATTATTCTGCGGGAACAAAAGCAGATGTTACGGTACAGAGATCTGAGAACGGAAAATGGGTAGAAAAAACAATATCTGTTACCCTGGGCAGCAAAGCATCCTGATAGATTTTACAAACGTGTATAAATTTAACATTCAAGGAGACAGGAATTTGTTTTTTCTGTCTCCTTTTCAGTTGTGCTGTATGTTGATATGTGATAAAATACATATATCTTTTTTTAAAAATAACAGTATTTTTTCATATATTGGAGGCATATGGACAATGAAAAAAAGAAGAATTGTAATCGCGTTAGGACATGATGCACTGGGAACAACTCTGCCGGAACAGAAAAAGGCGGCAAAGGAAGCAGCAAAAGCAATTGTTGATTTTATACAGGATGACTGTCAGGTTGTGATCACTCACAGCAATGGACCGCAGGTTGGCATGATCCATACTGCCATGGCGGAATTCCACAGATTGTATCCTGAATACACAGCAACTCCCATGTCTGTATGCTCGGCTATGAGTCAGGGATACATCGGATATGATCTGCAGAATTCTATTCGTACGGAATTATTAAACAGAGGGATTTATAAGCCGGTATCTACCGTGCTGACACAGGTTACCGTTGATCCCTATGACGATGCATTTTACGCGCCAACAAAAATTATCGGACGTGTCATGGATGAAAAAGAAGCGGAAGCCGAAGAAAAAAAGGGAAATCATGTTGTAAAAGTAGAAAACGGATACCGCAGGATCGTGGCGGCTCCGAAGCCAATGGAAATTATCGAACTGGATGCGGTAAACGCGCTGCTGGATGCAGATCAGATTGTAATTGCGGCCGGCGGAGGCGGTATACCGGTATTAGTACAGGGAAATGTTTTAAAAGGTGCCAGCGCAGTCATTGAAAAAGACTTGATCGCAGGAGCCCTGGCAAAGGGAGTCAATGCCCAGCAGCTGGTAATCCTTACCGGAGTGGAGAACGTTTATCTGAATTATGAAAAAGAAGACCAGACGGCAATTTCTGAAATGAATTGTCAGCAGGCGCAGGAATATATGGATGAAGGACAGTTCAAAGAAGGTACCATGCGTCCTAAGATTGAAACTGCAATTGATTTTATCGGAGACTCGGCAATCCGTTCTGTTTTGATAACGAAATTGGATACCTGTAAAAAAGCATTAAGCGGACAGGGTGGAACCGTGATCAAAAAATAAGTACCATATGCAGGTTGTTTTCCGAGAGGAAAATGACTATTGAAATTGTAAAAGAGAAATACTAAAATAAAAACAGATCCGATGATATGAGGGGAGCACAGAAACATCGGAATATAAAGTGATGATAAAAGGGGGCATATACATAGCTGTATATTGCCCCCCTGTTTTCTGAAAGGAGAAGAAATGAAAGATATCAGAAAAACCAAAATTATCTGTACTCTGGGACCAGCTACGGACAAGGAAGGCGTATTGCGTCAGCTGATGCTGGCGGGAATGAATGTGGCGCGTTTTAATTTCTCTCACGGCACACATGAGGAACAGAAAAAACGTCTTCAGCAGCTGGTGGATTTGAGAGAAGAGCTGGATCTTCCTGTTGCAGCCCTGCTGGACACAAAAGGGCCGGAGATCCGCCTGGGAAAACTGGAAGGCGGAAAAGCAATGCTGGAAGCTGGTCATAAACTGACTTTGACAACAGAAGACATTATCGGCAATGCCGAGCGTGTATCGATTACGTATAAAGATTTATATAAAGATGTTCACATGGGCAGCAGGATCCTGATTGATGACGGGTTGATCGAAATGGAAGTAGTTGAACTGCGAGATACGGATATTGTCTGCGTAATCAAAAACGGAGGACTTATTTCTGATAAAAAAGGTGTAAATGTGCCAAATGTAGAGCTGTCTATGCCTTATATCAGTCAGGCGGATTATGACGATATTGTTTTTGGTATTCAGAATGGATATGATTTTATTGCGGCATCTTTTGTACGAAAGGCAGAAGATGTATTGGAAATCCGTAAGATTCTGGAAGAATATGATTGTACTAATATTAACATCATCGCTAAAATCGAAAACAAACAGGGCGTTGATAATATAGATGAAATTATCAAGGTATCAGATGGCATTATGGTTGCCAGAGGAGACATGGGCGTAGAAATTCCCTTTGAAGAAGTGCCTGTGATCCAGAAAATGATCATAGAAAAAGTATATATGGCAGGAAAGCAGGTTATTACTGCAACCCAGATGCTGGATTCTATGATAAAAAATCCCCGGCCTACCAGAGCTGAGGCGGCTGATGTGGCAAATGCAGTATATGATGGAACAAGCGCATTGATGCTGTCCGGCGAAACAGCAGCAGGACTGTATCCTGTGGAAGCGTTGGAAACAATGGTAAAAATCGCCGTACGAACAGAAAAAGACATTAACTATATTTCTCGTATGAAAAAAAGAAATATACTGGTGAATCCGGATATTACAAATGCAATCGCTCATGCGACCTGCACAACGGCAATGGATCTGAACGCAGCGGCGATCATTACTGTGTCTAATTCCGGAAGAACTGCGCGTATGGTATCAAAATACAGACCAAACCGGCCGATTATCGGATGTTCAGTAAGTAAAAGCGTATGCAGACAGCTGAATCTTTCCTGGGGCGTTACTCCTATATTAATGGGTAAAAAGGACAGCTCCGATGAACTGTTTGATCACGCAGTAGATGTGGCGGAAAAAGCAGGTATGGTAGAAGCTGGGGAAATTGTAGTCCTTACAGCAGGTGTTCCCCTGGGAGTATCCGGAACGACGAATCTGATAAAAGTTCATGTGGCAGGTCATATCCTGATTACAGGAAAAGGTTTAAATGACAAGAGCGTTTCCGCAAATCTTTGCGTTATAAATGATATCAGCGCTTTGGAAGAAAACTTTAAAGACGGAGATATCATTGTAGCTAAAGATACAAATAATGATATGATGCAGCAGATTCGAAAGGCATCAGGCCTGATCGTAGAAGCAGAAGGAACGAATTCCCATGCGGCTATTGTGGGATTAAGTCTGGATATCCCGGTGATTTTGGGCGCGAAAAATGCAGTGGAAATATTAAAAACCGGATCCTATGTAACATTAGACAGTACACGGGGAACCGTGAGCTGCAACCTGGATAAACAGTAAACCCGGCGGATGAAAAGCAGTGACAAAGACGCCGCAGACATGCAGAACACACGATGTTTGGATGTTTGCGGCGCAAACTGAAAAAAATGAAAGAAGTATATTGACAAATAAAAAAGCAGATGGTATTATAAATAAGCTTCACATGAGCGAAGCAAAAAAAGCAAAAAAATAGAAATAAAAAGTTGTTGACAAAGCAACGAAGATGTGATAATCTATAAAAGTTGCTGAACA
>CAKNLF010000114.1 GCA_930989305.1 uncultured Roseburia sp. | reverse complement strand
GCAATAGCCTTGATCTCTACGATGCCGTCTCTGACTTCCGCCACTTCCTCTTCAAAAAGACGTTTCACCAATTCCGGATGAGTACGGGACACATGGATCTTCGGTCCTTTCGATGTGGCTTTAACTTCCAGGATATATACTTTTACCCGCTCTGTAGGCTTGAATGTTTCTCCCTTTGCCATTTCATTTTCACTTAAGATAGCATCCACTTTTCCAAGGTTGATACTTACATTTTTTCCCACATAGCGCTGTACAATACCGGTCACTACATCTTTTTCTTTTCCATTGTACTGTTCAAACAGCACTTTTCTTTCTTCTTCGCGGATCTTCTGGAGAATCACATTTTTCGCATTCTGAGTAGCGATCCTGCCGAACTCTTTGGACTTCACTTCTTCGTTGACAACATCTCCAAGTTCCAGATGAGAATCCCTCATTTTCGCTTCCGCGAGACTGATCTCGGAAACAGGATCCGTTACTTCTTCTACCACTTTCTTTTCCAGATATACATGATATTCACATGTCTCCGGATTAATGACCACCCTTACATTATCTGCTTTTCCGAAATGATTCTTGCAGGCTGTGATCAGAGAATTTTCTATTGCTTCCAGCAAAGTATCCTTGCTGATATTTTTTTCTTTTTCCAACGTATCTAAAGCATCTAATAATTCATTCGCATCACTTTTTTTGGTTGTCTTCGCCATTTTTTCCTTTTCCTCCTGTTTTGCTGAACTAAAAATCAAAAGCAAGTCTTATTAATGCAATATCACTTTTCTGAAACTTCATTTCATTTCCATTTTCATCTTCTATCGTTACAGAATCAGCATCATATGCCTTTAAAATACCGTAAAACTCTTTTTGTTTGTCGATCGCACGGTAAGTCCTGATCTCCAGTTCTTTCCCCATACTGCGAATATAATCTTTTTCTTTCTTCAGCGGCCTGCCGAGTCCCGGCGAACTCACCTCGAAAATATAGGAATCTTCTATATAATCCTGTTCGTCCAGCAGCTCATTGGCCTCTCTGCTGACCACTTCACAGTCATCCACCGTAATGCCGCCTTCTTTATCAATATACGCTCTCAAATACCAGCTTCCGCCTTCTTTGACATATTCCACATCTACAAGTTCAAAATTGTATTTATCAAGAATCGGCTGCAGAAGCGCTTCCGTTTTGGCTTCATACATTTCTTTTTTGGACATTTCGTCACCTTCTTTCATTCACAGGTATACATAAAGTAAGAGTGGGCTTTCACCCACTCTTACAACTAAACTACCATATTTCTGATTATTATCCTAACACCATAGGGAACAAATTACAAGGGGGAAATTGTGATTTTCCGCCTATTTCCCTGATTTTATCCCATTTTCCTCCCATGCTTCTGCCCCAAAAGACCATTTCTGTCCTTTATGCTCTGATAATATAATCCACTTTCCGTGGAGCAGCCTCTTTTACGCCGCCTTCCGCGCGATATCCTAAAATACAGTTGCCGATGCCCTCATAATGCTCCGGAATTCCCCATTCTTTCAAAAGAGCTTTTCCCTCTTCACTGGCAAACACTTCTTTTGCCCGGAAAATATAGCAGGAGTCCACACCTACTGCCTGAGCCGCGTTCATAAGATTACCCATTACCAGCGCCCCGTCATAGAGATAAGTAGGTCTCTGGGTATCCGCCAGTACGATCAGCACAGTGGGCGCTCCGTAGAAAGGATCAATATCCTGTCCCATCACTTTTGCGTTCATCTTGGAAATTTTCTCGATCAGCTCCGGTTTCTGCACAACAACGATCACCGGAGACTGGGCTCCCATTCCGGTAGGCGCGTAAGTGCCTGCCTCAAGGATGGCGTTTAACTCTTCTTCTTTGATCTGCTGAGGCAGATATTTTCTGCAGCTGCGTCTTTCTTTTAAATCGATCAGTGTTTCTTTCATGACAATATCCTCCATTCTACTGCTATTTGACGATCCGTACTTGCAGGCCGGCGTCTGTAATCATTATAATCGTTTTTCCGCAGGATTCCAATGGATAATTTGGCATACCGGCTTTATCCGCTGCTTCACTTATGAATATAATATTGCTCTGCCCATTCCTTATAATGCTCAAAAGCCTTTTGATTTTCCGGCTTTATCGTCAGATTTGCATAATTGTTCTCATAATACTGGTCTGCCAATGCCTCCTGGATCACCTGCTCATCTATGGTATCATCTTCCAACAGATCATTAATCGTCTGATTAACAGTTGTATACCATATATCTCCGTCAAATGTGATTTCCAGGCCTTCCCGTTCGCATTCTTCTTTTGTCAACGTATAAATCATCAGCTCCATCGTACAGCTGCACAGTCCTAAATATTCAGCCGCCGATACCAGACAGAGAACCAGGTCTTTCCCTGCCAAAGCCTTCACAAAATATTCCGTCTTATGGCGGCTTTCATCCCAGGCCTTTTGATCCTCTATTACACACGGCTTCATCATAAGTCCCCTCGCCTCTCTTTCTGATCTTTATCCTTTCAGCATACTCAAATAGCTTTCCCATAAATATTTCGTCTCGTTCAGATAATAATATACCCCCTGGTCCAAATAATGGCAATGCTATCGGAACAATACAAAAAGATCCGGCAGATACTACTGGTTCTCCCGGATCAATGCTTCCTTATACAAAGAAGGGCCATCATGTTAATGTACTGTCAATTATTTTAAATAAAGTTTTCTTTCTTCTTTCGGAATCCCCAAAGCATCCATGGCCTGTTCCAGGGTCAGATGGAGATTCTCCATCAGATTCTCTAAAGAATCTGCTATACCCTGTTTGATTCCCTCAGCTTTTCCTTCTGCCCGTCCTTCTGCTCGTCCTTCTGCTCGTCCTTCGCTCCTGCCTTCTTCTCTGGCCTCCTGTCTCTCCAGGGCTATGTGTTTTGCTTCATCATACTCGTAAATACTCACGTTCATCACCTCTGTCCTGTTCTTCAGCAGAAAATCCGCCAGTATCCCTTCTTCTATGCAGGTGCTGACCGCCTTTTCCACTGCCTCTTCAAAACTCATTTCTCTGCTGTAGGTCCTGACCCGGTCTACATATTCCATATATTCCCTGAGGGTGCGGCTCTTTTCCATCAGTTCCAGGTTATTCCCCTTATTGATATTCAGGACCAGTGTCTTTAATTCCAACGCCGGATCCCCGGAAGCTTTTGTATAAGAATCAGAGAGCCTCAGCTCCTGTCTTTCCGGAAGCTCCTTTGCCCCATTATAAAAAACTACCGCCTTGGGCTCCGGCAGCTGGATCTTCCTGGATCTGAACAGATTAGCCTCCCTGGTAAGTCCCGCGTAGATATCGGATATATAAAACAGATTTCTTAAGGGCATGTTTGGATTTTCAGTAGACTGGTGCTCATAGATCATCAGCTGATCCTGAAACACAAAGGACACATCGTTTTTCATCCCGATGGCGTTTTCCAATGTTGTAACCGTCATGTCCGAGGTATCCGTATATGTACTGCCATTTAAAGCATTGTACAGCTCCAGCAGTGTCTCTTTTTCTTTAAAGAGCATGCGGAATACCCTGTCTTTATAATGCCGCGAGGGCACGGCGGACTTTGTCCCGGTCTGGTGCCCGTCATATTTCTTTTCAATGCTGCTTTCTTTCAACAATTCCTCCTGATCCAACATCAGGAGACAATATATGGAATACTGTATGGTAAGATATATGTATAAAAACGCATCTCATTTGAGTTATATTTTTGTTCATTATACACCAGGCAGAACGGCTTTTCAACTAGTTTTTTCGTATGTAAATCTTTTTATCTTTTGAATACAGGAGCACTCTCTGGCAGCGTTTTTCCGTCTGTTCATGGCAGGCTTTCATCCACCAGTCCCCCTGAGCTTGCCGTGCTAAAGAAAAAAGTCTGCCCGGAGTCTCGGACGTTATCCATAATATCCGGCAGATTTAAATTGAGTCTCAGAAATCAGTCCGATCCTTATAAAAACCGGATACAGATAACTCGCTCCAAAACAGTTCAATTTCTTCGGCCCGGAAATTTCCTTTCTCTGTCGCTGCAGCTCTATAACAGTTTTCACTGCTTTATCCAAAGTCGCCCGGGTAACCGATTTTTCCTTTCTGGAAAAGAAAAGTTCTTTCCCTCTGACCTTATAATGAAAGCGGAGCCCCTGTACCGTTTCGAAGGAGTATCCTTCAAACCGGCAAACAGCATTCCACACCGCCTCAATCACGTTTTCCTCTGTTCCATACATCCACTGTTCCTTTACTTTCTGAACTGCCTGTTTCCGTTCCCGGTATCTCTGCAGCCGCTCTGCCAGCACTGTCCGATCCTCCAGTTTATAAATCGTTTTTCGATATGGCAGATAGCCACTGACGGAAGCGGCGCTCAGGCTGGTCAGGCGTTGAATCTCCTTTACTGTTTTGCCGACAGCATATAATTCCTGTACTCTGCGATAGATTGGCGAGTCGTATACTCCTGCTGTAACCAGCAATTTTCGAACCTTAAGGGCCGAAAGGGAAAATTCTTCTGCCAGAACATTTAAGGGTGTTCTTTCATCAGGCAATCGTTCCTGCGGATGGAGATAGGCATTCGCCACTTCATCTATCAATTGATCCATAAGTTTTTTCACATCATAATCCGGCTTTTTGGATGGTCTTGACATCTTTTATCCTTTCATATATTTTCGTTTCAATTCAATTACTGAAGACTATTTCACTCTTCGATATTTCTCCCACATCTGATACAGACATTCTTCTTCCATGGGGTAAACGCGAAAACGTCCTTCTCTCAGCAGCATCTGTATCCCCACGCCATTTTGCAATTCCACAACAGAAATATCATCTATATTTTCCGGAAGTTCTTTCATCCGAATCTTATAATCATTCCCTCTGTCGCCTCTGAAATCCCGGATCATAGAAACAATCCAATCTCGGTATTTAAATTTAAAAGTTTCCGGATCACACGCAGTTCCAGAATCCCATTGGCTCCAATAATCAGAATCGTTTTATCTTTGAGTAATTTTTCATTATCCATTTCTCTTTTATAAATCCTTCAGGAATTTCAAAGCTCTTGTTTTATTAAATCAGGTTTAATATTTCGAAATTATATCCCTTGTTTTTAGTTTCATGAGCAAAATGAATACGCCATTCTGTAAGTTGATTCACAAAATGGCGTATGATCGCTCCTTCTGCGATGATTCTTTTATCATGTCAGAAAAAACACTTCATTTTAAATCAAAATCTACTCTACCGTCACACTTTTTGCCAGATTCCTGGGCTTGTCCACATCCAGTCCTTTGGCAACAGATACATAATATCCCAGCAGCTGCAGCGGAATAACCGCCAGACTGGTCATAAAATGCGGATCTGTCTTGGGGATATATACAACAAAATCAGCAGTATCCTCTATACTGTAATTCCCGTAATTCGTTACTGCCATCAGATATGCTCCCCGGCTCTTGCATTCCACCATATTAGAAACCGTCTTTTCATAAAGCTCCGGCTGGGTAAGCACTCCGATGACCAGAGTACCGTCCTCAATCAGGCTGATAGTGCCATGTTTCAGTTCTCCCGCGGCATAGGCCTCTGAATGGATATAACTGATCTCCTTCAGTTTCAGGCTGCCTTCCAGGGAAACCGCATAATCCAGTCCTCTCCCCACAAAGAACACATCTTTTGCGGACGCCTGTTTGCTGGCAAACCACTGGAGCCGTTCTTTATCTTCAATGATTTTTTCTATCTTATCCGGCAGTTCTGATAATTCCCGGAGCAGATTCTGATAGTTTTCTTCCGCTATCCTCTCTCTGATATACGCAAAACTGAGGGCAAGAACATACCCGGCGATCAGCTGGGCGCTGTATGCTTTTGTCGTAGCAACCGCGATTTCCGGACCAGCCATTGTATAAAAGACATAATCCGCTTCTCTCGCTATGGAGGATCCAACCACATTGACGATTGCCAGTGTTGGTATTCCCTGCTCCTTTGCTTCCCGAAGAGCCGCAAGGCTGTCGGCTGTCTCTCCGGACTGGCTGATGATAATGACCAGGCCATTGGGATCTAAAATCGGGCGGCGGTAACGAAATTCTGACGCCAGATCCACCCGCACCTGAATCCTTGCCAGATCTTCTATTACATACTGGGCTGCCATCCCTACATGCCATGCGGAACCGCAGGCTACAATGTAGATCTGGCTGATTTTTTTTATCTCTTCCTCTGTCAGGCCTGTTCCCGACAGATCAATCTTTCCATTTTTTAAGACAGAATTTAAAGTGTCCCTCACTGCCTTTGGCTGCTCATGGATCTCCTTCATCATGAAGTGCTCGTATCCTGCCTTTTCCGCAGACTCCGCATCCCAGCTGATCTCTGTAGACTCCTTTTCAATTTCATCGCCGTCCAGGTTGTAAAAAGTAATGGCTCCCTTTTGAAGCCGGGCGATTTCCAGATTTCCTATATAATATACCCGTCTGGTATATTTTAAAATAGCCGGCACATCAGAAGCCAGATAAGTCTCTCCATCAGAGACTCCCAGTATCATCGGACTGTCTTTGCGCGCCACATAGATTTCTTCCGGATAATCACGAAAAAGAACTGCCAGAGCATAGGATCCACGGATACGAACCATGGCATGGTTCAGAGCGTCCACTGGCGTTCCTTCATACTTTTTATAATAATAATCGATCAGCTTTACTGCCACTTCCGTATCCGTAGAAGAATAAAACTGATACCCCTTGCGGAGCAGTTTTTCCTTTAACTCCTGGTAATTCTCGATAATGCCATTATGTACAGCGATCACATTTCCGTCATCGCTCTTGTGGGGATGAGCATTTTCTTCCGATGGATCTCCATGGGTAGCCCATCGGGTATGACCTATTCCACAGGTTCCCACCAGTGACTGGCCGCCATCTGTTTTCTCTATTAATTCCTTAAGTCTTCCTTTTGCCTTGACGATTTCTGTCTCAGAAGTTCCGTTTCTTACCACTAATCCTGCAGAGTCATATCCTCTGTACTCTAATTTTGACAAACCGTCTAAAAGAATGGGGGCAGCCTGATGGCTGCCCGTAAAACCTACAATTCCGCACATAATATTACTCTTTCCTCCACACCATCTTATCAACTACTCCTGTATAGCTCTGGATGATCTTTACCACCTTGGTGCTGACATTCTCCTCAACATAATCCGATACAGGAATACCGTAATCCCCATTCTGATTCATTTCCACTGCCGTCTCCACCGCCTGCAGCAAATTTTTCTCATCAATACCTGCAAGGATAAAGCATCCCTTATCCAATGCCTCCGGACGTTCTGTAGAAGTCCGAATACAAACTGCCGGGAAAGGATGTCCCACACTGGTAAAGAAACTGCTCTCCTCCGGCAGTGTACCGGAATCGGAAACTACCGCAAATGCGTTCATCTGCAGATGGTTATAGTCGTGGAATCCCAGGGGTTCATGCTGAATGACACGGGGATCCAGCACAAAACCGGACTTCTCCAACCGTTTTCTGGATCTTGGATGGCAGGAATAGAGGATCGGCATATCATATTTCTCTGTCATCCTGTTGATTGCGGTAAAGAGAGAACGGAAGTTTTTCTCTGTATCAATATTTTCCTCCCGATGAGCAGAAATCACTCCTTTTCGCAAAGCCATCCTCCCGAAACCTTTTGGTAAGATGGAAATGAACGATATTCCAGTCATATAATAATTCATCCGACTTTGCTGGCTGCAGAATTGCCTCGCTGAGATATTTATTCAGATCCCTGCCTGTTTTCACATCATTTTCAAAATACTCCAGCGCCTTTTCATATTCCGACGGGACATGGAATTCTTCTGATTTCACATCATCAAGACTAATATTTGATTATATAAATCCAATTATCTTCAAAAACTTTCTATGGTTAGTAAATGTCTTTTGTATCAAACTCACAATAAAGAAACACATAGCAGTTGTTGTTGCAAACAGCCACTTTCTGCGGCCAGCAGGGCCGCATT
>CAKNLF010000113.1 GCA_930989305.1 uncultured Roseburia sp. | reverse complement strand
CTGCGGCGGCAACGACGCCAACAACAACGCCAACAACACGTCGGCAAATAATGAAGCAAACAACAGCGGCAGCGGAACAACAATTCAGTTCCAGCAGTGGTGGGGTGTTGAACTTCCGGAAGGTTATCTGGAAGACATTGTTGCACAGTACAAAGAAGATACTGGCGTAACAGTTGAACTGCTGAGCGCACCATGGGCTGATACAAAGACAGCTATTACATCCGGGGCGACAAACGGAACGATCGCAGATATCGTAGGTGTTGACGGTGCTTGGCTTGCAGAGTTCGCCAATATGGGAATCCTTACAGATATTGAAGCAGCCGGCGTAGATACCAGCCAGGTAAATGATGTATGGCAGGTAGACGGCACAAGCTATGTTGTTCCGGTACTGAACTTCGCATATCCGATGTATGTAAACATGGATATCCTGGAGAAATCAGGCGTATCTGAAATCCCGAAAACATGGAGCGAACTCATTGACGCATGCAAGAAGATCACAGATGCAGGATATTCCGCATTTGCTCTGAACCTTGGTACAACAAATGCAAACGGTATCCAGAACGTATTTATGGGTACAGGCTGGGCATCCGGCATTACTCTGAAAGATGACAACGGCGCATGGGATGTAGCCGGCAATGACAACATTGCTTCTCTGGCAGAACTGTTCAAGACATTAAATGATCAGGGTTCTTTATATCCGGGTATGAGCACTCTGGAAGAATCCGAAATGACAAGTAACTTCGCAGCTGGCAACTGTGCATTCACGATTGCATCTGCAGCTACTATGAGCCAGTTTAAAGACCTGAACTTCCAGGCTACTACAATCCCTGTAAAAGATGGGTACTCCGATCAGAGCGGTATCTGCTACGCAAGCTGGGCAGTAGGCATCAGCGAAGCTTCTGACAACAAAGAAGCAGCAGCAGACTTCATCAACTACCTGATCAGCGGCAATGACGGCGCCGTTTCTGCAGGCCTTGCTCAGACACAGTCCGCATTCCCGAACAGCAAAGTTGCAAAACCGGATTACAGCTCCGCACCGGAACAGTTCCAGTCATACTATGAATTATATCAGGATAACTACGTTATCAACGAATTCATCGGACTGGCAGACGCATCCGCAGTTATGACAGATATGACAAATGATCTTGTAAAATATCTGGGCGGCGACATGGATGCTGATACAATGTTAGGCAACTGGCAGGGATATTTGGATAACGCCGGAAAATAAGAGTCAAAAAAGTAACTAAAACAAACAGGAAATGGGGTCATGGGTCTTTTGACCCCATTTCTTTTCAAGTTGGGGAGATGGAGATTTCCCGAAAAATATAAGGATATTATGTTCCGCGTATAAGGTCTGATGCGGAACATGCCTTCTTTAAGGAGGGACAAAGTTTGAAATCTATAGGAAAGTCAACTACACCATATAGATATTTGATTCCCACACTGGCATTATTGATTGTCTTTTTGGTAATTCCAATCTGTATGGTGGTCCGCTACTCCTTCCTGGACAATGCCGTTGTATCTCCGGATCCGGTATTTGTGGGGCTGGAGAACTATAAAACATTATTTGCAGACGCACAGTTCTGGGGAGCTGTCAAACATACGGTCATATTTGTGGTAGTCAGTGTAGTTGCGCATCTGGTTATCGGTATGATCTTTGCGATGCTGCTGAATACAAAATATTTTAAGACGAGAACAAAGACAATTGCCCGTGTCATCTATATCCTTCCATGGGTATTTACGGCATCTGTAGTAGCGATCTTGTGGAAACTGATGCTGCAGCCTTCCGGTATTGTAAACTACCTGCTTTCTTTCCTTCCGCAGGTATCTCAGAATACAGAATGGCTCAGTGATCAGAATATCGCCCTGGCCGTGATCTGCTTCATTAACATCTGGTGCGGATATCCGTTCTATATGATCAGTATCCTGGCAGGTCTCCAGGGAATTTCCGAAGATCTGTATGAAAGCGCCGCACTGGACGGAGCTACAGGGGCAAAAAGTTTTATCCATATTACGATCCCTCAGTTGAAACCGATCCTGATCAGTATAGCGATGCTGGATTTCATCTGGACGCTGCAGTCCTTTAACGTTATCTGGATGCTGACAGGCGGCGGACCTGTAAATGCGACAGAAGTGCTGAGTATCTACATCTACAAACTGGTATTCCAGAAACTGGATTACAGTATGGGTGGAACGACAGCCACTGTATTGCTGATCGTCTGCGTCATCATAGCTATTTTCTATGTACGTCAGCAAAAGAAAGTGAGGGAATAGAGTATGGTAGGTAGTTATAAAAAACCCGTTAAAGTCATACTGTCAATTATCCTGGTCATTGGCGGCCTGTTTGCAGGTTTTCCCATCATATGGATGTTCTGTTCTTCACTGAAAGCCAATTCGGCGATCTTTGCATGGCCTCCGAAGTTTTTTGATGAGACAGACAGCCTGGCATCCTATGCGGCAGTATTGACCGATTCTTCTAAAATGCGCTTTTTCCTGAACAGTTATATCGTAGCGGCGTGCGTCGTATTTCTGACACTGTTTATCGGGATCCTTGCGGCATATGCGTTCAGCCGTTTTGATTTCCCGGGAAAAGGATTGTTTAACTCATTGATCGTCAGTGTGCAGGCTATCCCGCCTATCGTACTGTTGATCCCCTATATGGGCCTGATCGTGGCAATGCATCTGTTTAATACATATTTTGCGCTGATACTGACCTATCTGGTAACCACGCTTCCATACTGTATCCTGATGATGACCGGATATTTCAACACGTTGTCAAAGGAACTGGATGAGGCGGTTATGATCGACGGCGGTTCCCGCTGGAAAGCGCTGTGGTCGATCCTGGTGCCCATCTCCATCCCGGGTATGGTTTCCGTAGGTATGTACACATTCATGCAGGCATGGAACGAATATCTGTTTGCCTTAACATTGACACAGACAGAAAATATGCGTACCGTACCAATCGGTATCAACCTGCTGATGGGACAGCATGCATATGACTGGAGCCAGATGATGGCTATGAGCGTACTGGGTTCTATCCCTGTACTGGTCCTGTTTATCTTCTTCCAGAAATACTTTATTGCCGGTATGTCATCCGGCGGCGTAAAGGGCTAAACGGAAGTGGAAATATAAGAATAATAAAAGTTTTAATCAAAGGAGATGTTTATTATGCTAATGAACATGAAAGAATTACTTGCTGTAGCTAACAAAAATAATTTCGCGGTACCTGCTTTTAATATCAGCGACTACAATATGTTTAATGGTATTATGGAAGCTTCCGAAGAGAAGAATGCTCCTGTTATTATCGCGATCCATCCGGACGAACTGAGCCATATAACAACGGAAATGGTAAAAGGTATTATTGACAGAATCAATAAATCTCCGATACCGGCAGTTATCCATCTGGATCATGGCGCATCATTTGAACAGGTTATCACGGCAATCCAGGCAGGATTTACTTCCGTTATGATTGATGCTTCCAGCCAGCCTTATGAAGGCAATGTGGCAACATGTAAAAAAGTATGCGAGGCTGCTCACGCAGTTAACGTATCTGTAGAAGGCGAATTAGGTACGATCGGAAATACAGATTCCGTAGAAACTACAGCTCCTGATGAAATATTATATACAGATCCAATGCAGGCAAAAGATTTTATCGAAAAAACAGGAATCGACTGTCTTGCAATTGCAATCGGTACATGTCATGGCATTTATCCGAAAGATAAAAAACCGGAACTTCGTATAGATATTCTGGATGAGATCAAAAAAGTAGTAACAGCACCCCTTGTACTTCACGGCGGATCTTCCAATAAAGATTCTGAAATCGCGAAATCCGTAGAGCATGGTGTAAACAAAATCAATATCTCCAGCGATATTAAGGCTGCATATTATAAAAAAATGAGAGAAGTACTTCAGGACGAATCTCTTCGTGAGCCGAATCAGATTCAGCCTCCTTGCGTAGAAGCAATGAAAGAAGTAGCATTCCAGAAGATAGACCTGTTCCAGGCAGCTGGAAAAGCTTCTCTTTATTAATCAGCATATTGAGTAAAAAATAAAGGCGCGCATTTAAAAAAGGCGCGCCTTTATAAGCGACTGAATATGAAATCTGACGAAAGGAGATTACAGAATGGGTGAGAAAATAGCCATGGGTTTCCATACGTGCGTAGATTACGAATTAATATGGGATACGCATGTGGTGGAAGAACAGATCAAAGCCTTTAATATCCATGCGGACGAATTGAAAATGGATATAGAGCCGGACTGTGAGCGTTCAGTCTGGATCATATGCCTTGCGCATCTGCAGGCAGGCATAGGCGGCGAGATGGTGCCTGATACGTCAGAAATCTGTGAGACATTTGCGGATCATTTTAAATACAATATTACATTAGGGGGAACGGCTACCAGGGCGGCTATTGTTCTGGATAAGCTGGGCTATTCTTCGGTTCTGCAGACAAGCTGTTACAATGAGCATGTCAAAAGACTGATGCCTGCAAGAGTCAAAGTGCTGCCTGGCGTGGATGCAGATCATGCCAGGATTTACCCTCATGTAGTGCTTCAGTGCAGGGGTGGAGTTAGAATACATGCCAATGATATTGATTTCATTACCCCAAGAGAAAATCGTATTATGATCTCCAGAGATATTGACAGTCTGTATATACCGGTCTTGGACGAGAAATTTGGCGCAATGATCACAGACGCCGAAGTTTTCCTGTTGGGATGTCTCAGTGAAATACTGGAAAGAAATGTTCTGGAAGACCGCGTAGAAAAGATCAAGGCATTATGGAAACATCTGCCCGGGGATGCCCTTACTGTTATGGAAGACGGATGCTATGTAGTGAAAGAGTTTCGGTATTATGTTCATAAACAGCTGGCTCCTGTAACAGATATTCTGAGCATGAATGAAGACGAACTTCAGGAATATATAGGAAAGAGGATTGATATCCTGGATCCTAAGGCAGTGCTGGATGCAGTGGAAACGGTCCATAAAAATTCCGGAATAAAAACAATTCTGGTTCATTCAGCGGCATGGGCGCTGGCATATGGAGAAAAAGCCCACATTATGAAAAATTCTCTGAACGGTGGGATCGCTATGGCCGGAACCCGTTTCCGTATGGGAGATGTATTCACTCCGGAAGATTATAATGAAACAATGCAGATGCCCGGAAGAGCGGAAAGCGTGAGATTCTGTGAAGATATCAAAGAGCTCTCAGACAATCATATCTGTTGTGTACCATGCAAAGACCTGCGTTATGTGGAACATCCTACTGTGGTCGGACTGGGAGATTCTTTTGCGGGCGGACTTTTGCCGGGACTGCTGAAAGAAAACAGAAAAGAATAGAGAATGGGCGAGGAAGGAGACTGTTATGTACGAAAAAGTAGGAAATATATTAAAAATGGCACAGGAAAGCAATACGGCGGCAATCGCTTTTATCTGTATGGATTATGTAATGGCAAGATCTGTTGTATATGCCGCGGAAGCAACCAATACGCCGGCTATTGTTATGTTGTATCCGGAACACGTTACTATACAGCATACAACCGGATTTAAGAATCATGCAGCATTGGTAAAAGAACTTGCAAATGAAGTAAAAGTGCCTATCGGTCTTCATGCGGATCACGATTATACATATGAGGCGATCATGCATACCATTGATTCCGGATTTGAATCCGTTATGATGGACGGTTCAATGAACGACCTGGATACAAATATTGCTCTGACCAGAAAAGTAGTGCTGAAAGCTCATGAAAAAGGCGTGTTTGTAGAAGGAGAGATCGGTCATGTAGGTCTTGCCGCAGATTCCGATAATCATAATGAAGATTTATATACAAAAGCAGATGCCGCGGAAAAATTCTGCAAAGAAGCAGGTGTAGATTCCCTGGCGGTTTCCATAGGAAATGCCCATGGAGAATATAAAGAGACACCACATCTTGATATCGCCCGCCTGGAGGAAATCCATGCCGCTACCAGCGTACCTCTTGTACTTCACGGGGGAAGCGGTATTCCCGATGATCAGCTTCTGGTTGCTTTTTCAAAAGGCATTAACAAGTTTAATCTTGGAACAGAATTTCTGGGTAAATACTATAATGCAGTAGCTGAATTCGCATCAGAAAACGCAGGAAATCCGGATCCTGTAAAAATCATTAATCTTCCGGAATATGCTCAGTCAAAATTACAGCCGTATCTGGAAGGCCGTATGAAAACATTATGTCATTTCTAAAAGAAAGGATGCGTCAGCACTTTCTCCAGAGAATAAGAGCCAGGTCCGCGGAGGGCCTGGCTCTTGGCGTATAATTATTTGTGAGATGAAAGGATGTGGAAATTTTAATCCCGGCAGATGATTCGGGCTGTTTTATTATTGTATATGAGAAGAAATCTCGTTTAAGGCAATGCCGATCAGACGGTCTGTTTCATCTGCCAGAAACAGGGGAATATTGAGCATATCGTTATCCAGTTTCAGGTTATCCAGAGAAAAGCGGACCCGAATCCGGATTTTATTGCCGAATTTTTCTTTGTACTTTTTTAGGCTTTTGGCGGTTGTGTTGCTTTCCGCTTTGACCTCCACTGGAATGATATCGTTTTCCCTCTGGATGATAAAATCCACTTCGTAGGGAGGATTATTTTGGGACCAGTAACGGGGAGTGGCTTCAAACTGACCGATTAATGCTTCCAGCACATAGTTTTCTGAAAGTGCTCCTTTAAATTCCGTAAAAAGCCGGTTGCCTTCTCCAAACGCGGTAGGAGAGAGAAGAGAAAGCCGCCGCAATAGACCTACATCCGCCATATATATTTTAAAGGCGGATAAGTCGTCATAAGCAGAGATCGGAAGGCCAGGAGCAGTGCTCCGGTAAATTTTTTTGACCAGATTGGCATCTACCAGCCACTGAAGAGCGTCTTCATATTCACGAGCCCGGGCACCTTCCTTGACAGCTTTATACAGAAACTTTTTATTTTCTCTGGCAAGCTGTGAAGGGATAGACTTCCATATCATGGAAATACGGGGGAATTCCCTGACATCCGGATGTTTGGCAAAATCTCTTTCATAAGCGCTTATAATATTGGAAAGGGCTGTCTGCATAGCTTCTACATCCCGTTCCTGGGTCCACATCAGAACAGGTTCGGGCATTCCGCCGGTAACATAATACATTTTCAGCTTTTCACAGAGCGGATTGAAAAAAGCATCCGGAATGGGGGACAGGGTATCAATTTCCTGTATATAGCGGGCCAGATTGATATCGTTGTTGGCCATAAGAAATTCAGTAAAAGTCATAGGCTCTACCTGCATGAAATCAACCTTGCCTACAGGAAAGGAAGAAGGTTTAGCCAGAGCGATGCCGAGCAGCGATCCGGCGCAGGCGATGTGATACTGGGGCGCGTTTTCGCA
Source organism: uncultured Roseburia sp. (assembly GCA_930989305.1). Classification (GTDB taxonomy): domain Bacteria; phylum Bacillota; class Clostridia; order Lachnospirales; family Lachnospiraceae; genus Brotonthovivens; species Brotonthovivens avistercoris. The sequence goes on along the minus strand of CAKNLF010000113.1, from coordinate 623 downwards.
GAAGTATTTCATGGAATTGATCACATTGGGACAATCCTGTACTTCGTCAAAAACGATCAGTGTGGTTCCCGGAGAGATTTTCTGACCGCTTGCCAGCATAAGATTCTGGAGGATCCTGCCTACATCTTTGGTAGTTTCAAAAAATTGTTGATACTCGGGGGATTCATCGAAGTTGAAATATGCGGTATTCTCGTAGTATTGCCTGCCGAATTCCTTGAGCAGCCAGGTTTTTCCCACCTGTCTTACTCCTTTTAAGATCAGGGGTTTCCGGTATTTGGAGTTTTTCCATTTCAGAAGTTTTTGTAAAAGTGTTCGATCCATAAAAATTCTCCTGGTATTTTATTCATTATAATGTGTTTCAAAGATTTTAATTATACGAATATTTTAAAACAGTAAATATAGAAAATCAAGAAAAATCACATAATTATAATGAAATAGGTGAAAAAAATCACATAATTATAATTTTTGGCGAGCAATAAATACAAAGTCAGGAAAATTTTCCGCAGTAGAAGAACGGTCAGACATTGTCTGACCGTTCTTCTACTGCGGGAGACAGCCGCCCACCCGCCCCAAGCCCATACCGCCGGGCCCTCACTCCCAACTTTTCTCAGCTATCCTTTCTT
>CAKNLF010000112.1 GCA_930989305.1 uncultured Roseburia sp. | reverse complement strand
AAAATCGTTATATGATGCAGAACCTTACCGGGGATCTGTTTAAATATCAAGTATATATAAGGAAAGGGTGTTTTAGATGACAGAAGAAGTAAAAGTAACGGAAGAAACAATGACAGAAGATGCAGTAAAAGATCAGACACAGGAAACTGCTGATGTTCAGACAGCAGAAACTGAGAAAACGGCTCAGGATACACCGGCAGAATCCATGGAAGATTACGCAAAAGAACTGGAAGCTTCCTATGAAGTGATGGGAGACGGCGAATACGATACGGATACTCTGCTGGCATGGAAAAAGATACAGGAGTATTTTGAAAATAAAGAAATCCTCACACTGACGGTCAGCGGCATTGTAAACAAAGGCGTGATCGTTATGGTGGAAGGCATCCGCGGATTTATTCCCGCATCCCGTCTGGACATCAAACATGTGGACGATACCAATGACTGGCTTGGAAAAGAAGTGCGCGTACGTGTAATAGAAGCTGATATGGAGAAAAATAAACTTGTCCTGTCAGCAAGAGAAATCCTTCGTGAGGAAGAAAAAGAAGCGAAACGTCAGAAGATACAGGATATCAAAGTAGGAGAAGTAAGGACCGGAAAAGTGGAATCCCTGCAGAGTTATGGAGCGTTTATTGACCTTGGAGACGGTATTTCCGGATTGCTTCATGTTTCGCAGATCAGTCAGAAGCGAATTAAACATCCGGGCGAAGTACTGAAAGAAGGCCAGGAGGTCCAGGTAAAAGTGATCAAAAACCAGGATGGAAAAGTAGGACTCAGCATGAAACAGCTCATTGAAGACAAAGAAGAGGCAGAGGAAGCCGCGATCAAGATACCGAAATCCGAAGAGATCGGTACGTCTTTGGGGGATCTGTTTAAAAATCTGAAATTATAAAAACACATAAGAACCGTGTTCGGTGAAAAAAACGGGCAGCCGTGGGATTGAAAAATTTTCAGTCTCACGGCTGCTTTTTGCATCTTAGGTATCCGAAAGCGCAGCATGGGCAGGAATGGATTTCCTTTTTCGCAGGATGTGTTACAGTACAGGTGGGAGCGGAAAAACGCTCGATTACAGATCGGAAGGAAGTGTTTTTTTGAAAAAAATGGGAAAGATGCTGTGCGCAAGCAGCAGGAAGGAGAAGCTGTTGCTGTATTTCTCTTATATTTTAAATTTTTTTCTGATAGCAACGATCATCATGATCGTCTATGCCCTCCGAATGGGTACCAGAGAGCTTTCCGGATCGGACGCGGATCAGGCGGATATGATGTCTTCGGCCATGATTTTGGTGGTGCTGATCATTATCGTATTTTTTCTGTGGCTGATCGCTATGGAATTGAAAGGGCTGTACGACAGCCGGGCCCGGTTTAACTGGAATGTGAGACTGATGGGGTTTCCCAACAGGAAACTGACTGTCCTTTATCTGATGGAACTGCTGTATATGCAGCCGGTGAGCATCGGGGCGGGACTGGCTCTTGGAGAAATCGTCTATCATGCCTATGCGCTTCGGACAGGGGAAAGCCTTTTGTGGATCCGGCCGCAGGTCATCGCCGGAGCGTTGGCGCTGCATCTGGGGATGCTGCTGGCAACGGTTTTCCTGATCGGGGCAAAACAGGGGAAACGCAGCGTGATATCCGAACTGCGGGGGAGCGGAAAACAGAAAAAGAAAAGGCTCCCGGGACTGGTCATACAGGGAGCGGTTGCCCTTGGCGTGTTCCTGACGGTACATTTTTGCTGCGTCGGTTTTCAGAGTATGCTGGATCCGGTCAATGGGCTGATCGCATGTCAGGCGATAAAACTTTTGTATTATGTGGTGATCATATTTGCCTTTGATCCGGCGATGTGTCTGGCATTCAAGATCGCGGAAGGGATTGGAAAGCTGACAGGAGCGTATCATTTTCAGCTGGCGCTGAAACTGCAGGAGAGCTTCTGGGGCCGTTTCAAGATCATGTGCTTTCTGTTCCTGTTCAGCGGCAGTCTGTTTTGCGGTCTGTATTCGCTGTATGCCAGCGCGAGACTGGCAGGGGGATCCCTGGCGGAACAAAATATCCATTATCAGAGCTATGTCTTTTCCGAAAAGCTTCTGGAAAGGACGGATTCCCAGGCGGCGGATACCGCATTTCAGACACTGCGGTACCGCGCTTTAGATGGAGATGGAAACCGTATCTGGGTAACCGGGATCGACGGGGCGTATCTGCGGTCTTTTGAAACGCTTTTTGAAGTTCCTTTGACTGAGGAAGGCTATGATTCACAGGCGGACGTCCTGGATCCGGAAAATCTGGCGGATGACTCGTATCTGGTGAAAGCGCTGGATGACGCGGATTTTGACGGGATCATACTGCCGGAAGATTTTGGCGGTCTCAGGGAAGGGGATATCCTGACACTGGACTTTGACGGTACAGATGTAAGCTTTCGTGCCTACACCGGAAGCCTGGGCAATGACTGGGGACGCGCGGACGCCTATGTAAGCCTGGCCTATCTGGAAAAACAGCTGGGTCTGGAGGACTGCTGTAATCTTACCTTTTATCTGGAAAATGCCGGAGCGCCAAAGCAGGAAGAAGGGGCGCTGATCCAGACAAAGGAGGAAATCTGCAGGGAATCTTATACCCAGGCGGTAAAATCTACCGAAAATATCGAACTGGTGGTCTGGATGATCCTGATCTGTTCCATTATGGCCGTGGGAACCTGCCTGGTCATGTCCTGCAGCGACAACCGTGCCTTGCTGGCCTGCCTTCAGGGAATGGGCACAGGCCGGAGGGCGCTGGTGAAAATTTTTGCCATTCAGGCGGTGTGGAATATTTTGTGGGTCGTACTGCCTGTGATCGGCATGACCACGGTATTTACCAAGGCCTTGGCGTACGCGACGCTGAATCCGTCCAATTACGCCATATCCGGCTTTGATATCAGCCCTGTCCGTTTCGGACTGCTGTTTGCCGTCTGGTTTGCGATCTATATGGCGGTGCAGCTGTTCCTGATCGGCAAGGAGACAAAACAGGGACGGTGCGTGGAGCTTTTGCGGAAATAAAAAGAAATAGCAACAGTGGAAAAGGAGGAGTTGCGATGTATGCAGCTGCAGTTGAGGATTTAACTTATACGGTAAAAGAAGCGGGAAAGGACAGAACGATCCTGAATCATATCAGCTGTTTTTTTGAGCAGGGAAAAATTTATACGATCTCCGGGCCGTCCGGCTCCGGAAAGACCACGCTGCTGTACGCCATGGCAGGGCTTTTGGATCAGGTTGGAGGCCGGGTGCGTATCGGCGAGACAGAGCTTTTGCGGGAACGGCGCCGCAGCCGGGACCGCATCCGGCTGGAAAAGATCGGCATGGTGTTTCAAAACCTGAATCTGTTTGACTTTATGAATGTGGAGGACAATATACTGATCCCTTATTATCTGCGCAAACAGCGGATCAGCATGAAGGTGCGCAGGCAGGTGGGAGAGTATCTGGAGCTTTTGAATCTGGGACAGATCCAGAAGAAACAGATTTCAGCTCTGTCCGGCGGCGAACAGCAGAGAGTGGCCATCATCCGGGCAATCGTCTCGGCCCCTCAGCTGATCCTGTGCGATGAGCCAACCGCCAGCCTGGACAGCAAAAATGTCTATATTTTTATGGAAGCGCTGATGAAGCTCCAGCGGGAGAGTAAAAGCACCATTGTGATCGTAACTCACGATCAGCGGGTGTTTGATTATGGGGATGAAAAGATCCGGATCGTGGATGGCAGCCTGTATCAATGATCCGAAAGGCTGGCATTTTCCTGGGGCATGTGGTATGATATTTTAAAACTTTTTTGATCGCGGGCCGGACATATGCGCTGGCCCGTATATAATGTTCAGGATCAGCAGGAGCAGATAAAATATGCGGATACACAAGTTTCGGGACAGAAATCTTACGGAAGATTTTATAGATATCCATTACAGAGAAGAAAACGCTCAGATCCGGGGGCTGTTTTCTTATTTGGAGTCCATGACGGCGATCATGGGAAAAAATGAACAGGGAGAAAAATTGATTACGGTTTCGGAAATTTATTATTGCGAGATCGTGGACCGGAAATGTTTTGCCTATCTGGAAAAAGAAGTGTACCAGATTGATTACGGTCTGCAGCAGTTTTTGGATGCCTTTCACGGACAGGGGATGGTCCGGATCAGCAAATCCATGTGCGTCAATGTGTTTTTTATTTCCCGCATTCAGGCGGATTTTAATATGCGGGCAAAGCTGATCCTGAAAAACGGGGAAACGCTCCAGCTGAACAGAAGCTACAAAAACGAGTTTTATAAGTATATTTGCAGACTGCGGGGGAAGGAGGACAGATATGCAGCTGAAGATCATTAACAGGAAAAATTATATTCCGCTGGTATGCGTATTATATACCTGCTGGGTTTTGTTTAAATTGATCACGGAAGAATTTATCTGGCATACGAAGGACGCCAGCTATGTTTCCAATCTGCTGTGGGGATTTGTCCTGACCGCCCTTCTGATCGGGCTGCTGAAACTGGGAGAATACTGTTCGGACTGGCCCCTCTGGCTGGTGATCCTTTTGCAGTATGGGATTTTCCTGGCGGTTGTCCTGGGAAGTACATGGGTGTCCGGACATTTCCGGGAACTGGCCGATACAGCTTACCGGGATGAATTTCGGAGCACGACGATCCCCTTTGCCATCGTGGCTGCGCTGTATTACTGGAAATGTTTTCTTGAGCTGAAAAGATCCAATGAGATCCTGGATGAACTGAATGGGAACGGGATGGACAGAGGCCAAAAGGACCGGGAGGAAAAACGGGATTAGGATTAAAACAAAAACAGCAAAACAAGAATATAAAAAAGTTCCGTCAGATCATGCGATCCATGATCTGACGGAACTTTTGTTCTATCAGGCAGTTTCCTATTTCCCGGAAGCCTGCAGCTCTTTTTTCAGATTTTTCTGGGCTGTGGAAAGCATCAGTTTGATACGGTTCAGCTGATTTACTTCGCTGGCGCCGGGATCAAAGTCGATGGCCACAATATTGGACAGCGGATACTGATGACGCAGTTCCTTGATAACGCCTTTTCCTACAATATGGTTTGGCAGACAGCCGAAAGGCTGGGTGCAGACGATATTGTTGGTGCCGGAATGGATCAGCTCCAGCATCTCTCCTGTCAGAAACCATCCTTCGCCGGTCTGGTTGCCGTGGGATACGATAGATTCCGCGTATTTGGCAGTATCGTAAATATGAGCGGGAGGAGTAAAGTGTTTGCTCTCCTCAAAGGCCTTCCTTGCGGCTCCCCGGAGTTTTTCCAGCGCCCAGATTCCCAAGTTGGATTTACGGGCAGAAGATTTCTTCATTCCAAGCTTTTCTGCTTTGAAATTGTTGTTGTAGAAGCAGTAGAGGAAGAAGTCCAAAAGGTCCGGTACAACGGCTTCCGCTCCCTCAGCTTCCAGCAGATCCACCAGATAGTTGTTTGCCATAGGCAGGAATTTTACAAGGATTTCACCTACTACGCCTACCTTCGGCTTTTTAATATCCAGACGCTCCAGATTATCGAAATCACGGATGATCTCGCGGCAGTAGCGTTTGAATTTCCGGTGAGAAAGGAATTTTCTGCTTGTGATCCAGTCGATGATGATCTTTTTCCATTTCTCATGAAGGGCGTTGGTAGAGCCTGGAACTGCTTCATAAGGTCTTGTGGCATATACACAGCGCATAAAGATATCTCCGATGACCAGAGCGTAAATTCCCTTCTGGATCAGCGGCAGTGTAAATTTAAATCCCGGGTTTTTCTCCAGACTGCTTAAGTTCAGGGAGATGACCGGTATCTGAGGATATCCCGCTTTTTCCAGGGCTCTTCGGATAAATCCGATGTAATTGGAAGCACGGCATCCGCCTCCTGTCTGGCTGACGATGATAGCCAGTTTATTCACATCATATTTTCCTGATGTTACTGCGTCCATGATCTGACCTACTACGATCAGAGAAGGATAGCAGGCATCGTTGTTTACATATTTCAGCCCTACATTTACGGCTGTTTTGTTATCGTTATCCAGCACTTCCAGATTGTATCCGGCCGCCTGGAAAGCAGGCTGGAGCAGTTCAAAATGCATAGGAGACATCTGGGGGGCAATGATTGTATAATTTTTGCGCATTTCTTCCGTAAATACCACCCGGTTGTGATTGGCCGGAACAATACGGCGTTCTTTTGGATGTTTTTCACGGACGCGGATCGCGGAGATCAGCGAACGGATACGGATCCTTGCGGCACCCAGGTTGTTTACCTCGTCAATTTTCAGACAGGTGTAAATCTTGCCTGATTTTGTAAGGATATCGCTTACACAGTCTGTAGTAACGGCATCCAGTCCGCAGCCAAAGGAGTTCAGCTGGATCAGATCCAGATTGTCTGTTGTCTTTACATAATTGGCCGCTGCGTACAGACGGGAATGATACATCCACTGGTCCATAACGATCAGAGGCCGTTCTACCTGATGCAGGTGTGAGATGGAGTCCTCTGTGAGAACCGCGAATCCGTAGGATGTGATCAGTTCCGGAATACCGTGGTTGATCTCCGGATCAATGTGGTAAGGACGTCCGGCAAGTACGATTCCCCGTTTCCCGGTTTCTTTTAAGTATTTCAGAGTTTCCTCGCCCTTTTTTCGCATATCGTCCCGGGTTCTGGCAAGTTCTTCCCAGCCGGCTGCCGCCGCCTGTGCGATCTCATCAGCGGGGATCTGGAATTCTTTTGTAAATTCCTCTGTAAGACGCTGAGTAAGCGTCTCCAGGTTGGAAAAGGACATAAACGGATTCAGGAAACGGATCTGTCCGGATGTAATCTCGTCTACATTGTTTTTGATATTTTCCGCATAGGAAGTAACGATGGGGCAGTTATAGTGGTTGTTGGCATCCGGAAATTCATTTCTTTCATAAGGAATACACGGATAGAAGATGGTTTTTACACCTTCTTTGATCAGCCATGTCACATGCCCGTGAGCCAGTTTTGCAGGATAACATTCCGATTCGCTTGGTATGGACTCCAGACCAAGTTCGTAGATCTTCCTTGTGGATGTAGGAGACAATACCAGATGGAATCCCAGTTTTTTGAAGAAAACAGCCCAAAACGGGTAGTTCTCATACATGTTTAACACGCGCGGGATGCCGATGGTGCCCCGTGGAGCTTCCTCCTCCGGTAATGGCTCGTATCCGAAAATACGGTTATATTTGTACTCAAACAGATTTGGGATCTGTTCTTTGTTCTTTTCTTTTCCGACGCCTTTTTCACAGCGGTTTCCGGTGATATACTGACGGTTCCCGGAAAATTTGTTGATCGTCAGCAGACAGTTGTTGGTGCATCCTCCGCAGCGGGCCAGTTTTGTCTCAAATGTCAGCTCGTTGATCTGATCGATGGTGAGCATGTGGCTGCAGTGGCCTTCTTCATAGCGTTCACGGGCGATCAAAGCAGCGCCGAAAGCACCCATGATGCCGGCGATATCCGGCCGGATCGCCTGACAGCCGGAGATAGTCTCAAAACTGCGTAAAACGGCGTCATTGTAGAAAGTACCGCCCTGAACAACGATATTTTTGCCCAGGTCAGAAGGATCAGAAAGTTTGATTACCTTAAACAGCGCGTTTTTGATAACAGAGTAGGCCAGACCGGCTGAGATATCAGCAACGGAAGCCCCTTCTTTCTGAGCCTGTTTTACTTTTGAATTCATAAATACAGTACAGCGTGTGCCAAGATCAATGGGATTTTGGGCAAAAAGAGCCTCTTTTGCAAAATCCTGCACGCTGTAATTTAAGGATTTCGCAAAGGTTTCAATAAATGAGCCGCATCCGGATGAACATGCTTCGTTAAGCTGTACGCTGTCTACTGTCTGGTTTTTGATTTTGATGCATTTCATATCCTGACCGCCGATGTCAAGGATACAATCCACTGCCGGGTCAAAAAAGGCGGCGGCAGTATAATGAGCAATGGTTTCCACTTCTCCTTCATCCAGCATAAGAGCTGCTTTTACCAGAGCTTCGCCATATCCTGTGGAACAGGAGTATACAATATTGGCATCATCCGGAAGAAGGGAATAGATCTCTTTGATGGATTTTATGGAAGTTGCCAG